>NZ_JBSFGU010000089.1:0-14790 GCF_053596725.1 Kitasatospora sp. NPDC001660 | reverse complement strand
CCGGGCGAGGGTCGACCCCGCTGCACTGGCGTCTGTTCCTTCCACAGAAGTGGGCAGAGGATCCGGTGCGGTGTGCGAAGGTCGGGGTCCCGCCCGGGCTCGCGCACCGCACCAAGCAGCAGATCGCCCTGGACCTGCTCGACGAACTCGCCGAATGGGGGAACACCCCGCCTCTGGTCATCGCCGACGGCGACTACGGCACCAACGTCGCGTTCCGAACCGGGCTCACAGCCCGCGACATCCGCTGGCTACTGGCAGTCCAGGGGGACACGGTGGTCCTGCCCGCCACGGGCACGCCGGTCACCGCCTGGCTTCCTGCACGAGCAGGGCAGCTCGTACAGCCGCACCCGGTGTCGCGGAATGCCGCCTCGTCCTCCAGCGGGGTAGGTGATCTGCTGCCATGCCTCCTGCGGGATGGCGAGGACGGAGCGGGGTGTAGGCGAAGCCGATGTCGGTGCGGGCGGCCACCCGGTACCAGGCCGCGGCGAGCAGCCCGGCGCGCCAGGTGCTGCTCCTCCTCCCAGGAGCGGTCCATCGGCAGGGTGCGGTTGTCGAGGTCGAGGGCGTGAGCGGTATCGGTCAGGCGCTCGTGGAGTTGGACACCGGCCTCGTGCAGCGGGCGGCCGAGCGCAGGGTTGCCGATGAGACCGCTGAACGTGATCCCGGCGCGGGTCGCCTCGTCCGGTGGGGCGGCGGCCGTGAACGCCAGACACAGCCGCTGGTCGATCGCGGTGGCTATCGGCCTCTCGGGTGAGCTTCGGCCTGGGCGAGGTTCAGGAGGCGTAGTTCGCATGGATAGTTCTGGGTACGGCATGCACTGGATTCGATGACTATTCGAGGCAGACAGCGCCCGGCGTGTCTCCGTCCCGCTACCGGCCGCGACGGCAGAGGTCGTACCCGCACGGTCGGCGTCATGCTGGTCGGTGCCGGCTACGAGCAGGACAGGTGAAGGAGGAGACTTTGGCACCTCTGGCTCGGATTCCTTGGAGGGCGGGGGCTTCGTCCTGGTCGAGGCGCCGGGTGCGGCGGAGGGGCCGGTGAAGGCCGGCCGTGTCACCGACGCCATTCATGACCTGCCCGTGAGTCTGCAGGGGGCCTTGGAGCCGATCACCGGGGGGCCCGCGCGACACCCGACCAACTGCGCAGGGTCGGCCCTGGCGGGATCACCGTCGAGTTCGGGATCGACCTCGCGGTCGAAGCCGGGGTCGTGATCACCAAGAGCGGTGCCAACTACCACCCGAAGGTGACCGTGATGTGGAACAGGAATCGTCCCAGCAGCCCGGGCGCTCAGGGTGCGGGCTTGGCCGATGGATAACGTCGATGACGGGCCGGGCAGTGGCCGTACGCCGGGACTGCTTTCCGCCGTGGCCCAGGTCCTCGGAGCGGGCGGTGAGGTGGTCGGGGCGGGCTTCCTGGTGGCCGAGGGCCTCCTGGTCACGTGCGCGCACGTGGTGGCTGCCGCCGGAAGCGGGCCCGGTGAGCGGGTGCGGCTGGTCTTTCCGTACGCGGACGATGCGCCGCAGGTGGAGGGCCGCGTCCTGGACGAGGCCTGGCGTGTCCCGGAAGGCGACGACGTCGCTGTCGTGCGCCTGAACGGGACCACTGCAGGTATGGAGCCGTTGCCGTTGGGCGCTGCGGCGGGCTGCCGGGGCCACCGGGTGCGGTCGTTCGGGTTCCCCGCACAGGCCCCGCCGGGCGGGCACTTCGGCTTCGGGGTGGCCGGTGATCTGCTGCCGCCCGGGGCGGGCAGGGGCGCGCTGCTGCAGTTGACCGGTGCCAACGACCTGACCACCGGGTTCAGTGGCGGCCCGGTCCTGGACGAGGTGACCGGCCTGGTCGTTGGCATGGTCACCGAGATCACCGCCCCCGACGCCTTTGAGCGGGGGCAGGGCATCGCCTATGCCACACCGACGCGGACACTGCGGGAGATCCGGCCCGACCTGGCCGAGCGGGACGTGTGCCCCTACCGGGGACTGGAACCGTTCACCGCGGAGCAGGCCCGGTGGTTCGAGGGCCGCAGGGACGCGGTACGGCGGGTGCTGGCGAACCTGGCCCGGCACAGGCGGCTGACGCTGCTGCTCGGACCCTCAGGATCGGGCAAGTCGTCCCTGATCCAGGCCGGCGTCCTACCCGCCCTCGCCGCAGGTGAACTACCGGGCAGCGAACGGTGGTTAACCGTGCTCGCCAGACCGAGGCAGGATCTGACGGCCGAACTCGAACACGCCGGGCTCCCCGGAGCCGCCACCGACGGGATCGTCACCGCCGTCACCCGCAGACTCGCGGCCGCCCCCGACTGTCAGCGCATCATCCTCATCATCGACCAGTTCGAGGAGTTCCTCGCCCAGCCCGCCGACGGCCGACGGCCGGACCGCCGCCTGGCCATCGCGGACCAGCTCGCCGCGGCGGTCGACTCGATCGCCCGGCTCCGGGTGATCCTGATCATGCGCGATGATTTCTACCACCAACTCGCCGCCCTAGCACCGAAGTTGCTGCACGCCGCGATGCCTGGGCTCCTCAACGTGCCGGGCAGCCTGAGCCAGGACGACCTGCGCGACATCATCACCCTGCCCGCCCAGGACGTGGGCGCCCGCTTCCAGCCCGGACTGCCCGAGCAGATCGTCACCGACGTCCTTGCCGCCACCCTCGAGGGGACCGCCACCCGCCAGGCTCCCGTCACCGTCCTGCCCCTGCTGGAGCTGACCCTCAGCCAGCTCTGGCAAGACCGCCAGGACGGCTACCTCACCCATGACGCCTACCGGCGCATCGGCGCGGTCACCGGGAGCCTGACCACCTGGTGCGACACCGCCCTCGACCAGCTAGCCCCCGACCACCAGTCCATCGCACGGCGGATCCTGACCTCCCTGGTTCGCCCGGCCGACCCGAGCCACCAGATTCCGGCCATCCGCGCACAGGTCCCCCTGCGGGAGCTGCGCGAAATGGCAGCCGACCCCGACGCCGTTCCCGGCAGCGAGCGAGCCATCGACGCCGTCCTCGCCGCCCTCACCAACTATCGGATCATCACCACCTACACGCCCCGCGCGCCCGTAGGATCCGACGCCCCGGCCGGACAGCCGGTTGCCGAGCTCATCCATGACGCGCTCATCCGCGACTGGGGCACGCTACGCGAGTGGGTCAACCAGGACCATCGCTTCCAGGAGTGGCTCGAACACACCCGGGAACGGCGAGCCCGCTGGACCGAGCAGAAGGACCCCGGTGACCTGCTCGGCGGGACGGCGCTCGCGGAAGGCCTCGAATGGTCCCGGCACCGCCGCCTACCGAGCGGGATCGCCGCCTTCCTCACCGCCAGCAGGCAGCGCCAGCAGGCCGTCATCCGGCGCAGCAGACGCCTCAACACGATCCTGGCCGGGGTCCTCGTCCTCGCACTCGCCGCTGCGGGATACGCCGTCTGGCAGCAGCGGACGGCCGTCGCCGAACGGCAGACGGCCCTCTCCCGGCAGCTCGCCCTCCAGGCCGGCACCCTCATCAGCACCAACCCCGACCTCGCCTCGCTGCTGGCCGTCCAGGCGTACCGCACCGGCCACACTCCCGAATCCGTCGAGAGCCTGGACAACGCCGCGTCCCTCCCACTGCAGCGACGCCTGTCCGGTCACACCGACTCGGTCTACTCGGTGGCGTTCAGCCCCGACAGCCGAACCCTGGCAACCGGCAGCGGTGACAGGACCGTTCGGCTGTGGGACGTAGCCACCGGCACTGTTCGCACCACCCTCACCGGCCACACCGACACCGTGTTGTCCGTGGCGTTCAGCCCCGACAGCCGAACCCTGGCAACCGGCAGCGGTGACAGGACCGTTCGCCTGTGGGACGCGGCCACCGGCACCGTTCGCACCACCCTCACCGGCCACACCGACACCGTGTTGTCCGTGGCGTTCAGCCCCGACGGCCACACCCTCGCAACCGCCGGCGCCGACATGACCGTTCGGCTATGGGACGCGGCCACCGGCGCGAACCGCACCACCCTCACCGGCCACACCGGGGACGTCTATTCGGTGGCGTTCAGCCCGGACGGCCACACCCTCGCAACCGCCGGCGCGGACAGGACCGTTCGGCTATGGGACGTGGCCACCGGCGCTGTCCGAGCCACCCTCACCGGCCACGCCAACGAGGTCTACGCGGTGGCGTTCAGCCCCGACGGGAAAACCCTCGCGTCCGGCAGCCGCGACTACACGGCACGGCTGTGGGACGTGGCCACCGGTACAACCCGCTTGACCCTGACCGGCCACAGTGACGCGGTGGTCTCGGCGGCGTTCACTCCCGACGGCCGCACCCTGGCAACCGGCAGTGCCGACAACACCGTCCTGCTGTGGGACGTGGCCACCGGCGCCACCCGCACGCCTCTGACCGGCCACACCGGAGAGGTGTACTCGGTGGCGTTCAGCCCCGACGGGAAAACCCTCGCGTCCGGCAGCGGCGACAAGACCGCGCGGCTGTGGGATGCGGGTACCCGCTCGATGCTGACGGGCCACACGGAACCGGTCTGGTCGGTGGTGTTCAGCCCCGACGGCCACACCCTCGCCACCGGCAGTACCGACCGGACCGCGAAACTGTGGGATCCGGCCACCGGCAGGAGCCTCACCACCCTGACCGGCCACACCGGAGAGGTGTGGTCGGTGGTGTTCACCCCCGACGGGCGCACCCTCGCGACCGGCAGCGGTGACCGGACCGCGAAACTGTGGGACGTGGCCACCGGCAGGAGCCTCACCACCCTGACCGGCCACACCGACATGGTGATGTCGGTGGCGTTCAGCCCGGACGGGAAGACCCTCGCCACCGCCAGCCGCGACCACACCGTGAAGCTGTGGGATGTGGCCACCGGCACTGCCCGCTCAACCCTGACCGGCCACACCAACACGGTGTTCTCGGTGGCGTTCGGTCCTGACGGTCACACCCTGGCAACCGCCGGCGCGGACAGGACCGTTCGACTGTGGGACGTGGCCACCGGCAGGAGCCTCAGGACGCTGACCGGCCACACCAGCGCGGTCTGGTCGGTGGCGTTCAGCCCGGACGGGAAAGCCCTCGCCACCGCCGGCGGCGACAACACCGCACGGCTGTGGGACGTGGCCACCGGCAGGAGCCTCACCACCCTGACCGGCCACACCAACACGGTGTTCTCGGCGGCGTTCAGCCCCGACGGGAAGACCCTCGCCACCGCCAGCCGCGACCACACCGTGAAGCTGTGGGACGTGGCCACCGGCACAGCCCGCGCCACCCTGACCGGCCACACCGACATGGTGTTGTCGGTGGCGTTCAGCCCCGACGGAAGAACCATCGCCACCGGTAGTTACGACGACACCGCACGGCTGCGGACCATCGTCCTCCCCCGACCCGCGGCAGCGGTCGAGCGAATCTGCCGGGCCGTCGGCCGGGGTCTGACCCAGGAGGAGCGGGCGGCGTACCTGCCGGGCCAGTCAGCCGGTCCGGTATGTCCGCCCGGCTGAACCCGGGGGTTCATGGGCTTGATTCGCTTTGACGGACACCCCTGATCAGGGGCTTCGGCCCCGGTGAGGATGATGTCCATCATGGAGAGCATGGGGAAGAGGAAGCCACGCCCTCGCCGCTCGTTCACGCCGGACTTCACGGCCGAGATCGTCGAGCTGTGCCGACGCGGCGACCGCTCGGTCGGTCAGGTCGCCAAAGACTTCGACCTGACCGAGACCGCGGCGCCCGACTGGGTGAAGCAGGCCCAGGTCGATGCCGGCGAACGCGACGGCCTGACCAGCGACGAGCGCGAGGAACCGCCCGCCCCCCGGCCGTCGGTTCAGGCGGCCGTGCCCGCCGGGACCGGTGGGGGCGACGGCGAGGGATGATCCGGGTCCTGTTCATCTAGTTCGTGCGGCTCGCCGGCGGGGAAGCCGACGGGGACGGGCGGCAGCCGGAGGGCGGCAGGGATTTCGCCGCCGTGGTCGCCGCCGCCGCCCGTCGGGGGCACGCGGTCCCGGTCCCGCCGGAGGAGGACGACGTCGCGGACCCCCAGGGGAGGCCCTCAGCGGCGCTGGCCCGGTGCGCCCGCGAGATCGACGACGCGGTAGGAAGGCTCGTCGGGTTGTGCGAAGCCTCGGTAACGCTTCAGGCCGTAGCGCCCTTGCGTAGAGAAGACGGATAAAGAGAAGGCGCGGATAGGTGTGCCGAGTCGGGTGCGGGCGGCTGTTGTGGCGGCGGATCGTCCAGACAGAATGAGGGCGTAGACCGTCATGGTTGTCCGGTGCCCGCAGCTTCAGCAGCGACTCGGCTCTGCGGCCGCTGGCTTTGGTGATCTTGTTCAACGAGAGGTGTCAGGATGGAGCGGCAGCTGAGCATCGCGGTGGCGCAACCGCGGTGTGTGGCATACGACGTGACGGCCAACGCGATGGCCCACGCGGAGGCAGTTCGGGCGGCGGGCGCGCGGGTGGTGGTCTTCCCCGAGATGTCGCTGACGGGATACGAACTGGACGCCGCGCCGGTCTCCCCGGACGATGAACGGCTGGCTCCGATCGTCACCGCGTGCGCCGAGACTGGGACACTCGCCCTGGTCGGTGCGCCCGTGCCGGGCCCGCGTATCGGCGTCCTGGCTGTGGACGGAGAGGGCGCGCGAGTGGCCTATGGGAAGGTCTGCCTTCATGACAGCGAGGCCACCCGCTTCGTGCCGGGGGAACCGGCCGTGATCGAAGTGGACGGGTGGCGACTGGGGCTCGCCATCTGCCGTGACACCGGCATACCCGAGCATGCCGCGAAGACGGCGGCGTTGGGTATCGATGGCTACGTAGCGGGGGTTGTCCATGCCGACGACGAGGCCGACGTTCATGGCGAGCGCGCCCTGCGAGTCGCCGCGGACCATGATGTGTGGGTTGCCACAGCGGCTTTCGCGGGCCCGACCGGCGGCGGATTCGACCGCACGTCCGGCCGTTCGGGAATCTGGTCGGCCGGCGGAGAGCTGATGGCCGAAGCGAGCGCTGCCCCAGACGACGTCGTGCGGGCCGTTTTCACCAAGGGTTCGCCCTGATTGGGGGATGTTCATCGCCGATATCGGGGGCGGTTGTCCCAGCGGTGGGTGGTCCAAGCTCGCCGGATCAGGCTGCGGACGGTGATGACGGTGTCGCCGGAGAGCCTGTGTCGGTCGTGCGAGCACCGCCGTCCCCGGGGTTTAGAGGGCGCCCAACCCGGTCGCATCTCATGCGCGGGCAACGTGACAACCCCGATGGGGTCCCGGCGGGCGGTCACCGCTTGCCGGTAGGCCGACCGCAAGGAAGGTCCAGATCCCCAGCGGGAGCAGGATGACCCAAGAAGCGAACGCCGGCACGCCGAAAGGCACCAGGAACCCGGAAGCCCCGAGTACTGCACCCCCTGCAGTGGTTTCCGGCCAACTGGCCGGATACGGGGCCATGTGTCCCGACTCGAAAGGGTGCCCACGTGGGTCGGGTGAGTCTGTGCGGACTCGATGAGCGGTGGCACCGGAACCGAGGGATAAGTTGGACGCCTTCTGGCGAACGGACCCAAGGACGACGCCTTGGACTGGCTGTCGATCGACTGGCGGCAGGCCGAGGAGGACGTACGGCGTCTTCGGCAGCGAATCTTCACGGCATCGCAGGCGGGGGACCTCAAGAGGGTCCGCAACCTGCAGAAGTTGATGCTCCGCTCCCGCTCGAATGCTCTGACGAGCGTCCAGCGGGTCGCGGAACGCAACGCCGGTCGTCAAACGGCGGGCATCGACGGCAGGACCGCGCTGCTGCCTCGGAGAAGGAACCAACGATCGGCATGATCACGCTCGATCGGCGCGACTCGGAGCGCAAGGGTCACATCCGTCCGGAAGGCGGGGAACCCGAGCTCGGCTACATGTTCACGTCGCCGAGGGCCGCGAGGTCGTCCCCGCCCACGCTCGTGCGTTTCGCGCTTATCCCTCTCCCAAGACCCAAGGGGGTTGACGCATGCGACAACCCTCGTATGGTTGACGCATGCGGAAACCTATCCCGAGGGACACCATGGGCCCCACCCCGCCGAGCAATCCCGGCGGACGCCCCGAAGTCGGCCCCAAGATCGATGTTCGCCTCCCGCGCGACACTCTCCGGCGTCTCGACGACCGGGCCGAAGCCGCCCGCAAGTCCCGTGCCGACACCCTCCGCACCCTCATCGACGACGGCCTCGAACACCCCCGCACCCTCGCGGAGCTCGCCGCCGAACGCCCCCTCGAACTCGTCGACCAGGTCGTCGACGGCGACCGCCCCCACGGCGTCTCCGTCCACAGCAGCGGCCGCACGTTCTGGCTCTCCAACTGCCCGGACGGACGGATCCTCGCCTACAGTCGGGACACGCACCTCATCGCCGCCTTCCAAGGCGCGGCGCTGCTCGCCTTCCAGCGCGTCCCCGTCAGCGAAGTGACTCCCCATCTGCACTCCGACGAGCCCGCCTTCCCCGCCCTGGTCGCCGCCGGACGGGCCATCCTCGACGACATCGACGCACAGGAACGCCTCCTGACGCGGAACCTCAACACCATGCACTGGCCGCCCATGCTCTGACCAATGTCCTCCCCGCGTGCGCGGGGAGCAGTTGCACGCACAGTCGCCGGGGCCCGATGCGACGGGGCCCGCCCCAGGACCCATCCGAGGCAGGCATCGTGCCGCTCCTATTCGCTGTCGCGGTCCTGGGGGATCACAAAGGCGTGCACGGGACCGTCACAGCCCGACCGAAACCAACCGCGATCAATCGTGACTGCTAGTCACCAAGTGGCGGGTCACTCGCGTGGCGCCGAGGGAATCAACCTTCGATGACACGAACTCGCGTCCGTCAAGGTTCGATGGCACGCAGTCAAAGATCGGTGTCACAGGACACCGGTGGTCTGGCAGGGGAGCCGGCTCGGCTCTACGAGGTGCTGCGGGAGGGCAGGTTCGTGCTGGTGGGCCGCGATGTCGCCGCGGTTGCCGCGCCGTGGGCGGGTTGGGTGGTGACGGCCTCCCCAGCGACCAGCCTGCGCCCGACCCTCCTGGTTCGGCCCGACGGCTATGCCGCGTGGGCGGCCGAGGACCCCGACCCGGACGAGGTGCGCAAGGCCCTGACGCAATGGCTGGGCGCGGTGGACCGCCGGGCGGCGTGAACGGGCCCTCGGTCTCCGAAGCGGATCCCGCCGGTTCCGACAGCGCCCTGGCGGACCGAACCGCCGTACCTGGCTGGGCGTCGACCGACGAAGGCGCTGTTGTCGTGCTGATGCTCACGGCGCGATTGCGGAGCCGGGGCCGCCTGCCGGGGTGTCGCCGATCGGCAGGGCGGGTGCGACTCTGACCAGGCCGTCCGGCCCGACACCGCTGCGGGCGAACCCGGTGCTGCTCCCGGCGATGAGCGGCGCGTCCTACCAGTGGCGCTGACGTCCCGCGCGCATGCCGCAGCCGGTCCGGCAAACGGAGGAGGGCCAGGTCGGGAGGGCCGGGTAGGGTCGCCGGACGCGGCCCGCGTCGGCCTGGCCTGCTGGACACGGTCACTACGGTGAGCCCCATGGACATGCAGACGACGGTCGCGCGCCTGGCCGAGGAAGCCGAGCAACAGATCCGCGACCACGTATGGGAACTGACCCCGGGCGACCGCGGCCTCGCGGTCCAGGTCGAGGCCGGGCTGCGCGAGGCCGTCGGCCCGCCGGACGCCCAGGAGGTCCTGCCGGCCAAGGACCGGCTGGAACACCTGCGGGAAGTCCTCGCCGTCCTCGCCATCGCCCTTGCCAGCACCCACGGCCGCCTGGCCTGGTTCCTCTCCGGCGCCATCGCCGCGCTCGAACCCGTCCTGCGCTGGCGCGCTCTGCCCGCCACAGACGACCACGCCTTCGGCACCGTCCCTCCGGCCCTGGAGCAGTACACCGAAGCCGAGGACACCGTCCGCCGTCTCCAGGCCACCCTCGCCCGCATCACCGCCGGCTGACACTCCGGCAGAGCGCCGACCGCTCGCGCCAGGGCGGCCGCCTCGCTGGCTTTGCTTCCGCACCGGACGGTAGACCACCGCGCCCCTCCAGCCCCGGCGCCTACAACTCACCCCATCCGTACGTCCGCCCGCCCCGGCCGCCGAGCGAATGCCAGACCGGCGCGGCTGGCCCGCGCTGCACCAGGTCTTCGATGCGGGCGGCGCTGGCCGGGACGGCGGTGAGCATCTCGGCGGTGGCCGGGTTCTCCTCGGCGGCGAGGCGTAGGTCCGCCGCGGCGCAGCACGGTCCAGGGCAGGGCCAGCCAGCACACCGACCGTGCCTGGGGCCGCGGTCGCCCGGGCGGAGGGCAGGGGTGGTAGCGACGTGCAGCGCCTGTGCGGGCCACACGGCGCACTCGGGCGGAGCTCTCGGTAACGGGCAGAGCGTGTCCTACCGGGTACCCAGCCCTACTGGGGAGCCGGTCACCGGCGTGGCAACCGTCGGCCCGAGACGCCGGGGACTATGCAGGACCCATGTCCTTCCGGCATCCCGCCGAACGCGCCGACGGTAGTCATGGCCATTTCGAGCGCATGGCCGAGCGTGCCTCGAACTTCACCAGCTCGCCCGTGTTCTTCCTGCTGTGTCTGCTCCTGGTGGCCGCCTTCGTCGCCGTCCACGCAGCCGGCCTTTCCCTGAGCCGCCAGTTACTGATCGGCGACCTGATGACCGCCGTCACCCTGCTGCTGCTCGCGCTGCTGAAGAACGCCGAACGCCGTGCCGAACACGCCATCCAGCGCAAGCTCGACGCGATCGCCGCAGCGCTGCTGGAGCAACGCAGCGGACACACCGATAAAGCGGTCGAGTCCCTGGAGGAAGCGATCCGGCTCGAGGACGAAACCTGAACCACACGCTGGGGCGTTTTCGGCGGTCTCGCTCGGATGCCGAACGGAACCACTCCCCGACCACGGGGTATGTCCTCGAGCGGCGGCCCGTCGCTCATTCCCACACATCGGGGCCGCCGCCCCGCCATTCGACGACTCCGGGATCCTCGATCAGCGCCGCGTCCAGACCGGCGCGCCGCATGAACTCGGTGACATCGGCCGCGCTGTAGGCGTTGCCCACCGGCATCCCGTCCACGTCCACGCGCCGGGTCGCCTCGCCCGAACCGTCGTCGCTCACCGGCTGGACGATCACGTGCGTCCCGCGCCCGGCCCGCGTCTGCGGAGCACCCATCCGCGCAATCCTCAGTGGCCAAGGGCGTTGGCGAGCTGCTTCTTGTTCATCTTCGAACGCCCGTGGATGTTGCGCTGCTTGGCCTCGGTGTACAGCTGCTCCTTGGTGGGGCCTTCGGAGCCGGAGTGCGAACGCTGTCCGCCACGCCGCGAGGAGGACATGTCGTGGGTCGAGGAACGGCTGGCCGTCTTCGACTCGCCGTGCCGGGCCCGTTCCTTGTTCACGGTCCGGGCCGCGATCTCCTTGGCCCGCTTCTCGCTCTCGCCGCGGTCCAGGGCGCTCTCCTTGATGTGCTCGTACTGACGTTCACGCTTCTTGCTCGAACCGGCAGGCATGACGCTTCCTCCTGGGGTGATGCGCTGTGGCGTCTACCCAGAACGTAGTTCTCCACGCCCTCGCGCGCCTGGGCAGGGAGCCGGCCGGCTCTCGCCGTCCCCGTCGCGTAGACCCGACTCGGCGGGTGTCCCGGAACGCCCGAAGCCGGGCCTCGCGTCACGGCGGCACCACGAGTGAGGCGCAGGTCTCCGGCCGGCATGGACTGTGCGCAGAGGCTGCGCCCGGGGGCTGAACGGGCGAACAAACGGCCGTCGATGTCGTGCGGCTGCCGGATGTCGGCCGGCCGGGGCAGCAGGATCAGGACGCACGCCACTCGATTCGCCCGAGAAGGAGCTGTTCGCCCGTGTTGGAGCGCACCCGACGCAAGAACGCCACCGAAGTAACCTTCCTGCTGCCGGCCGACCACCCGCACGGGCAGGTGAGTGTCGTCGGGGACTTCAACGACTGGACCCCCGGCGCCCACCCCTTGGCTCCCCGCAAAGACGGCATGCGCTCGGTGAGTGTCACGCTCCCTGTCGAGAGCCGCATCCACTTCCGCTACCTGGCCGAGGACGGTCTGTGGTTCGACGACTTGGAGGCGGACGGCCACGACGGGACCAACGGCTACCTGCACACCTGAACGGGCCAAGCGATGGCCGCCAACGACCTTCCCCTCAGCCACGACGCCTTCTACCTGCGCGAGACGGCCCGCATGTTCGGCTGGGACGTCACCGACGGTTATCTAGGGCTGCTTGCCCTTCGTCGCAGGTCAGGATGCATCTCCGACCATTAGGCACGTGAGGCATGCGGCTGAGCGCTCGATCCGGCTTGAACGGCCAACTCGGGCGCTCAACTCCCGAAGTGCCGACCACGGCGTACTTCGGAGCTATTGCGGGCCGTTGTGACCGAGCGGCCGAGTTGGCCTGTGAGTGCCTGGAGCGCCGCGCCGAGCAGGCGGGGCTGCGGGCGCTGAGGCATGTGCCCTCGACCGCCGACACGCCCCTTCGGCCCCCTTCCCCGAGCGCGCCGCCCGCCCGGTGGGCAGGAATCATCGGTCGTTCCGGTGGGACTGGCGGAACGCCTCGACGCGTTGCCTCAGGCCCGGCCCTGTGCCTGGCGCTTGTCCACGTACTCGGTGATGATCGAGAAGAACCGCGCCGGGTCCTCGAACGGCAGGCCGTGGCCGCCGGGGACCTGGAGGTAGTCGGCCTGGTGGATGGCGGCGGCCAGTTCGCGTTGGTGGTGGGGCGGGATGATCTGATCGTCGGCGCTCGCCAGCACGAATGTGGGCGCGGTGATCCGGCCCACCGCGTCACGCAGGTCGATTCGGGTGTCGAGTTCTATCTGCCCGAGGATGCACTCGTCGAGCATAGCCGTGAAACCCGCGGCCAGTTCGGCGAACTGCGCTTCGTCGAGGGCGCCGAGGAGACCGGGCCCCATCGCGGTGAGGACCAACTGGCGGGCCAGTAGGGCCGGGTCGGTACGCAGCAGGCGCATCCACAGGTCGAACATGAACGCCTCGCGCGGGGTCGTCCTGACCCATCCGGCGTGCAGGACGAGCGAGGTCACGGCAGCAGGGTGGCGGGCGGCCACGGCCGTGGCGACGACGGCGCCCAGCGAGTGACCGACCAGGTGGAACCGTTCCAGTCCGGCGGCCTGGGCGGTGGCAGCGACCCGGTCGGCGAGTGAGTCCAGGTCGATCGGTGCGGGGTCGACGGGGGTGGCGCCGGCGCCGGGCAGGTTCGGGGCGACGACGGTGTACCGGTCACGCATCGCCTCGAAAAGAGCTCCCCAGTTCGAGGTCGCGTCAGCGCCGGTGCCGTGGATCAGGACCAGGCCCGGGCCGGACCCGACGACGACGTGATCAAGCGGTTCACGGCTGGCCAAGGGGTACCTCCATTGGGTGGGTGGCTGAGTGGCATCCAAAGATAACAGAGTTCTGTCATGTATCAGAGCCCTGCCATTAGCCAGAGTTCGAGCTTGGGGCGTACTCTCACCCTCATGGAGATGCCGATCACGGAACGCCTCGGGCTGCACATCAAGCGGGTGGAGCAGGAGCTGATGGCGGCCAAGCACGCGGCGCTCCGGCCGCTCGGGCTCACGGTTCCGCAGTACGCCGCGCTGTACACGCTCGACGACCAGCCGGGGCTCTCTGCCGCCGCGCTCGCCCGCGCCTGCCTGGTCACCCCGCAGACCATCGCCACCGTGCTCGCCAACCTGGAGGCGAAGGGCCTGATCACCCGCCAGCCGCACCCCTGGCATCGCAAGGTGGCCGAGGTACACCTCACCCACGACGGACGCCGACTGCTCGCGCAGGCTGACGCGAGGGCCGTCGCCATCGAACGACGGATCGCCGACGGCTTCAGCCCCGAAGAACGCGCCCTGCTGATCGACCTGCTGGCCCGCGCATCAAGTCAACTGGTGCTCGCACCAGAGCAGGACTGACACTGCGAGCCGGCCCCCGCTGGCGATGGGCGTGCGGGCGCCGGGGCGGCCGACCAGGTTCGCCCCGCAGCCGACGACGGCGAGCGTGTCGTGCCAGGTGACGTCGATGCCGACATCGTCATCATCGGACGTCAGGTCCGCCATGATCGCGGCGGCACGGTCAGCCGCAGCCTGGCCGGGCTGCCAGTGCGGATCGGTCGGGACGACCGACAAGGCGTCATCGCTGACGGATTCACTCGAACGTGGCTCAGCATGGTAGGTACGGGCCAACTGCAGCGCTCAGACGGCCCACGTGCTCACAGGCCGACTCGGCTGCTCAGTCACACCAAGGTGTTTCGGTCGAAACACCTTCCGGGCGATCATCACACCGCAAGTGGTTCGCCAGGCTGGGGCCAGCTCGTCGCGCATGTGCCTAACGTGCCTGACGAACCCCCGGATAACTGTGAGGCACGTACGGAAACCGGCCTTATGCCTCACGTGCCTTCTCTGAACTACGAGAGGGCTGGCGTCAGGACGTCGGCCAGCCGAGGCTGAACGGGCCAGGGCAGCTCGTCAGCCTCGGTCCTCAGCCTGGCGTACGGTGAGTTGACTGATGGCAGGGATGCCAAGGAAGACCGGGGATGTCTTCCGCTTCTCGTTGACGTCAATCTGGCTGATCTTGTCATCCGTGGCGGCGAGACTGACGGTCAGTTGCTCGACGTCACCCAGCCATCCTTCGCGTTCGGCTTCGGCGATCCTGGCGTGGAGGTTCTCGCGGATCTCTTTGAGGCGAGGTCGTTCGCCTGGCCCCACGATCAGGACCGGGCATCGAACACAGGCTTATCCGAACTAGTGCCGCATCAGACAATGTTCGCCCTCTTGTGACGAGGCGCCCGGTTGCTGCGGCTGGCGGCTCCGGGCGGTCAGAATGATCGCGTGGCTGA
>NZ_JBSFGU010000088.1:0-15546 GCF_053596725.1 Kitasatospora sp. NPDC001660 | reverse complement strand
ACGGCGACCAACCCGAGCTCGGGCTCCTACGGTCTGGGCCAGGCGCTGCCGGCCTCCAAGATGGCCTCGGCCGGTGCGGACTGGAAGACCAGCGCCTCCACCCAGATCAAGTGGGCGCTGGACTACATGAACTCCCGCTACGGCAGCCCGAACGCCGCCTGGGCGTTCTGGCAGACCCACCACTGGTACTGAGCCGACCATTCACTGAGCCGATCATTCGGCTTCCCCTTGTCCGGGGTTCGGACAGGGGGATCGGGGTGACCCACGAGGGCCCGTGCCCGCGCAGCCGCGCGGACACGGGCCCTCGCACTGCTCCCCGGCCGCCCGGACATCCGGTCCGAACCCAGCGCGACCGTCGCGCATCCGCCGCCGACCGGGGGGACTTGACGGGTAGCCGGATCAGCCCGAAGAAGGCAGGACCGAGGAATGGTGGTTGAGGATCAGCCACTTGCCTCCGTGCAGCTCGTAGACGAAGGTGTAGCGGGCGTTGACCGTGGACTTGCTGCCGTTCTTGTCGGTCAGCGTGAACTGGTAGAGGCCCGTGTCGACGGCGTTCGTGCCGTCCAGGACGGTGATGAACCGCTCCTGGATCTTCCCGACGGGCTTGCTCGTCAGGAATTTCGTGAAGTAGTCGACGATTTCGGCGCGACTGGTGCAGATGTCGGAGACGGTCGGCAGCAACACGGCACCGGGAGCGTAGAGGTCCGCGACACGGTTCGGGTCGCCGGTGGCCAAAGCCGCGTTCCAGTTGTCGAACAGGGCTGCGATCTGCTGTTCGGTGGGGAGTTGGGTGGTACTCACCACGACACTGCGCGTAGCGGAAAGCTGAGCGCCGCTTGCGGTTGCGTACGTCGCCCCCGTTCCCGTGAACAGAACGGCGGCGGTAAGGGCGACCGCTGCACAGTACTTGCGTCTCATGAGCACCTCCTGTGTCGCCGGTGGTCCATCAGACGGATACGCCCAGCGTCTCTCGGCGGAGATGCCCGTGCACCTTGAAGCGGCGGGGAGGCGACCGCGTACCGGTCCGAGCAGCACATTCGGCTAAGTGTCGATCGGTTCACTGTCCGTCAACGGCGTCCCCGGTCGGACCAGGGCTCCGTTGGGGCGCTGAGGCCGTCCGGTGTGCCGGTCCACGGGAACCGGCAGTGGGGCCAGGGGGTGGCGGTGGATGTGCCAGGTCTGGTAGGCGACCAGGGCCAGGAGCAGGGCGCTCAGCGCTGCGCTGCCGCCCGCCGTGCCCCAGCCCAGGCCGCCCTGGGCCGCAGGCTTGGTCAGCGCGTCGCCGCCGGCCGCGCCCAGGGGGCGAGTGAGGATGAACGCCGGCCAGAACAGCACCATCTGATGGACCGACGTCAGGTAGTACGCGGCCACGATCAGCGCCATGATGCCCGCGATGACCACGAAGGCGTTGCGAAAGCCCAGGCCGGTGTCGTCCGAGAGCCAGTCTCCGCTCGAGGTGCCCAGGGTGTTGGAGACCAGGATCGCGATCCAGTACAGGATCTCGCCGGTGCGGCTGGAGATGTTCTCCACGTCGTACGTCTGCCCGGTGCGCCACCACACGAGGAAGACCAGCGCCAGCAGGGCGGTGAGGAGCATGGCGCCGGAGGCGTAGCCGATGCCGTCGGGGGCGCTGCCGTGGCCGAATCCGCGGTTGAGGAAGTCGGACACCTCGGTGCCGACCAGGCTCGTGCCCAGCACCACCGACCAGTACAGCGCCGGGTGGAACCGCTTCGCCCGCACCTGGGCCACGACGACGACCAGGAAGAACGCGAGAAAGAGGAACGCGGTGGTGACGTAGCCGAGTTGGAAGCTGATGCCGAGCAGGTCTCCGGCGGACTCTCCGAGAGTCACGGCGACCGTCTTGAGCATCCAGAACAGCACCGTCACCTGCGGGAGTTTGCGCAGCACCATGGTCATGCCGTCCAGCGGTGCGTGTGCGCGAGTGTTCGAGGCCATCCCTGTCGTCCGTTCGTCGGCCACCAGCAGCGGGCGCGCCATCGTGCAGGCGCCGGCGGGTCCGCCGGGCCGTTTCCGGCCGGTGGCGGCCGATCGCCACTCGAAGGAGCTGCTCGGGAGGCCTGAATGGACTGTCGGCTTCCGGGCTCCTCCGAGGGCCTGGGGGCCGATACGGGCCCGGGGCGGTGATCGGCGTCACTGCCCCTGTGTGACCGGTCGATTACCTGGCGCTATGATGTTGATCATGTACATTCTTGAGCTGACCTACATCGCGCCGCTCGAGCGCATCGAAGCGGCCCACCCCGAGCACGTTGCCTGGCTCGACTCGCACTACGAATCCGGCGTCTTCATCGCATCGGGCCCCAAGGACCCCCGCGATGGTGCGGTCATCGTGGCGGTCGGTGTCGACCGGGCGCAGATCGAGGACATCACCAAGAACGACCCGTACTCGGTGGCGGGGCTGGCCGAGTACACCATCACGAACTTCCTCGCGATGAGGACGTCGCCGGCGCTGGAGGAGTACCGGCACCAACGGCCGGCGCCCCGGTAGTTGCCCGAACCGCCCCGGTAGTCGCCCGGGCCGTGCTCCACGCGGTGGTGACGCCCGGGGAGGGGTGTGGGGCCCGGATGGAGTCGACGGACCGGTCACCGCTCCCGGCGGACGGCGAGCAGGGCCGCGTCGTCCGTCAGCCCGGAGCCGACGTACGCCCGCACGTCCAGGAGCAGCTCGTCCAGCAGGGCGTCCGGCTCCCCATGCGGCAGGGTGGCCAGGCGCTGGGCGAGCGGGTAGAACCGGCTCGCCGCGTCCCGGGCCTCGGACACGCCGTCCGTGTAGAGCAGCAGCAGGTCGCCGCGGTCGAAGGCGAGCGACTCGGTGTGGTAGTCCCCGCCGACCAGGCCGAGCAGCGCCAGTGGGGGAGTCCCGACGGACGGTTCCACCGTGCTGACCCGACCGTCATGGCAAAGCAGTGGCGGCGGGTGCCCGCAGTTGACCACGACCGCCGGTCCCGGTGTGTCGGGGATGCCGACCAGAACCGCCGTGACGAACTCCTCGCTCGCCGGACGACGGGCGAGCGCCGAGTCCAGCCGCCTGGCCACCTCCGCCAGATCCGGCTCGGCCCGCGCGGCCTCCCGGAACACCCCCAGCACGTCGGCTGCGGTCTCCACCGCGGCCAAGCCCTTGCCGCACACGTCGCCGAGGAACAACCGCACCCCGTACGGGGTCGGCATCACCTCGTACAGATCCCCGCCGATCCGTGCCTCGGCCTCCGCCGCCACATAGCGCACCGCGACCACCAGCGGCCCCATCCGCCGGGGCACCAGGCGCAGCAGGGCACGCTGCGCGGCCTCGGCGACCGTGTGGACCCTGGCCAGCTCCCGCTCCTGGGCGGTCACCACCACGACGTTGGCGCAGCTGAAGAAGGTGACCACGACCACCGTGGCCGCCGCGGTCGCCATCACGACCGCGGGCACGTCGGCGTCGTAGGCCGCCATGCCGACGACGATCGCGCCGGCGACCACCCCGGCCGTCAGCGGGACCGTGGCCCGGCGGGCACCCACACCGGCCAGTACGGGCAGGGCGGCGAGTACCGGCGCGAACGTGACACCGGGCCCGCTGGCGAAATCCAGCGCCACCGCGGCCGCGACCAGCACGTAGCCACCGATCGTGACCCGGCGCGACCACCTGGGCAGGAACCGCGGCGAACGCCACGCCGTCGTGTTCGAGACATCAGCCACCGGACTGCCCTTCTGTCCCGCTCGCCCCCACAGCCGTCGTTTCCCCCACTCCACAGTTAAGCGCCTCTCCCGTCCTGGATCGACCGGCAGCGCCACATCAACACCTCCGGCCTGCCCGATGCGGCCCGCGCCCCGGAGCCGGACGAGTACGACGTGGGCGCGTGGATGCGGCGCCGGCGCAAGGCCGCCGCACCTCGGCGGGTACGCCCGCCTTGCGGACGGGGACACCGGTCGGCGGGGCGCCGGTCGCGGTCGTCAGCCCTCGGCGGACAGGACCTGCTCGGTCCAGATGGTCTTGCCGTCCTCGGTGTAGCGGGTGCCCCAGCGCCCGGTGATCTGGGCGATGATGTACAGGCCGCGCCCGCCCTCGTCGTCCCGGGCGGCCTGGCGCAGGTGCGGCGAGGTGTGCCCGGTGTCGGAGACCTCGCAGATCAGGCTGCGGTCCCGGATCAGCCGGACCCGGACCGGCCCGGGGGCGTACCGGATCGCGTTGGTGACCAGCTCGCTGACGATCAGCTCGGTGGTGAACACGAGCTCCGCCAGGTCCCATTCGTCCAGCCGTCCGCTGACCATGCGACGTGCCTGGGCGACCGCCGCCGGGTCGGGCGCCAGCTCCCAGTCGGCGACCTGTCCGGTGTCGAGCCGGCGGGTGCGGACCAGCAGCAGGACGGCGTCGTCGTCCACCGGCCCGGGCAGCAGGGTCGCCAGTGCCTCGTCGCACAGGCTCTCCAGCGGCCGGCGGAGCCCGGCCAGCGTCTCGGCGAGCCCGCGCCGGCCGTCGACGGCCTGCACCAGGCCGTCCGTGTACAGGGCGATCAGGCTGCCGGCCGGCAGGTCCAGCTCGGCGCGCTGGAACGGCGGGCCGCCCTGCCCCAGCGGCCGCCCGGCCGGCAGCTCCGCGTAGCGGACGCCGTCCGTCGGGTCGGCCACGGCGGGCGGCGCGTGGCCGGCCCGGGCCAGGCTGCACCGGCCGTCGACCGGGTCGTACACCGCGTACAGGCAGGTCACGCCGCCGCTGCGCGGGCTGCCCGGGCCGTCCTCCTCGCGCACCACGTCGTCCAGGTGGGCGAGCAGCTCGTCCGGATCCAGGTCCAGCCGGGCCAGCACCCGGATGCCGGCCCGCAGCCGGCCCATCGCGGCGGCGGCCCGCAGGCCGTGGCCGAGGACCTCGCCGACCACCAGGCCGACCCGGCTGCCGGACAGCGGGATGACGTCGTACCAGTCCCCGCCCACCCCGGAGCGGGTGTCGGCCGGCAGGTAGCGGCTGGCGGACTCGACCGCGCTCAGCACCGGCAGCCGGTGCGGCAGCAGGCTGCGTTGCAGCCGCAGCGCCGCGGTGTGCTCCCGGGTGACCACCGGCATCAGCGCCGCGCCGATCAGCAGCGCGCCCAGCCCCAGGACGGTCACCCCGCCGACCCGGCCGAGCAGCGGCAGCCGCACGGAGGTCGAGCCGTAGCCGGGGGCGGCGTAGACGTGGAAGGCGGCGTAGCAGAACAGGAACAGCATGATCAGCCCGCCGATCCCGGGCAGTACGCCCTTGAACAGCAGGTCCCGGCGGCTGCGGGTGAGCACCCGGCGGTAGTACCAGACGCAGGCGAAGCCGGTCAGGCCGTAGTAGAAGGCGATCGCCAGGCCCACCGAGCCGATGGAGTCGGCCAGCACGTTGTGGCTGACCGAGGTGAGCAGCACCAGGAAGGCGATCGACACCAGCCCCATGCCGACGGTCGACCAGGTCGGGGTCAGGAACCGGCGGTGCAGCCGGGCGAAGCGGGACGGCACGGCCTTGTGCGCGGCCATCGAGAAGACGGTGCGGGCGGACGGCAGGATGGTGGTCTGGGTGGAGGCGACCGCCGAGATCAGCACCATCAGGATCAGCAGTTTGGTGAGTGCGTGGCCGAGCCCGGCGGTGCCGAACACCGCCCCGCCGAGGGCGGAGAGCACGTCTCCGGAGTTGTCCGGGTTGGCCAGCCCGATGCCCGTGGTGCCGACCCCGGCGAAGGCCTGCGCCGAGGTGGCGACCAGACCGTAGATGACCAGCAGCAGCACGGTGGACAGCACGGCGGCCCGTCCGGGGGTGTGCCGGCTGTCCGCGGTCTCCTCGTTGACGGTGAGCGCGGTGTCCCACCCCCAGTAGATGAACACCGCGGCGAGCACCCCGGTGGTCAGCGCCTGGGCGGAGGGGACGTTCAGCGGATTGAACCAGGAGGCGGAGACGTGCGTCGCGGTCGGCGGGCCGCCGGTGTAGACCTTGACGAGGGCGGTGACGGCGAGAAGCAGCAGGACCGCGACCTCCAGGCAGAGCAGGCAGCGCTGGATGACCGCCGACACCTCGATGCCCACGTAGCAGACCGCCGTCATCAGGGCGAGCCAGACCACCCCGGCCACGGTGGTCCACACCTGGTTGGTCGCGAGCGACTCCAGTCCGACCAGCCGGAAGCCGTAGATGCCGGCGATCTCGGCCAGGTTCGCCATCGCGATCACGTCGGCGACGATCAGGCCCCAGCCGCCCATCCAGCCGGCCCGTGGGCCGAACGCGCGGGTGGCCCAGGTGAAGGTCGTCCCGCAGTCGGCGTCGACGGCGTTCAGCTCCCGGTAGGCGTACGCGATCAGCAGCATCGGCACGAACGCCAGCATGGTGATGATCGGGGCCTGCAGTCCCACCCCGGCCACGATCACTCCGAGCGTCGCCGCCAGGCTGTACGCCGGCGCGGTCGAGGACATCCCGATCGCCACCGACGAGAACAGCCCCAGGGCGCCCGACCTGAGCCCCTTCTCACCGGCGCCGGGCCCGGGTGCGAGCGGCGTGGCGGGCTCGGCGGGGCGAGGGGAACTCTTCACACCAGTTACCAACTCCGCGTCTCGCGGCGGCAAGCCTTGCGATCACCATTCTCCCCGCCCGCCGGGAGGGCCGCCAGACAGGCTCGCCCGCAGCGAACCGGCGTGATCCGGCGTGATCCGGGAAGGCTTGCCGGCCGATGACGGCCACCTGCTGTGGATGATCCTGGGTTCGGATGTACAACGGCGGCTTCGCGGTCTTCGCGTGCGCCTCGCCCGCCCTCTCACTGTTCCTCCGGGCGGCCCCCGGCCTCCCAGCGGGTGTGGAAGGTCCCGTCCCGGTCGACCCGGCGGTAGGTGTGCGCGCCGAAGAAGTCCCGCTGTCCCTGCACCAGTGCGGCCGGAAGACGCTCCGCCCGCAGGCTGTCGTAGTAGGCGAGCGCGGTTGCGAAGCCGGGGGCGGGCACCCCCAGTTGGGCCGCCACCGAGACGACCCGTCGCCAGGCCGACTGCGCGGAGCCGAGCGACTCCCGGAAGTGCGCGTCGGTCAGCAGCGTGGGACGCTCCCGCTCCGCCTCGTACGCGGCCCGGATCCGGTCCAGGAACCGGGCCCTGATGATGCAACCGCCGCGCCAGATCGCGGCCATCTCACCGGGGTCGATCTGCCAGGAGTACTCCGCGCTGCCGGCCTGGATCTGGTGGAAGCCCTGGGCGTAGGCCACCATCTTGGAGGCGTACAGGGCCTGCTCGACGTCGTCCGCGAACCGGTCCGCCGCCGCGCTGTCGAGCCACGTCTCGGTGGGGCCGGGCAGCCCCCGTCCGGCCTGCCGGAGCGGCACGCTGCCGGACAGCGCCCGGGCGAAGACCGCCTCGGCGATCCCGCTCACGGGCACGCCGAGCTCCAACGCGCTCTGGACCGTCCAGCGGCCGGTGCCCTTCTGCTCGGCCCGGTCCAGCACGACGTCGACGAACGGCTTCCCGGTCGCCGCATCGGTGTGGGCGAGGATCTCGGCGGTGATCTCGATCAGGTAGGACTCCAGGCGCCCGGCGTTCCAGGTCCGGAAGACCTCGGCGATCGCGTCGGGCTGCAGTCCCGCTCCGTGCCGCAGCAGGTCGTACGCCTCGGCGATGAGCTGCATGTCGGCGTACTCGATCCCGTTGTGGACCATCTTGACGAAGTGACCGGCGCCGTCCGGTCCGACATGGGTGCAGCAGGGCTTGCCGTCGACCTTGGCCGCGATGTCCTCCAGCAACGGTCCCAGGACCCGGTAGGCCTCCGGCGTACCGCCGGGCATGATGCTCGGCCCCTCCAGCGCGCCCTGCTCGCCACCGGAGATCCCGCTGCCCACGAAGTGCAGTCCGCGTTCCCGCAGCGCCGCCTCCCGCCTCCTGGTGTCGAGGAAGTGCGCGTTCCCGCCGTCCACCACCACGTCGCCCGCGTCGAGCAGCGGCACCAGCTCGTCGATGACCGCATCGGTCGCCGCCCCGGCCTTGACCATGATCACGATCAGACGGGGGCGTTCCAGGGCCGCGACGAACCCCTCCGTGGTCCCGGCGGCCACGAACTCGCCCTCGTGCCCGAACTCCTCCAGCAGCGCCGTGGTCCGCGCCTGCGTGCGGTTGTGCACGGCCACGCGGTATCCGTGGCGGGCGAAGTTCCTGGCCAGGTTGCGGCCCATCACGGCCAGTCCGGTGACGCCGATCCGGGCGGGTGACTGCTCGGTCAAGGCGGGGATCTCCAAAGGTCTCGGGGCCTGGGGCGGCCGGGAGCGAAGACGTCGGGTGCCGGGTGCGCCCGTCGCCCTGTCCCTACTCCGCGAAGAGCGCGAGGACCTCGTCCTCGGGAAGCTCGACGTACTCCTGCCCCTCCACCTCGATCTCCGATCCGGAGAGCCTGTTGAAGAGGATCTTCTCGCCGACCTTGACGTCCACCGGGTGCGGCTTGCCGCTCGCCAGCTGCCGGCCGGGTCCTACCGCCACCACCTCGCCCTTCCACCTCTCCGGGTCCTGCGGGGTCGGGCCCCCGAGCGGCTTGACGATCAGGTGATCGTGCTTCGGGCGGAAGTCGGGCATGGCATGGTCCTCTCACGTAGGCATCCGCGGCGCAGCCGGGACCGTCCCCCCACGCATCGATTCTGCCGAGGTTCGGCGTTTCCGCACCCGGACGGAAGCGGGGCACGGGAGAACGGGACCCGGCACGAGCCGCAGGCCGGGACGAGCGGGTCCGGCGTGTCGCTGCCGATCCGCGTACGTGCCCGCGCCATCGGTTGTCCGGAGTCCACGCGGCGTGTCGTTCCCGTTCCCGGCCGCTGCCGTCCGTGCCCGCGGTCGGCTGCTGCTGTTCTGGTCCGCGGTGACGCTGTGTGAGGCCGGCGTCAGCTGTTCGGCTCAACAGCGGAGGTGGTTCGGAACCGAAGCGCTCATGGTTGACACATGGTTGTTCACCTGGGAGGACGAGCGTGACGCTCAGTGAGACCGAGTTGCTCGCGGCCGACGACAGCCGGCTGGAGGAACTCTTCCGTGCGAGCCCGCCCGGTGACATTCCCGACGGTCCGATGGAGGGCACCGCCATCATCGGCGCGGGCACGGGCGTGACCCGACCGATCGCCGCGTTGGTACGTCTGGCCATGTGGCGGGGAAAGGTCTTCGACCGCGCCGGCGGGTACCTGAGCAATCGGATGTCCTCACTGGACGTGCTCGCCATCCTCGCCCTCGTCACGGTGGGACCGAGTCTGCTGGACGGCGAGGAGTGCATCGTCATCGACTACTCCAGAACATCCCTCGTCGCTCGCTGTGTGCGCGATGAGCTCCGTCAGGTGGGCCCGGACCTGTATCTGGGCGTGATCTGGCTGCTGGGAGCCAAGATCGGCTGGTTCTCGCTGAGGACGCCGCAAGCAGGCGGCAACAAGCAGCAGAAGACGAACGCATGACCACCCCGATCCACCGGGCAGCCCTTCCAGGCCGGCGCGGCCGCAGGAACATCCCGACCGGCTGACACGCCCGCCGAGGTCGACACGCGCATCCGTGCACCTCCGAACACCCGTCACGCACGAGAGGCCCTGCAAAGCCCGCCTCGAACCGCTCATCGCCGCCGCGGCGCGCCGTCGCACAGGGCTTCGGCCGACCGGTGGCACGGTGCACCGGCGCCCTGTACGCCGATCGGGCGCGCTCCGGCGACGGCCACGACCCGGCCGGACCCCGGCAGCTCTGATCGAAAGGACCCACGACCATGACCGCCCCCGTCCTGCGCGCTCGCAGGTCAGCACTCGGCACTTCCCGCGGTGGACGAAGGTGGACCGCAGCCGTCTCGGCCACCGCGGCGGCCTCGCTCGTCGCCGCGCTGACCTCATGCAGCGCCGCTTCGGACGCCCCCGCCGCCACACCGGCCATCCTGGCGGGCACGGTCACCGGGGCGGGCAGCGCGCTGCCCGGGGCCCAGGTGACGCTCCTCGCCGGATCGCGCCAGGGAACCAGGGAACTGGGCCGCGCCACGACCGACGCGACCGGCTCGTTCAAGATCTCCTACGCCCAGTCGACGGACGGGGTGCTGTACGTCGAGGCCGCACCCCCGGACACGCCCGGGCTCCGGCTGCGCTCCGTCGTCGCCGTCGGCGCCGGCGGCGGCGTCCCCCAGCGGACCCTGAACGCGGTGACGGTCAACGAACTCACCACCGTCGCCGCCACCTACGCCCTGGCCCAGTTCAGCGACCAGCACGGCATCGCCGGCCCGAGCCCCGGGCTGCAGAACGCCGCCGCGACATCCTTCAACCTCGCCGATCCGGCCACCGGCAAGCCGGGCGGGGTCGTCACGAACAAGGACAACGGCACCAACAACGAGACCCTCGCCACCCTCGGCACGCTCGCCAACCTGGTCTCGCTCTGCGCGACGCCGAACGCCGCGCACTGCGCGGACGTGTTCCGGCTCGCCACGCCGCCCGGCGGCGCCACCCCGGACGACACGGTGCAGGCGGTCCTCGACCTCGTCCACAACCCGACACTCTCCCCGGCCGAGCTCTACGCCCTGGCGCAGACGTCGAACGTCTTCTCTCCCGCGCTCACCGCGGCCCCCACGTCCTGGATCCTGGCACTGCGCTACACCGACACCGGCCTCTACGCCCCCGGCCGCATAGCGTTCGACGCCAAGGGGAACGCCTGGGCGACCAACAACTGGCAGGCCGGCACCAGGGACCCGAGCCCCTACGTCACCGTGCTCGATCCGGTCGGCCACCCCACCCTTGGGAGTCCCGTCAGCGGCGGCGGCATGAAGGCCGGGGCGTGGGGCATCGCGATCGACCATGACGGCTCCGCCTGGGTGCCCAGCTACGGGGGCGACGCGATCTCCGAGTACTCGGCCACCGGAACCCCGCTGTCGCCCGACACGGGCTGGAAGAACGGAAGCCCCGATCACCCACAGGGCGTCGCCGTCGACCAGAAGGGCAATGTGTGGATCGCCAACTTCTACGGCATCAAAGGCGCACCCGGCCAGGGCAGTGTGATCGTCTACCCGCACGGCGACCCGTCGAAGGCGATCACGATCACCGGGGGAGGCCTCGACCATCCGTTCGCCGTCCAGATCGACGGCCAGGGCCGGGCCTGGGTCACCAACGCCCGCCTCAGCGGCGCCAAACTCAACGAGACGCGCGTGGCCGATTCCAACGTCGAGTTCGGCGGAGGCGTCACCGTCATCGGCCCCGACTTCAAACCGACCGCGTTCTCGCCCGTCAAGAGCGACACGTTCAGTTGGCCCCTGGGGCTTGCCATCGATTCCAGGAACAACGTCTGGGTACCCGACTTCGTCAGCAACACCGTCACCGAGATCCGGCCCGACGGAACCATCGCCGGTGAGCACAAGCTGCCGATCACGGTCGGCCCCTGGTCCGTGGCCGTGGACGGGTCCGACCGCGTGTGGGTCGCCGGCTTCGGCGTCCCGTCCCTCTGGCTGCTGTGCGGTGAGAACACCGCCGCCTGCCCGCAGGGCACCTCCACCGGTACGTTCCTGTCCCCTTCCCAGGGGTTCCGCAGCGCGGCGATCCAGCACCTCACGGCAGTGCAGCTCGACCAGTCCGGCAACGTCTGGCTGGCCAACAACTGGTCGCAGATCCTCCCGCCGACCGGTGGCGTAGGACTGGTGGAGCTCATCGGACTCGCCACGCCGGTCTGCACACCCCTCACCCCGCTGCCGATGCGACCGTCCTCGGCGACCGCGACCGCCTGCCCGAAGCAGTGAACCGCCGTGGGGGCCACCATCCCCGCGACGGTGGCCCCCACGGCATGTCCGGCGCCGGCGGCGCAGCCCTACACCGGGACCGTCACGAAGGTCTGCCCGGACTCGTTCACGACCGACACGGACACCACGTCCTGCGGCGCGACGATGGCCGAACCATCCAACGTGGTACCGGACTTGGCGCCGATGGCGGAGACCAGCCAACTGCCCGCGTCCACCGCGGCCCCACCCCTGCCGTTGACCACCAGGTGGCAGCGCTGGCCGGCCGGGACACCGGTGACCGCCGCGTTCACCCGCACCCAGCCCATCGCCGGGGTCACCGTCAGCGTCATCCGGGCGCCCGTGGCCGGATCCGTCACCGAGCCGGTCCTGGTCCCGGCAGGAGGCGGGGTGGCGGCGGCGGTGCTCGGCGCCGGGCCGGCGGCCACCGGCGATGCGGCATCGGTGCCGCGGCCCAGCGCGATCCCGAGGACCAGCGCCGCGGCCGCCGCGACCGCCGCGACCGCGCCGATCCGGGCCCGGCGCCGGCGCAGCGCCGAGCCGCGCTCCGTCCGGGCCCGCCGCAGGGTGCGCTGCAGCAGCAGGTCGCCGCCCTCGGGCGGACCGTCCACGAGCAGTTCGGGCGGCACCTCGCCCAGGGCGGTCTCCAGCTCCCGCAACTCGCTCACCTCCTGACGGCAGACCGGGCAGTCGGCCAGGTGCCGCCCGACCGACGCCGCCTCGCCCGGATCGAGCGCGCCCAGCACGTAGGCGCCGACGAGCTGCGCGCTCCGGTCGTGCGGCGTCGCGCCCCCGCCGTTCACGCTCGTGCCGTCCGTGTCCATGCCGCCCGTGTCCATGCCGCCCGTGTCCATGCCGCCCGTGTTCGCGTCGTGCGTGGTCACACCGACACCTCCTGCCATGTCCCCGTCCTGCCGGTGTACGAGCGTTTGAGCGCCCGGAGCGCGTAGTGCGCGCGGGACTTGACCGTCCCGGCCGGCACCCCCAGCTGCTCCGCGGCCTCGGTGACCGACAGCCGCTGGAAGTAGATCGAGCGCAGCACCTCGCGGTGCTCGGGCGAGAGCCGCTCCAGCGCCTGCGACATCACCAGCGCCTCCACCACGCCCTCGGCGTGGTCGTGCTCGACCGGCACGGTGGCCGTCTCCTCGGAGACCTCCGCCACCTCGGCCGGCCGGGCGGCCCGGGCCCGGAACCGGTCGGTGATCAGGTTGCGCTCCACGGTCAGCAGCCAGCCGCGCACCGACCCGCGGGCCTCGGTCAGCGCCTCGGGGTTGCGCCAGGCCCGGATCAGCGTCTCCTGGACGGCGTCCTCGGCCGCCGCGCGGTCGCCGGTCAGCCGGACGGCATAGGCGAGCAGCGCGCCGCCGTGCTGCTCGTAGAGCGTCCGGATCAGTGCCTCGTCGGCGGCGTCCTGCCGCGCGCCCGGTCGTGTCCTCGCCATCCGCCATCCTCCGTCGTCGGGTGCCACGTCCAGCACGTACGCGGGGGCCGTCCGGTTCAACCGGATGCCCGGCAGCTGCGGTTCTCGTTCAGACAGGCCACCACGTCGGCCGACTGCCGGTCGGTCATCAGACCGATGAACACCGCGTGGTCGGTGAGCGGGCTGTGGTGCTGCTCGGGGAAGGCGTCCAGGGCGAAGGCCCGGGGCGGCGGCGGGCGGTAGCCGACGGTCACCCGCAGGTGCGGGATCGGGAAGGTGTCGTGCGGGCAGACGCCGGCGGCGGACGGGAACCGCACGTGGGAGCGGTGGCCGGGACTGTCCGTGCTGCGCCCGTCCCAGCAGCTGGGGAAGTCCAGGGTGCGGGTGAGCAGGCTCCCGGCGGGGCAGAGCGGGTAGCGGTCGGTGGTGGTGCGGCCGGCGAAGCCCGTACAGCCCCAGCGGGCGCCGGCGTCCGCACCGCCGTCGGTGGCGGCGGTCGGGTCGCCCTCCAGGAGCCGCAGGAAGCGCGGCATCGGCACGACCTTGCTCCACGGGTTGCCGAGGTACTCGACGGTGACCGTTTCGGGGGCGAGGATCTCGCCGGTGTTGCCGTGCGGCTCCTCGGACGCCCCGGCGGCGGTGTGCGGCGCCGCGCCGTCGTGGTCGGTGCGGCGGAGCACCGGCCAGTAGTACGTCGAGCGGTCGCCGTCGGTGCAGGTGGTCGCGGCGGCGGCGAGGCTGTCGTCGGTGGAGTCCGCGTCCGTGGAGAGGTTGCCGACGTAGTCGTGCACGTGGTGGGCGCCGCCCACCGTCCCGGGCGAGACCACCACGTTGTCCGCGTTGCGGTGCCCCTCCTGGTTGCGCCCGCAGTCCTGCGCGTACGAGCCGGTGGAGGCGTCCGGGCCGGCGGCCGGCGGGACGGGTGCGGCCACGGCCACCGCGGCGATGCCGATGAATCCGGCCGCCGGTTCCGGCCCGGACGCCCGGAACCGGACCACCAGCAGCGACAGCCCCAGGGCGAGGCAGAGCAGGACGCCGACCGGGAGCGCGGCGCCCCCCATCCGGCGGTGATCGCGGTCCTGGTGCACCGCGACAGTCTGGGCGACGGGCCGCCGCGCGGGCAAGGCGGCCCCGGCCGCCCCGCCGCCGCGAGGGGCAGGGTGTCAGTAGCCCCCGGAGTAGCCGCTGCCCTGCGACGCGGCGGACGACGGGGCCTGAGAGGGCGTCTGGGCGGGCGCCTGTGCGGGCGTGCCCGGCGCCTTCTTCCCCTCGGGCGTGCTCGCGAACCAGGTGCCGCCGACGCCCTGCCCGTTGGTCTGCCCCGCCGCGGTGTCCCCGGCGAAGCGGTAGAGCGGCCAGCCGTTGAGGGTGACCTGCTTCGTCCCGTCCGGCCGGGTCACGCTGCCGACCAGGGCGGAGTCGACCCCGGTGACCTGAACCGAGTCCTGGGCGGTGAGCGGCGGCCACTTCGTCGCGCAGGCGTCGGTGCAGGTGCTCGCGGACGGCTTGGCGGTGTCCTTGTCGAAGCGGTACAGGGTCCGGCCGGCGGAGTCGGTGACGATCGGGCCGAGCGCAGCCGACTTCACGGCGACGACCCGGACCCCGGCGGAGTCACCGGCCGCGGGAGCGGACGCCGTGGCCACCGGGGCGGCGGCGGTCGACGGGGCGTTCTTGCCGTACCCGTCGGCCGTGTCGGGCCCACAGGCGGTGGCGGCGAGCGCGAGCACGGCGATACCGGAGACGGCGAGCAGGCGGCGCGCGGCGAAGGCGGGAACGGTGAACGTGGGCATGGCGAACTCCCCCTGGGGAACTGGCGGTTGACGGTCCGGGCGGTGGTGGCCCGTGCACACCCTTCACACGGATCCGCGGCGGGAACGGTTCAACGCCGCCGGAAATACTTTTCGACCGACAACCACAACGCCGGCCAGTGGATGCGCCGCCGGCACAACGCCACCGACCCGACCGACGACCAGAACGCCCACCGCGACGCCCTGCCCGCAGCGCCCTCCGGATCCGCGACGCCGTCGTGGAACAGCCCGTCCTCGTCGTCCGCCCGCGCGCACCGGCCGTCAGGGTGCCGTTGCCGTGTCGGTGGGGTGTGGTGGGTGTGGTGGCGGTCTCAATGGTGGCGGTCTGGTGGTGACTCGGTGTGGTGGGGGGTGGGGCGGTCGGTGATGTTGCCGGGTTCCGTGTGGTGAGTGCGCTCACACGTGATGGGGGTGCACGATGACGGGTAGTGGTGTCCGTTTTGCACCATTTTGGGACTGTTTGGTGGGTGGTTGGGGGGTGTTTGCGCAGGCCGGGAGGGGTCGGCGGGGGCCGGCGTGCTCCGGGTGGGTCGTCTGCGGGAGCGGTGCGGGTCTTCCCGGCTACGACCGCGGATCGTAGCGAGGGGTCTTGGCGGGCGCCGGTCCGGTCTGGCAACTTGGCATTC
>NZ_JBSFGU010000087.1:0-15607 GCF_053596725.1 Kitasatospora sp. NPDC001660 | reverse complement strand
GTCCAGGGCGACGACGCGGGTCTCCCCCTCCCCGTAGACCTTGTTGAGGCCGGTGGCGCGGGCGGCCGCCCGGCCGGTGCGGACGGCGGTTGCGGGCATCGTCACGGGGGGACTCCTGGGGACGGGAACGAATGATCGGATCCGTTCCATCCTTTCAAGCGCTTCGAACGCGATGCGTATGTCCCGGGGAGGGGAGACCCCCGCCCTCCCGGCGTACTGACGGGGGCGTCCCCTCCTCCTCAGGTATGACATTCGTCCCCTATGCGGGTGGATGACCGCTACTCGACCGCGACGCCGAACGCCCCCGCGAGTCCGGCCAGGCCGTTCGTCACCGCCGCGCCCGAGGGCTTGAACTGCCAGCCGCCGCCCGCGCGTTGGAACGCCCCCACCAGCATCGCGCTGTCCGGCACGCCCCCGGTGTCGGCCGTCCACCGCTCCGGCCCGGCCACGCCCTGCGCGTACTCGCCGGTGAGTGCGAGCCCGTGCACGTACCCGAGCGGCAGGGCCGGCGGCTCCTCCTCCTCGGTCGAGACGGCGATCACCACCTCCTCCACGGCGGGCGCCAGCCGGGCCGGGTCCAGCGTGATCCGGGCGGCGCGCAGCGGCTCGCCCGGCACCGAGCGGGTCGGGTGCAGGCGGACCGCGCCGTCCGGGTCCTGCGGGTTGTTGAAGAACACGAAGTGCTCGTCGCTCAGCACCCGGCCGTCGGCGCACAGGAACGCCGTGACGTCCAGCTCCACCGCGTCCCCGCCGGCCGTCCGGCTCCGCCAGGCCACCTCGACGCCGGTGCGCCGCCCGGCCGGTCCGTCCTCGTCGGACGCCTCGTGGGCGGCGTGCGGGGCGCCGCCGAGCCGCCCGCGCAGACCCTGCTCGGCCAGCAGCTCGACCAGCTCGGGGCCGCTCACCAGCGACAGCGGCTTGTTGCGGATGTACTCGTACGAGCCCGGGCCGAAGCCCGCCGTGGTCACCAGGATGCCCTTGATCGCGCCGTGGTGGCGCACGGTGGAGTCGAGGTCGCGGACGGCGGTGGGGGAGACGGTCGAGCGGTAGCGCTTCGCCTGGATCACGATCTTGCCGCCGGTGACCGGATCGAGGTCCTCGGCCACCACGTCCACGCCGACGTCGCCGCTGCGGGCCGTGGTCATCACGCGGAAACCGCGCAGCCGGAACAGCTCGGCGATCAGGTTCTCGAACTCGATCGGGTCCATCTCGAACAGGTCCGGGTCGTCCTCGCCGCCGTGCCCGGCCAGGCTCCCGCCCACCGTCTCCGGCAGCCGCTCCGGCCGCACCTCGTCCAGCCGCTCCGGGCGCGCCGACAGCGTGCCGCCGAGGCCCTGGAAGCACTCCACCGGCGCCACCCGGTCCAGCGCGAGCCCGGCGAAACCGGCCCGCGAGGCGGACAGCGTGGACAGGAAGCGCTCCGACTCCCGGCCCGTCGCCGGGTCGATGCCGCGGACGAAGCCGTTCAGCACCACCGAGTCCAGCATCCCGTCCCGGTCCGCCCGGAACAGCTCCGCGGCCACCCGCAGCGAGGTCTGCGCCAGCACCTCCCGGTACAGCGCCTTGCGCTCCGTCGCCGGGCGGGCCACCTCGGCCTCGCGGTCGTCCGACTTCACGTACCGCACCCGGGACGCGGCCGGCACGACGTCCGGACCGGGCAGTTCCCAGTTCACCACCAGCTGGCGGGTCGACGCCTCCCACGCCGCCACCAGCCGGTGCGGGAAGCCCTCCGGCCATGCGGCGGAGGCGTACAGCCCGGCCGTGAAGTACTCCTGCACCGCCTCCGGTTCGCCCCCGCGCAGCCGGCGCAGCAGTTCCTCGGTCCGGACGCCCCGCTCCTCGTCCTCTCGGCGGTGCCGGGCCACCCGCTCCAGGTACTCCTGGTGGCACGCGGCCAACCGGCGCTGCCGGTCCGTCTCCTGGGCCTGCGCGGCGTACCAGTCCTGCTCGAACCGGACGCGGGCCTGGGCGGCGTACTGCTCGTAGCGCTGCCACACCCCCGTGTTGCGGGCCTGTGCCGGATCCGGCGGCGGCACCAGGTAGGCGTTCTGATCGGGCATCGGCACCGGCTCGCCCAGCGCGCCCGGATCGAACGGCGGCACCGGGCGTGGAGCCAGCAGCGCCTGCGGACTGAACGCCGGCTCACGCAGCCCGGCCGTCAGCAGCCCGCGCAACTCCTCGACCCGGGCGTCCAGTTCGGCCGTCCGCCGGGCCGCGTCGGCCTCCCGGGACTGCTGGTAGGCGCGCTGCGCCTCGCGCTCGCCCCGCGCCGCCGCGCGCTGCGCCTCCCGCAACTCGCGCTCCCGGCGCCGCTCCTCCGCCGCCTGCGCCCGCCAGCGGGCCTCCTCCCGGCGCTGCTGCTGCCGCTGCGTCTCCGCCCAGACCGCCAGCACGCCGTCGTTCCGCCGCCCCGCCACCGTCCACCCCTTCACTCCGCTGCCGCCACCGGCGCCCGCCACAATAGAACGTGGACGCCCTGCTGGGCCAAGCACCCCGACCTGCGGTCATGCGACGCGGGCGCCTGCGGCGGGCGGGGTGCGGGTGTGTCCGGGTGGGGCGTCCGGGCGGCGTGACCGTGACCGGGCGGGCGGCCGCCCGTGGCGCCGAGCCGCCGTCAACGACCCGTCCGGTCGACGGCTTTCAGTCCCGCACGTCGGCGTGCCAGCGCCACTGGGTGCGGGCCGGGCGGCCGGGGAGGACGGTGCGGCCGGTGGCCCACAGGAGGGTGGGCCAGGGGGAGTCGGCGCCGTCGAGCGGGACGTCGGGGAAGAGCCGGGTGAGGGTGCGGCGGCAGAGGTCCGCCGGGGGCTCCCACGGGAGTTCGAGGCCCTGGGCGACGTCGTGCAGGTGCACCAGGAGCTCCACGAGGCTCATCGCCACGAAGCCGGCCGGGTCGGCGAGGCCCCACGGGTGGTACGCGCGGGCGTCCGGCGAAGCGGTGCGCGCGATGGCGACCATCAGCGCGCCGCTCGCCTCCAGCACCTCGACGAGCCCGGCCGCCCCGGACCCGCGCTCGGCGCGGACGAAGCTGTTCGGCGCCCCGGGGGCCTCGCGCGTCGAGACGAACGGGACGTACCGGTCCTGCGGTGGCCGGGCGGGCCCGAGTTGGGCGGCGTACGCGAGGAGGTCGTCGGCGAGGTGTTCGACGGTCTCCCAGCAGGACCAGCCGAGCGTGCCGGCGGGGCGGGACCAGTCGGCGTCCGCGGGCGCTGCGCGCAGGGTGTCGGCGGCGAGCCGGAGGGCGTCGGCGAGGTCGTCCGGGGTGGGGGTCTCGTTCATGATCGTGACGGTAACAGCCGTCCGCCGCCCGGCCGAAGGGGTTTCCGTACCCGGTTCGCCGCGCGTTTCTCCTCACCCGGCACGGCCACCCCGTCGCCGCCTTCACGGGCGGCCCGCTCCTGGATGCGGTGGGGGTGGCCGGACTGCCGGGCTCGGAACAGTACGGCTAGTGCAGGACGTCGAGGACGTTGTCGGCGTTGTTGACGAAGTAGACCGCGTCGTGGTCGAGGTCCAACGAGAGGCCGAAGAGCGCGCCCGCGCCGGGCGGGGTGCCCTCGTTGTTGATCGTCTTGGTCGCCACCTGCCGTCCGGCCCGGGTGGTTTCGACGATGTTGCCGTCCCCGCCGTTGACCGTGAGGATCTCGCCCCTGGGCGTGATGGTCATGCCCAACGGGCCGTTGAGGCTGCCGCCCGAAGTGACGACCCGCCCGGTGCCGGCGCTGTTCTTGCGGGTGATCGCGTCCGGGATGGCGGTGATCCGGCTCAGTACGGTGTCCGCGACGTAGAGCGTGCCGTCGTGGAGGCCGACCCCGGTCGGGCCGACCACCAGCGCCGCCGGGTCCGTCCGCTCGGGGAAGCCGGAACCGATCTCGGTGAAGGCCACCGGGACCGGCGGCTCGTCGCCCTCGGCGCACACGGTGATCCGCACGACGGTGCCCCGGTCGACCACCGCGCCGCCGCCGGCGACCGTCCCGTTGAGCACGTTGGTCACGAACAGCTCGCTGCGCTTGCCGAAGCTGACGGCGGTCATGTCCCACGGCCCGTTGATGGCGTCGTTCGCGATGGTCTCGCGGACCGTCCCGTGCTTGTCGAGCACCAGCAGGCAGCCGGCCTGGGCGGTGTCGGACGTGCCGTCCGCGGTGGGGAGGCTGCCGACGACGACCCAGCCGCCGGGCAGGACCGTCAGCGCCGTGGTGAGGCCGACCCCGCCGGGGCACGGGCCGGGCAGGTTGTTCGGGTCGATCGTGGCGAACGTGGTCCTGGTGCCGCCCGGGGTGATCTGGACCAGGGTGGTGCCCCTGCCCTGCTGGCCCGCCGGCGGATTCAGCGCGTTGTTGAAGTTGCTGACCAGGACGTTGCCCCGGTGCAGGTCGCCGGCGTTCTCGCGGATCGTGAACGTACCGTACGGGTTCACGTCGCCGTTCTCGGGGACGGTGGACGCGACGAGGGACACGGTGTTCAGCCGGTCGAGGAACGGCTTCGGTTCGGTGGCCCCGGCCGGGGGTGCCGCGGCGGTCAGGCCGACGGTCAGCGCGGCGGTCGCCAGCGCGCTCGAACATGCCCGAAGTCTCATGTACTACCTCCTGGAGGGCGGGCCGGGACAGGGCGCCCCGGCCCGCGGAAGTGCTTGGATCCGCCCCCAGGACGCCACGCTAGGCACGTGCCACCGCAGGCCGCCCGACGACGTCCGCCGAATGCCGGGCACCCGGGTGACGGCCGCCGGGAGGTGGTGCGCGACACGGCCCGGAGCGTGCGCCGGGCCGGGATCGATCGTGACTCGCGTCCCGGCTGTCGGTGGCACCGGGTAGCCTCGCTGTCTTCGACCGAAGGGAGCCCCGTGACGATCGCACCGCAGCACCCGGACCGCCCCGCCGGCTGGATCTCCACCGGCCTGAGCTGGCAGGACGGCCGTCCGCGGCTCGGCGCCGTGTGCGGTCCGCGGGTGCACGAGCGCGTCGTCGCGGCCGGTGCGGAGGTCGGCTGGCTGCTCGGCGGGCCGCGCCGCTGCACCGGGGCCTGGCTGGCCGGCGCCACCGAGCGGACGCCGTGCCCGCACCACGCGGTGATCGATCCGGGCGGCGGCGCCGTGCAGTGCCCGGCCTGCCAGAGCGTCGACCGTGGCCTCGCCCTCGCCCGGGACCAGATCCTCGACGACGGCCGCACCTACCTGCTCTACCTCGCCTGGTTCGGCGACGGCCTGCTCAAGGTGGGCCTCACCGCCGAGCAGCGCGGCGACAGCCGCCTCCTCGAACAGGGCGCGCTGGCCTACGTGTTCACCGCCCGCGGCGGCCTCCCGGCGATCCGCCGCGCCGAACTCACCGTCGCCGCCTCGGGACTGGCCCGCGAGCGCTTCAAGAGCCGGGCCAAGACGGACCGCTGGTGGTCGCACGGTGACCTGCCGCACCGCCGGGCGGTCCTCGCCGACGCCCGCGCGCAGGCGCACGGGCTCCTGCGCGGCCACACCCTGGAGCTGCTCGCCGACCGCCCGGTCGCCGACCACGTCGAGCGCTTCGGCCTGGCCGGCGGCGCCCCGGACAGCTACCGGCACGTCGACGGGCTCGCCCACGGCGCCGTCCTCGCCGGTACGTTGCGGGCCCCGGTCGGCCGCCACCTCTTCCTCGACCAGGCCGATGGCACCGGCCCGCTGCTCCTCGACACCCGGCTGCTCACCGGCTGGACGCTCACCGCGGTCACCAGCCGTGCCACCACCGGTGTGACGCTCGACGAACGCGCGCGCCCGCCGGAGCCGGACACCCAGGAGGCGCTGTTCTGAACCGCCCCTCCGCGCGCGGCCCGCTGTTTCAGCCCAGCCGCCCGCGCACCCCGCCCGGCCCGGAGCGGGAACGGCGCGAGAGCGGCGGCCGGGACGGCCGGACGTCGGTGCGCGCGGGCGGCTCGGCGTCCGCCGCGCGCCGGGCCGCCGCGGCCCGGGCGGCGGCCAGCGCCAGCCGCGCGAGCAGCGGGTCCTCGCGAACTCCGGCCACCCGCTTGGCCGTCTGGCAGCGCGAGCACCAGATCGGCGAGGCCGGCCCGTCGGGGTACGCCAGGCCCTCGGGCGGCAGGTAGTGCCCACCGCACTCGACGCATTCGAAGACCAACCTCATCCGACGATCACCGTCCCGGATCCGTGGCACCGACCGCACGGCGACCAGAAGGTGTGGATCCTCGACACCGTGCTTCCTTCCTCGTCCAGTTCGACCGTGGCCTCGGTCTTCTGGGTCCCCCCTGACCCGCTGCAACCGGAGCAGGACTGAACCTCAGGCATATGCCGTCCTTCCGTGGCGGAGGACCAAGGTAGCGCGAAAATCCGCGCGGCCGCACCGGTCCTGACGATCCACCACCCCATCGGGGAGCGCGCGGCCACGCCGCGCGCCCCGCCGTGGGAAGCGGACTCAGCCGCGGGACGCCTTCAGGAACTCCCGGTTCATCGCGGCGATGCTGGGCAGCGGGATGCCCTTGGGGCAGGCGGTGGCGCACTCGCCGGTGTTGGTGCACCCGCCGAAGCCCTCCGCGTCCATGGCCGCGACCATGTTCCGCACCCGCGAGGCGCGCTCCGGCGCGCCCTGGGGGAGCACGTTGAGGTGGACCACTTTGGCGGACGTGAAGAGCATCGCCGAGCCGTTCGGGCAGGCGGCCACGCAGGCGCCGCAGCCGATGCACTCGGCGTGCTCGAACGCGGTGTCGGCGGCCTCCTTGGGGACGGGCGTGGCGTGCGCGTCGGGGGCGCTGCCGGTGGGGGCGGTGATGTAGCCGCCGGAGCCGATGATCCGGTCGAAGGCCGAGCGGTCCACGACCAGGTCCTTGACCACCGGGAAGGCCGCGGCCCGCCACGGCTCGACGTCGATGGTGTCGCCGTCCTCGAAGTGCCGCATGTGCAGTTGGCAGGTGGTGGTCCGTTCGGGGCCGTGGGCCTGGCCGTTGATGACCATGCCGCAGGCGCCGCAGATGCCCTCGCGGCAGTCGTGGTCGAAGGCGACCGGCTGGTCGCCGCGGGTGATCAGCTCCTCGTTGAGGGTGTCGAGCATCTCCAGGAAGGACATGTCCGGACTGATCCCGCTGACCTGGTAGGTGGTCATCGCGCCGGGGGCGTCCGGGCCCGCCTGGCGCCAGATGCGCAGGGTGAGGTTCACGCGTAGCTCCGCTGGGTGGGGTGGACGTGGTCGAAGTCGAGCGCCTCGCGGTGGAGGACGGGCGCCGCGCCGGTGCCGGTGAACTCCCAGGCGGCGGCGTAGGAGAACTCCTCGTCCCGGCGGGCGGCCTCGCCGTCCGGGGTCTGGCTCTCGGTGCGGAAGTGGCCGCCGCAGGACTCGGCCCGGTGCAGGGCGTCCAGGCACATGAGCTCGGCGAGCTCGAAGTAGTCGACGAGCCGGTTGGCCTTCTCCAGGGACTGGTTGAGCTCCCGGCCGGTGCCGGGCACCTTGATCCGGCGCCAGAACTCGTCGCGCAGCCGCGGGATCCGCTCCAGCGCCCGGCGCAGCCCGGCCTCGTCGCGGGCCATGCCGCACTCGTCCCACAGGAGTCCGCCGAGTTCGCGGTGGAAGGAGTCCGGGGTGCGGTCGCCGTCGACCGCGAGGATGAGGTTGAGCCGGTCCTCGACCTCGGCTTCGGCACCGGCGACCGAGGGGTGGTCGGCGGGGACGGCGGTCAGGGGGTTGCGGGCCAGGTAGTCGTTGAGGGTGGGGGGCAGGACGAAGTAGCCGTCGGCGAGGCCCTGCATGAGGGCGCTGGCGCCGAGCCGGTTGGCGCCGTGGTCGGAGAAGTTGGCCTCGCCGATCGCGAACAGGCCGGGCACGGTGGTCTGGAGGTCGTAGTCGACCCAGAGCCCGCCCATCGTGTAGTGGATCGCGGGGTAGATCCGCATCGGCACCCGGTACGGGTCCTCGGCGGTGATCCGCTCGTACATGTCGAAGAGGTTGCCGTACCTGGCTTCGACGGCGTCCCGGCCCATCCGGCGGATGGCGTCGGCGAAGTCGAGGTAGACGCCCTGCCCGCCGGGGCCGACGCCGCGGCCCTCGTCGCAGACGTTCTTGGCGGCGCGGGAGGCGATGTCGCGCGGCACGAGGTTGCCGAAGGACGGGTAGACGCGCTCCAGGTAGTAGTCCCGCTCGTCCTCGGGTATCCCGGCCGGCGGCCGGTCGTCGCCCTTGGCCTTCGGCACCCAGATCCGGCCGTCGTTGCGCAGCGACTCGCTCATCAGGGTGAGCTTGGACTGGTGGTCGCCGGAGCGCGGGATGCAGGTGGGGTGGATCTGGGTGAAGCACGGGTTGGCGAAGTAGGCGCCGCGCCGGTGGGCCCGCCAGATCGCGGTGGCGTTGGAGTTCTTGGCGTTGGTGGAGAGGTAGAAGACGTTGCCGTAGCCGCCGCTGGCGAGCACCACGGCGTCGGCGGTGTGGCTGCGGATCTCGCCGGTGACGAGGTCGCGGGCGACGATGCCGCGGGCCCGTCCGTCGACGACGATCAGGTCGAGCATCTCGGTGCGCGGGTGCATCTCGACGTTCCCGGCGGCGATCTGCCGGGAGAGTGCCTGGTAGGCGCCGAGCAGCAGCTGCTGGCCGGTCTGGCCGCGGGCGTAGAAGGTGCGGGAGACCTGGACGCCGCCGAAGGAGCGGGTGTCGAGCAGGCCGCCGTACTCGCGGGCGAACGGCACGCCCTGGGCCACGCACTGGTCGATGATCTCCGCCGAGACCTGGGCGAGCCGGTGCACGTTGGACTCGCGGGCGCGGAAGTCGCCGCCCTTGACGGTGTCGTAGAACAGCCGGCGGATCGAGTCGCCGTCGTTGCGGTAGTTCTTCGCCGCGTTGATCCCGCCCTGGGCGGCGATCGAGTGAGCGCGCCGCGGGGAGTCCTGGAAGCAGAACTGGACGACGTGGTAGCCCTGTTCGGCGAGGGTGGCGCCGGCCGCGCCGCCGGCCAGGCCGGTGCCGACGACGATCACGGTGTGCTTGCGGCGGTTGGCCGGGTTGACCAGCCTGGCGTCGAATCGCCGCTGGTCCCAGCGCTGTTCGATCGGCCCGGCGGGCGCCTTGGTGTCGGCGATCGGCTCGCCGACGGTGTAGGACGCGTAGCTCATTTCAAGACTCCGGTCATCACGGCCACGGGGACGGACAGGAAGCCCACGGTCAGCACCAGGGCGAGGCCGTTGGCCGTCAGCTTCAGCGCCCGGTCCCGGCGGGCGTTGTTGGCGCCGAGGGTCTGCGCGGCGCTCCAGAAGCCGTGCCGGACGTGCAGGCCGACGGCCAGCATCGCGACGATGTAGATCACGTCGCTGTACCAGCGGCCGAAGGAGGCCACGATGTTCTGGTACGGGTGCCCGTGCTCGGCGACGGGGTTCACGGTGAGCGTCGTCAGGTCGAGGATGTGCCACACGATGAACAGCGCCAGGATCACCCCGCCCCAGCGCATCGTCCGGGTCGCGTAGCTCGCGCGGCGGCGCTGGTGCACGTACTTGCTCGGCCGGGCGGCGAGGTCGCGCCGGCTCAGCTGGTAGGCGGCGACGCCGTGCAGGACCACGGCGGCGAGCAGGCCGACCCGGGCGATCCAGAGGAACCACGCGTAGCGCAGAAACGGTTCGCCGATGGTGCGCAGCCAGTGCGCGTACCCGTTGATGTCGTCGGGGCCGAAGAACACCTTGAGGTTCCCCAGCATGTGCGCGACCAGGTACAGCAGCATGACCAGTCCGCTGACGGCCATGACCGCCTTCTTGCCGACGGTCGACCGCCAGAGGGTCGCCAGGGTGGACGGATGCCGGGCCGTCCGAGTCGCGGTTGTCATGGCAGCAACGGTAGGGAGGGCCGCAAGGGTGCGTCCAAGACATGATGCGGCTCGTGACGATAGGCAGACCCTATCGAAGCGGGTCGGTTGCGGCCTATCCTGGCCCTGTGCAGCTCCAGCAACTCCGCTACTTCCTGGCCGTCGCCGAGACCCGCCACTTCACCCGCGCGGCCGAGGCGGCGCTCGTGGCACAGCCGTCCCTCTCGCAGCAGATCCGGGCACTGGAACGGGAGTTGGGTGCCGAGCTGTTCCACCGCACGCGCGGCCGGATCGCCCTCACCGACGCGGGGGACGCACTGCTCCCGCTGGCCCGGCGCATCCTCGCGGACGCCGAGAGCGCGCGCCTCGCCGTGCAGGAGACCGTCCAGCTGCGCCGCGGCAGGGTGCGGCTGGGGGCGCCGCCGAGCCTGTGCACGAGCCTCGTGCCGGACGTGCTGCGGGTGTTCCGGGACCGCTACCCGGGGGTGGCGCTGGTGGTCCGCGAGGGCGGCTCGCGCGATCTCGTCCGCTGGCTGGCGGCGGGGGAGCTGGACCTCGCGCTGGTGATCGCCCCGACGGGCGGGGAGTCGGCGCCGGCCCTGGATGTCACCGAACTGCTGCACGAGGAGCTGGTGTTGGTGGCTTCGCCTACCCTGCCTTCGGCCACGCCAAGCTCCCGGCGCAAGGTGCGCGTGACGGAGTTGCGCGGGCGGCCGCTGGTGATGTTCCGCGAGGGCTACGACGTGCGCGAGGCGACCCTGACGGCCTGCCGGGCGGCCGGGTTCGAGCCGGAGTTCGCGGTGGAGGGCGGGGAGATGGACGCGGTGCTCGGCTTCGTCCGGGCCGGGCTCGGCCCGGCGGTGCTGCCCGGCATGGTGGCGGCCCGCTCCGGGCTCGGCGTCACCCCGTTCGCGGAGCCGGGCCTGGGGCGCACGATCGCCGTCGCGCACGGTCGCGAGGTGCCGCTCACGCGCGCCGCGGACGCGCTGCGCGCCACCCTGCTCGCGCACCTGCGCGATGCCGCCCGGGACGGTGAACTACCGCCGGGAACGCGGCTGTTGCTGTGAGGAAGGCCCGGGACTCGGGCCCCGGCCCTTCCTCGCGGCACGGCGATCAGGCCGGCAGCACGGCCTCGATCGCGCCGATCACCTCGTCCGACTCCGGGTCCGCGGCCGGACGGATCCGGGCGGCGACCGCACCGTCCGGCGAGATGACGAACTTCTCGAAGTTCCACTTCACGTCACCGGCCTCGCCCTCGGCGTCGGCCTTCTCGGTGAGCCTGGCGTAGAGCGGGTGCCGGTCGTCACCGTTCACGTCGATCTTCTCGAACAGCGGGAAGGTCACGCCGTAGGTGGTGGAGCAGAAGGTCCGGATCTCCTCCGCGCTGCCCGGCTCCTGCCCGGCGAACTGGTTGCACGGGAAGCCCAGCACACTGAAGCCGCGCGCGGCGTAGCGCTCCTGGAGCCGCTCCAGGCCCGCGTACTGCGGGGTCAGGCCGCACTTGGAGGCGACGTTGACGATCAGCAGCGCCTTGCCCTTGTAGTCGGCGAGCGAGGCGGCCTCGCCGGACAGCGTGCGCAGCGGAATGTCGTACAGGCTCACGGTGGTCCCTTTCGGCAGGTCGGTAGGGTCGGTCTCCGGGGTTACGGTAGCGGCCCCGGAGGGCTCAACCGCACCGGCACCGCCGGTGTTCCGCAAGCGCGGGGGCGCACTGAGCGGCGCGTCCGCCCCCACGCTTGCGGGTCCTGCGCCCCGGTCAGAGCACCAGCGGCCGGACGGCGGTCGGCGCGTGCTCGGGCAGGGTGGCGAGCTCCTCGAACTCGTTGACCTTGTCGATGTCGCTGCCGCTCATCGAGATGTTGGTGACCCGCTCCAGGATCGCCTCGACGACGACCGGGACGCGGAACTCGGCGGCCAGCTTCTTGGCCTCCTCGAAGGCCGGCAGCAGGCCCTCCGGCTCGGTGACCCGGATCGCCTTGCAGCCCAGGCCCTCGGCGACCTTGACGTGGTCGACGCCGTAGACGCCCAGCTCCGGTGCGTTGATGTTCTCGAACTCCAGGTTGACCTGGAAGTCGATGTCGAAGTTCCGCTGCGCCTGGCGGATCAGGCCCAGGTAGGAGTTGTTCACCAGGACGTGGACGTAGGGGATGCGGTGCTGCGCGCCGACCGCCAGCTCCTCGATCATGAACTGGAAGTCGTAGTCGCCGGAGAGGGCGACGATCCGGCCCCCGGGGTCGGCGGTGGCGACGCCGAGCGCGGCCGGGATGGTCCAGCCGAGCGGGCCGGCCTGGCCGCAGTTGATCCAGTGCCGCGGCTTGTAGACGTGCAGCATCTGCGCGCCGGCGATCTGGGACAGACCGATGGTGGTGACGTAGCGGGTCTCCGGGCCGAAAGCCTTGTTCATCTCCTCGTAGACGCGCTGCGGCTTGAGCGGCACGTTGTCGAAGTGGGTGCGGCGCTGCAGCTGCGCCTTGCGGGCCTGGGTGGCGGCGGCCCACTCGCTGCGGTCCTTGAGCTTCCCGGCGGCCCTGAGCTCCTCGGCCACCTCGACGAACAGCTCCAGCGCGGCCTTGGCGTCGGAGGCGATGCCGAGCCGGGGGGCGAAGATCCTGCCGATCTGGGTGGGCTCGATGTCGACGTGGACGAACGTGCGGCCCGCGGTGTAGACGTCCAGGCCGCCGGTGTGGCGGTTGGCCCAGCGGTTGCCGATGCCGAGGACGAAGTCGGAGGCGAGGAAGTTCTCGTTGCCGTAGCGGTGCGAGGTCTGCAGGCCGACCATGCCGGCGTTCAGCTCGTGGTCGTCCGGAACCGTGCCCCAGCCCATCAGGGTCGGGATGACCGGGACGCCGGTCAGCTCGGCGAACTCCAGCAGCAGGTCGGAGGCGTCGGCGTTGATGACGCCGCCGCCGGCGACGATCAGCGGGCGCTGCGACTCCTGGAGCAGCGCGATGGCCTTCTCGATCTGGATCCGGTTGGCGGCGGGCTTGTGGACCGGCAGTGGCTGGTAGGCCTCGGGGTCGAAGTCGATCTCGGTCAGCTGGACGTCGACCGGCAGGTCGATCAGGACCGGACCCGGACGGCCGGAGCGCATCAGGTGGAAGGCCTGCTGGAAGACGCCGGGGACCTGCGCGGCCTCCAGGACCGTGGTCGCGGCCTTGGTGACGGGCCCCGCGATCGAGGCGATGTCGACGGCCTGGAAGTCCTCCTTGTGCAGGCGCGCGACCGGGGCCTGGCCGGTGATGCACAGGATCGGGATCGAGTCGGCGATCGCCGAGTACAGGCCGGTGATCATGTCGGTGCCGGCCGGGCCCGAGGTGCCGATGCACACGCCGATGTTGCCGGCCTCGGCGCGGGTGTAGCCCTCGGCCATGTGGGAGGCGCCCTCGACGTGGCGGGCGAGGGTGTGCCTGATCCCGCCGGAGGCCTTGAGCGCGGCGTAGAACGGGTTGATGGCTGAGCCCGGCACGCCGAACGCGACCTCAACGCCTTCGAGCTTGAGGATCTCCACGGCCGCGCGGGCGGCTGTCATACGAGGCATTGGGTTTCTCCTGCGTCGGCCCGCAGTGGCTCGGAGGGCTCATCTCCAGAATTCCACCATACGGAAGAGCGGTTTCTGTATGTGGAAAGAAAGGTAGGGTGGGGCTCGTCGGGGCGTCAAGGGGAGATTCAACAGAATGTTGACGTTCGCCCAGGGCGGGGCGCTGCGGGATCCTTGGCGTGCAGGCTTCGTTCGTACACACGGACGGCCATCGTGCGAGTGTTCCCGGGGAACCGGCCGTTCCGGCCCGGAAAGCGGGCCCGGTGTGCGGCGCGCGTGAAGGGATGGTGTGCGAGGTTGGCCCGCCCCGCACCCCTGGGTACCGTCGGAGCCACGCCGGGCCCGTGACGTCCAACTGAGGCCGCGGCAGGGGGGTTTGGGACCAGCCCGGGGAGCGGGGGAGCTCCGCGGCGGTCCCGTCCAGGACCAGCGTGCCCGGTCCGCCGCACCCGAGCGAGGGACGCCCCCTGACCGCACCGACCCGACACCCATCGCCGCTGCCCGGCCCGCCCGGGCGGCCGACGCACCGCTGTCGCCCCCGTCGTGCGGCCCCTTCCTCCCGCCCGCACCCGCAAGCGCCGCGCACAGCCGCTCGCGCTGTGCCCGCCCTCCTTGTTTCAGCATCCCCTCGCACGCCCCGGAGCAGCGCGCCCGCCGCCGGCGGGCGCGCGGAAGGAACGCACCCATGCGCCGAAACCCCGTCCGGCACCCGGCGGTGACCGGGTGAGCCGTCCGCCCCGCCGCCGCAATCGCCCGCCGGGCCGCCCCCGCCGCACCGCGCCACCGGGCCGGCCCCGGGGGCCGCTCAGCCTCCTGCGCACCGTCCCCTGGCGGTACGACCTGCCCGCCTCGCTCGTCGTCTTCCTGGTCGCCCTTCCGCTGTGCGTCGGAGTGGCGGTCGCCTCCGGCGTCCCGGCCGAGCTCGGGCTGGTGACCGGCATCGTCGGCGGCCTGGTGGTCGGACTGCTGCCCGGCAGCAGCCTCCAGGTCAGCGGCCCGGCCGCCGGGCTCACCGTGCTCGTCCACGACGCCGTCCACCGCTTCGGCCCGCAGGCGCTCGGCCTGCTCGTCCTCGGCGCCGGACTGCTCCAGCTGGCCATGGGCGCCCTGCGCCTCGGCCGCTGGTTCCGCGCCATGTCCGCGTCCGTCGTGCACGGCATGCTCGCCGGCATCGGGCTCACCCTGCTCTCCGGCCAGCTGTACGCACTCGCCGACCGCCGGGCCCCGGCCACCGGGCCGGAGAAGCTCGCCGGACTGCCGGTCCTGCTGCGCGACGCCCTCACCGGCGCCGCCAACCCGGGCGCCGTCGCCCTCGGCGCGGCCGCCCTGCTCGTGCTCGTGTCCTGGAAGCACGTGCCCGAGCGCATCGCCCGGAGCGTCCCCGCCCCGCTGGCCGCCGTCGGACTCGCCGCCGCCGTCACCGCCGCGGCCGACCTGCCGGTGGCCCGGGTCCGCGTCTCCGGCCTGCTCGACGTCGTCCACCTGCCCGACCGCACCACCCTCGGCGAGCTGGCCGGCGGCGCGGGCCTCGGGACGGTGGTCGCGTTCACCCTCATCGCCTCCGCCGAGACGCTGTTCAGCGCCGCCGCCGTCGACCGGATGCACCACGGCCCGCGCACCGACTACGACCGCGAGCTCACCGCGCAGGGCATCGGCAACACGGTCTGCGGACTGCTCGGCGCCCTGCCGATGACCGCCGTCATCGTGCGCAGCGCCACGAACGTCCAGGCCGGCGCCCGCAGCAAGGCCTCGCGCACCCTGCACGGCGCCTGGCTGCTGCTGTTCACCGCGCTGCTCCCCGGCGTGCTGGGGCTCGTGCCGCTCACCGCACTCGCCGCCGTCCTGGTGCACGCGGGCGCGAAGCTCGTGCCGGTGCGGCGGATCGCGGCGCTGTGCCGGGAACACCGGGGCGAGGCGCTGGTGCTCGGGGTGACGGCGGGCTCGATCATCGTCACCGACCTGTTCGAGGGGGTGCTGATCGGCATCGGGCTCGCGGTGGTGAAGTCCGCGTGGCAGACCTCGCACCTGCAGATCCGGGTGGAGGAGGTGCGCCTGCCCTCGGGCGAGGCGCTGCAGCGGGTGCGGCTGAGCGGCAACGCGACGTTCCTGCGGCTGCCCCGGCTGCTGGACACACTGGAGCGGCTGCCGGCCGACCGCCCGGTGGAGCTGGACTGGTCCGGCCTGCGCCACCTGGACCACGCCTGCACGGTGGCCCTCGCCTCCTGTGGTGCCGAAGCGTTTCGCCACGCCCGCCATCTCGATGGCGGGCCCACGGCTGTCGGACATGACTGTCTCCACCCTTCTCTAGGTACAGCGTAC
>NZ_JBSFGU010000086.1:0-15612 GCF_053596725.1 Kitasatospora sp. NPDC001660 | reverse complement strand
GTGAACGTCCTGTGGGCTCTCATTCGTGACGGAAAGTGCTACCGAAGCAACCTTTCTGTCACTGCCGCAGCTTGACAACCTCATTAGGAGGTGTAGCAGGGATCTTGGAGCAACGCCTAGTCATGGGGCAGCCACCGCGCAACTCTCCGAGTGGGCGTGCCCGTTGAGCGAGAGTTGCGAGAACCCGATCATTTCGACCGCCAGGGTGCGGCGCGGGTCCGGGGCCTGGCTAGGGGTGGCCGAGTTCCAGTCCAGTGATCATCGCTTGTACTCCGGCGCGGTACATCCGCTCGGCGGCGGCGGTGTCCTCGCCGGTGATGCCCCAGGTGGTGAGGGGTGCGCGAAGGACGTCGGTGAGTTCGAGGCCGACCAGGCCGTGCATCACGCACCAGAGGCAGTACGCGGCCCGGGTGGCGGCTGGGCCCTGGGCGCCTGAGCGGCGCGTCGCCCCGATCACCGGGGCGAAGGCGGCTTGGAGGACCTCGGCGTGCAGTCCGCTGGTCGGCTCGAAGTCCGGCAGGGGGCGGCTGAACATGAACAGGTAGCGTTGTGGTTCGTCCAGTGCGAAGTCGCGGTAGGCGTAGGCGAGTTCCCGCAGGTCATGGAGTGGATTGTCGGTGGCGGGGACTGCGCCCAGGGCCTGAGTGAGCAGATGGTAGCTACGCTGGTACAGCGCCTCCAGTAGTCCCGAGCGTCCGCCGAAGCGGCTGTAGACGCCCATGGTCGAGGTGCCGGCCTCCTGCGCGACCCGGCGCACCGTGAGCTCGCCGACGCCGTGCGCGGCCAGTACCCGCAGGGCGGCGGTGACCAGTCGCTCGGCCAGTTCGGCGTTCGCTGTGGTGTCGGCGGTGGAGCCGCGTGCCATGGGTGCACTTCCCCTCTTACTCCGGTTCGGCTGCATTGACCCTAGTGGAAGCCCTGGCGGCCACCCAATAAGGTTGATATAACGGGCGTAATAACAGCCGCTATATCAGGAGGGGCCTTGCCCACGACCTCACCCACCACGCTCTACCGGCTCTCGGCCATCGCCGGCTTCCTGTGCGCGCTGATCCTGCTGATCAACGCCGGACGTCGAGGCGGCGTGATCGCCAACTCCGACCTCACCCACGTGATCGCCCCGCTGGGCGAGATCTTCGGCCTGGTCGCGATCAGCGGGCTCTACTTCATCCAGCGCGGCCAGGGCGGCCGTCTTGGGCTCGTCGGATACGGAATCCACTTCGTCGGCCTGGCCGGCCTGGTCGGCGCGGAGTTCATCCTCAACCTGATCTTCCCCGCCCTGCCCGCAGCCCAGGTCACAGCGCTCCTCGGAGGTCCGGCCGGGGCGGCGCTCAAGGCATCCTCACTGCTCTTCCTGATCGGCGCGATGCTGTTCGCCGCAGCCCTGTGGCGGGTCGCGGTCCTGCCGCGCCCGGCTGTCCTGCTCTATGCCCTCGGCTGCGTCCCGATCGGCCTGCGGGGCGTCCTGCCCGCCGTCACCCTGCCGATCGGCCTGGCGGGTTTCTCCGCCGCACTGGTCTGGCTCTCAGTCGAACTCCTGAGGGAGAAGTGATCCGAGGCCGGTGCGGGACGTCGGCCGGACCGACGCCCCGCACCGGCCTGACCATCGCGCCACAAGGAGACGGGCTCCATACGGTGTTCGGCCGTTACTCGCGGTGGATCGGATGGCGTCCCTTGAGTGGTGCAGCAGAGATCCTGGAGTGACCCCGGGCCATGGGACGGCCATCGCGCAACTCTCCGAGTAGGAAGGTTCGTTGAGTGAGAGCGGCGCGATGGCCTTGCCCCAGCCCGACTTACTCCGCCTCATGGAGCCACTGCGTTCGGCGGACGGAATCGAGTCTTCCCCAACGACGACGCGCTCCTGCGACTGGTCACCGCCGTGCTGTTCGAGATGCACGACGAATGGATCGCCTTCCCACGCCGCTACCTGCCCGAGGATGGCATGGACCAGCTCTACCCCGGCGAGCCAATCCATGAACGGATCGGCCTGCGGTGCTACCCCCGAGTAACGGCGGCCCGGCGCATGATCACACTCTGGGGCTTGCTCACCAGATGGCACAAGTGAGCATCCGTGGACTGCATCTCGTAGCAGCGCTTCGATCTTGAACCTCGAACACCTGGGCTCACTATGCGCTGTGGCGACGCCCGGATCGGTCGCGGGCGATGCACACGCCTCCTGCACGTCACCACCTCGACGGCCTCACAGAAGCTGGCCGAACTCATACATCGGCACCGACCGCAAGGCCGGGATCCGCATGCGCGGCGGGATCAGCGCCCGCCGGAAGGCCCGCGTACCGTCTACCGCATCGCGAAGACCGAAGGGCTGGCGGCCGCCGTCGCCCTGGAGCGCTGGCCCGCCCGGGCCAGCGCTGCCTCATCCCCGCCTTCCTGAACCTGCGGCGGAAGATCAAGCGGCACTACGGCGCCATCACGGCCGCCATCGCCGAGCAGTTGAGCAACGGCCTGATCGAGGCCACCAACACCAACACCCGCCTGATCATCCGCCGCGGCTTCGGCTTCCGCACCGCCGACGCCATCATCGCCCTCGTCATGCTCTGCCTCGGCGGCAACCGACCCACCAACCCGCTGTCGATGTGCTGCACGAAGGTGTCCTCGGTCGCTCCGGTCGCTCAGTCGCTGGCGCAGCGGCGCAGTCGTGAGCGCCGCTGGTACACCGCCGAGGCGTGGCGCCGCCACGTGAGTGCCGGCCGCGACCTGATCGCCCAGCAGCACACCGCCGAGCACCGGATCGGCGTCCTTGCCCGGACAGGTCGTCGCGGCACGTCTCCGACCGCCAGGGCGAAGTGTCCTCGCCCGGGTCGCCAACGACATTGGCAGCGACGGCGGGCTCGTCGCCGCCGCGGTCGCCGAGGTCCGCGCCCGCAGCGGGGCTCTGGCAGGATCGGGCGGGCGGTGCACGCTGCATCCCATCGCCCGTGGCGCGCACCGCCTGAACGGCTGGGCTGACGGAGATCGCCTAGTGAGCTGGTTTGGAGTCGGTTCGTCGCCTCATGAGTTGCCATGCGTACCGACTTCCGGGAAACGGCTGCGGCCGGGCCCGTGGGGGCTTCGCCCCGATAGGTGGACACCGCCTTTGTGGGGTTATGCGACGAGTGCCATGCTACGTGTCCTCGTCTCGTGCTGGTGCTCGTAGGCGAGGGGGCTGAGCTGGCCGTTCGCCGAGTGGCGACGCCAGGAGTTGTAGCGGTTCAGCCAGCGGAAGACCGCGCGGCGGCAGGCTGCCGCGCCGGGGAAGCAGCGGGCTCCCTTGAGGGTCTCGCGCTTGAGTAAAGCGTAAAAGCTCTCGCAGGCGGCGTTGTCCGCGCTGGTGCCGACCGCGCCCATCGATCGGGTGATGCCCAACTCGTCGCAGAGGTAGGCGAACTGGCAGCTACCGTATTGGGCTCCGTGATCGCTGTGGAACACCGCCCCGACCAGGCCGCCCCGGGCGTCGGCCGCCATGGTCAGGGCGTCGGCGACCTCGGTGGTCCAGTCGGCGATGGTGCCGATCCCGCCGCCGGGGGTGCCGGCACCAGTGATGGCGACGATGGCGTCGTTGACCGCCATCGCGTGCGGGGCCCCGGTACCGCGGCCGAGCGAGCGGACCCGGGAAGGCGGATACCGGAAGGCCTGGACCGGCCTGGAGGTGCGCCGCTGTTCCAGGAATGCTCTTGCGCGCTGGATCAATTGACGGTAGATCATGAGATTAGGTCGTGCTCTGCCTTCCGTTGGCATAGAGTGACGCTCATGCGTACGACAGTGCTCGCGCCTCCCACCGTCTAGAGCGGGGCGCCATCATCACTCGCGCGGCGGCCTCGTCAGGCCGCACGCGCTGTTGAGTTGCGCCCTCGCACGGGAGACAGCAACCATCAACGCTCCATCTGGAGAAGCACTGTGTCTGACACTGCCGTAGAACCTTCCACTGCCCGGCCCGTCAAGGCGTCCCGGTCCGTCGGTCGAGGTCTGACGTTCCTGGCGATCGCGGGTACGACCTGGGGAACGACCGGCGCCGCGGTGGACATCGTTTACCGGTCCAGCGATTTCGGCCCGATGGCCGTCTCATTCTGGCGTTTCGTCAGCGGCCTGGCGCTGCTGCTTGCGGTACGGGCTCTGCGTCCCGTCCCGTCCCGTCCCCGTGTCCCGCAGCCGATGCGTCAAAAGCTCCTGCTGCTCGCGGGCACAGGGGTCGGGCTTGCGGTCTTCCAGACCGCTTACTTCGGTGCCGTGAAGGACACCGGGCTGGCTGTCGGAACCATTGTCACGCTCGGGGCCGGCCCGCTGTTCACCGCTTTCGGGGGACGTCTGCTCCTCGACGAGCGAATCGGACGTAGCGGCGTGGCGGCCGTGGTCGGGGCCCTGGCCGGCCTGGCCGTGCTCGTGCTGGGCAACCAGCGCGGCGTCGTTCACCCTCTGGGGGTGGGCCTGGCGCTGGTGTCCGCTGCCGGCTATGCCATCGCGACGCTGCTGGGCCGTTGGACCGGCCGCCACGGCGGCGGCGAGGAGCCGTACAGCCTGACGATGTGGTCCTTCGGGATCGGTGCGGCCGTGATGCTGCCGTTCGCCGGCGCTGACGGAATCTGGCCGCACACCGCACACCTGGGCCGCGTTGTTCTGCTCGTGGGCTATGTGGCTGTCGTCACGACCGCGCTCGCCTACCCGCTGTACTTCACGGGAACCGCGGTGGTCCGCGCGACCACGGCTGCGGTGGTGATGCTGATCGAGCCGGTCAGCGCGGCGGTGCTGGCAGTGGTCCTGCTCGGTGAGCGGCTCACCGTGGCGACGGTCGCGGGCACCGTGCTGATGCTGGTCGCGATCGCCGGTCTGGCATTGGCCGAGTCCAGGCTGGCCCAGGCCTCGGCAGCCTGAACTGGATAGCCGTGTGGGGTGCGCGGTGATGAGCCGCGCACCCCACACCTCACACCTCGGTCAGGCGGGTCAGGTCCACCAGATCAGTTGGGTGCAGATCTTGTGAGGGTGCCTCGTTGGGGTGAATCGCTGGAACTTGGCGGTGTGGCCCAGTGGCTGGCTCGTAGCGTCGGTGGGGTCGAGGTCGCCATGGGGGCGGGCTCCGGGCGAGGTGGGGTGGTGCGGTGCCGTCGTTGATGGAGGCGCTGGAGGCCAGGGAGGCGGCGGCTCAGGGCGAGGTCGCTCGGCTGCGTGAGCGGATCACCGGCCTGTCCTCGGAGTTGTCCCGGCTGGAGGAACTATTGTCCCGACTGCGGATCACGCGGGAGACCGTGTCCGATGTCCTGGCCGACGGACCGTCAGCGGCTGGCGGCGGCAAGGACGGTCCGGCTGGGGCGGCCTCGGCGCTGCTGGCCGCGGAGGCGGAGCTGGACGTGACGGTGATGTCGCCGGAGTACCAGGCGGTCATCGGCCTGTTCGCGACGTCCGGGGCCTCGATGCGCTGCAAGGAGGTGTGCGCCGCGCTGGGGATCGGCTCCGAGGCGCGTCATGTCGAGGGTATGCGGGCGAAGTTGAAACGCCTGGTCGAGCGCGGGATCCTGGCCGAGACATCGCCGGGGCTGTTCAAGGTCGACGGCCGGAAGCTGGGCTGGTGAGCGACCTGGAGACGGCCGAGGCCGCGTTCGCCGCCTCGCGGATCCTGTTCGGCGCGGTGGCCGGGGAGTTGCGGGAACCGGACGCGGCCGCGTTGACGCACTCCCAGCTGGAAGAGCTGCTGGGATCGCGGATGCGGGAGGTGACCCGGCAGCTGTTCGACGACCACCTGCGGCTGCGGGCGCTGACCGAGCGGCGGCTGCCCGAGGTGGTGGACGCCGACGGAGTGGAGCGGACGCGGATCGAGCGGGGCCGGTCGCGGAGCTTATCCACGGTGTTAGGAAGGGTGACGGTGACCCGGATCGCCTACCGCGGCGCCGTCGTCGCCGACCTGCACCCGGCCGACGCGGTCCTGAACCTGCCCGCGGGGCTGCACAGCCACGGCCTGGCCAGGCTTGCCGCCGTCGAGGCATCGCGGGGCTCGTTCGCCGAGGCGTGCACGCGGATCAACGCGGTCACCGGCGCCGGAGCCGGGCACCGGCAGGTCCAGGAGCTGGCCGTGTCCGCCGCGGCGGACATCGACGCCTTCTACCGGGCACTGGTGCCCGCACCGTGCACCGACGTCACCACGCTGGTGCTCTCGGTCGACGGAAAGGGCGTGGTGATAAGGCCGGAGGCGTTGCGGGAGGCGACCGCGAGGGCCGCCGCCGCGAAGGGCGCCAACGCGATGCGGACCCGGCTGGCTGGCGGGGAGAAGCTGGACCGCAAGCGCATGGCGACTCTCGCTGCGGTATACGACGCCGAGCCCGCCGTCCGCGCGGTCGACGACATCATTGCCGACCCCGACACGGACCCGGGTCCCGGGCCGGAACCGGAGCGGCGGGAAGGGCCGAAGGCCCGTTCCAAATGGCTGACCGGGTCGGTGAACGACACCACCGCCCGGGTCGTGGCCGCCGCCTTCGACCAGGCCGAGCACCGCGACCCCGACCGCCGCCGCCCCTGGGTCGTGCTCGTGGACGGCGCCCGCCACCAGCTCGACCTCGTCACCGCCGAAGCGGCACGCCGGGGAGTGCGGGTCCACATCGTCGTCGACCTCATCCACGTCCTCGAGTACCTGCGGGGTGCGGCCTGGTGCCTGCACACGGCTGGCGATCCGGCCGCCGAGGCCTGGGTCGCCCGCCATGCCCGCACCCTCCTCCAGGGCGGTGCCGAGCAGGTCGCCGCCCAGCTCCAGCTCGCCGCCCGTGCCGCCCGGTTGACGAAGAAACGACGCAAGGGCATCGACGCCGCCGTCGGCTACCTGCGCAACAAGGCCGACCACCTGCGCTACGACACCGCCCTGGACCGCGGCTGGCGGATCGCCACCGGCATCATCGAGGGTGCCTGCCGCCATTTGGTCAAGGACGGCCTGGACATCACCGGAGCCCGCTGGGGCCTCGCGGGCGCCGAGGCCGTACTCAAACTCCGCGCCCTGCGCAGCAACGGCGACTTCGACACCTACTGGACCTGGCACGAGCAACGGGAATTCGCCCGCAACCACCAGGCCCGCTACCGCGACCAGCTCACCCCCGCGGCCTGATCAACAACACCCCGATTGGATCTGCACCCATCCCGGTTCACGTCGCAATCATCGTGGCGAGTTCCGGCGGGCAGCACTCACCACCCGCCGGCGAACCCTCCCCAAGAGGTCGGGTACAGCACGACGGCGACCCGCCCGGAGAAGGCGGTGGTGCCGTAGGCATTGGCCCCCCGGCTTTCGATTCTCCTTTCGGAAGGATCGGAGCTACGGTTGCCTGCCGAGGTCGGGTCGTACTCGTCCGAGGTATCCCCCCATGTGGTGGTGAGTTCGTTGGGCCCGTCGATGAGGGTCACGTCGACTCGCGCGATGTCCGCCCCGAACCGGCCGTTCATGCTCGCGTATGCCTTGTCCAGGTCGAACTCCGCCCAGACCAGCTGGCACAAGGGGTTCGTGTGGTTTGCCATCAGGTACAGAACGCCCAGGGTCTTGCCGGCGACCGTCACGTACACCGAGCTAAAGCCCTTACTACCGTGAATGCAGTCGTCCGGGACCTTCTCGCCGTGGAGGTCCGGGCTTTTGGGCAGCCAAGCGGGAGCGTCCACGGGGCCGACTGACTTAAGCAGCGGGCCCGGCCAATGCCTTGAGGAGAAACCGACGAACCACACGAGCCCGGCGATGGGCAGGAGGCTGACCGCGATCGTGATCCTCGTCCACTTGGCCCGAAGGAGGCGGGAAGGCTTCCGCGCCCGCTGCTGGCGGATCGTCAGTTCGACGTTCCCGGCGACGTAGCCGAAGCCGGCTGCGTCGCCGTAGCCCATCGCATCGCGGGGCGGGATGCCCGGAGCGGCTGATCCGTCCGGCGTCGTGCCACGAACAGCGGCCGCGTCGACGGCGGTGGGTGTGCCGGGTGCGGTCAGGGGCGTGACCGGCCCGGCCCCGAAGGGCCCAGCCCTTGCCCCGTTCCCTCGGTCTGCTTGCCTTGCGGCTGCTGGGCGCGGTCGAGGTTCACATCGCCGCCAACCTGCCCGAAGGCGATCCCGCTGTCGCGGGCGGTGGCGGTGGCGTCCCCGGTGAACACCCGCGCCCCGTCACCGGCCACCACGTTGGCGCCGCCCGCCTTCTTCTCCGGGGACTGCAGGCCGGCCAGCAGTTCGGCGACCTCGGTGCCGAACGCCTCATCCTTGCGCGCGGCGGCGGTGACCGCCAGCTCCACCTGCTGCCGGGTCAACTCACTCACCTCGCCCTCGCCGGTGGCGGCCTCCTGCGCCAGATCCTCCAACACCGGGTGCCCGCCGAGTTTCGTAGTCACCTTCGTGTGCAGCCGCTCCAGCAAGCCATCGATGACCGCGTCCACCTCCCCGTCCAAGGGGCTGGCCGCACGACGCGCCTTGCGCACCGCCCACGCGATCACATACCCCGCAACCAACCCCGACTCGATCACCACGAAGATCCGCCCCCTCTCCGGCGAAACGAAAACGCCGGCTCCATCATCCCCAACAACACTCACCAGCACAGGCGAACGGTCATACAGACCGACAGATCCTCACCGTCCAGCATTGATGGCTCGCATCGGACAGTCTCCCAGCGCGTGCGCTGGCGCCGCCCCGCCGCAGCCGGGCAATGGCCGCCTCGAACCTCCCGAAGACCCCGAAACCCCCGGCGTGGAGGCGGGATCGGTGGTCATGGACACCAGCCCACCCCCACCGAGGCGGTGTGCACAGGAATGAGCGACCCCACGTCAGCCACCGACCGGGTGTGATAGGCGCAACTCGCAGGCCGTGACAGCAGCTTGTTCACCTGATGACAACCGAGACCCACGACATCGTCGGACAGACACTGGGCCACCCTGCTCGACACGACGACGGTCCCGTTGCCGGACCTTCCCGACCCCTACGAGCCGCTGCTGCTGATGCTGGAGCGAGGCGGCTGGTGCGGCCTGGTCATCGAGAACCGGGTCGCAGACTTCGCGATCGTGCGCGTCCCGCTTGGGACCTGGCATGACCACCTGAGCACGGAACCGGTCGTCTCGCTCGACCGGGCCACGCTCGACGCCCTCGGCTGAGAACCGGTCCAGGACGCCCGGCGATGGCCCGGCCGTCGGCATGCGCGGTCGGCGGCCGGGCCATCGGGCGTGCGCGTCCGCCGGATTACGTCGGGAACTCGCCAAGCCAGCCGCGGGAGACTAGGTACTTGGGGATGTAGGGCGACTCCACGTCGACCGGGAACTTCCAGTCGAACGCGAGGCACGCCATCGCGAGCGGCCCGAGGGCAAGTACGCCGTCCCGCTTGTCTTCCGTGTCCTGCGCCGTCCAGTACGTCTTGTGGAGGTCGAGGGCCTTGCCGAGGGCCGGGGTGAACTCCTCCTCACGCCCGCGCACGAGCAGGTAGAACAGGTGGATCGGCGGGTACATCAGCCCGTCCAGCACGCCGGGCGGGGTGACAACGGCGGTCTCAGGGCTCGCGGCCTCGATCGTGGCGATGAGCTTGTCGACCAGGCCGGGCCGGCGCAGCCAGTAGCTCTGCTGGACGTCGATCCAGTGGTAGACGTACTCGTCGTACACGCCTTCCACCGTGCGCAGCCGGTCCAGCGGGATCTCGCACAGCTGCCTCATGCGCTCCTTGTCGCGGCAGACGACGGCCAGCCAGAAGGCGGACAGCCAGTGGTCCGCGTCCGCGTACGACTGCCGGCCGACCGCCGGGACGGCGCGGGGCCGGCCGTTGATGAAGCACTCGACGGTGCCCTCGCTCGCGCCGGTCACGGCGAACAGCGCCGAGCCGACCTGCATCGCCGTGACCGCCGCCTTCCACGTCTCCAGCCGGGCCCCCTCCAGGTCCACCGCGCAGTGGGCCCGCAGGGCGAGGAGGGCGGTGCTGAACGCGAAGTCGATCATTGCGGCCGACTCTTCGAGCCCGTCGACGCGTCGGTTCACCCGCTCGCTCAACTGGACGGCGAACGCCTGCCCATCGGGCTCGGGTACGAAGTGGCGGGCAACGGCCACGGTCACGGACGGATCTCCTCGGTCATGTCGAATGGTCAGCACGGCACCCTGGCGTCCCAGAGAGCCCGCGCACGGGCCTGCGGGCGGGTGCGCTCAGTGGTGGAACACCGGCTCGGGGGAGTCCAGCCAGCACCAGTCGACCGGCGCGTACAGCTTCTTCAGCGCGAGGCGCCCGGAACCGTAGCCCTTGAGGGCGGTCTCGACGGCGGCGGGAAGGGTGTCGAGGTCCTGCGGCACCGGCACGCGCAGCAGCAGGCGCTGCTTGCGGTGGACAAGGAGAACCTCGCCGGCTGGAGTGCAGTCCAGCAGCTCGAAGTTCTTCAGGGCCGTGAAGGGCTTGACCGCGGTGGAGATCCGGGAGCGCAGGGCGCCGTCGGCGGTCCAGGCGTAGAGGCCGTAGCGGTTGAGGTGGTAGGCGCGGCCGCGGTGCGGGTCGGAGGCGACGGTGAAGTCGAGGCCGGTGAACGGGCTGTCGTCGTGGCGGTGCAGGCCTTCCAGACGGCCGCGCAGCGTGCCCTGGTCGTCGAGGAGCGCGAAGCTGAACTCCTGGCCGCGGCTGCCCGACCGGAAGGTCCTGCCGAAGACGGGGACGACGAAGAGGTCGTCGCCGAGGGCGGAGGGCCGGGTCATCGTGCAGTCCTCGTAGTCGTAGAAGCTGCCGGAGGTGCCCGTGAGGTCCGTCAGGAGGTCGGTCAGCGGGGGCGAGGGGCGGTTGTCCCGGCAGACCGGCGCGTCGCCGAAGACGACGTGGGGGTGCTGATCGGCGTCGGTCTGACGGTCGGTCGCCGGGTGAAGGCTCGCGATGGCCCGTAGGGTGGGCTTGGAGCCGGGCGCGAGCGCGGTGACCGGATCGGAGACCGCGACGAGGTCGAGGGTCGCGCCGGCCCACCCGAGCCCGTACTCCGAGGACGACTTGACGTCATCCCAATCCATGGCCCTGGTCGCTCCCTCTATCGTCCGACCCGACGATGCTCCCACAGCCCTCCGACAACATCCCGAGGCCGACTCTGCGTGGGAGGCCCTACGGGACTTTCGGCAGGGGCGTCGCCGTCAGCTCAGCGAGGGCCGCTCATCAGGTCTCGGGTCCACGAGACGTCTGCGGCGTCGGCCAGGTACCCGGTTGCTAACCTGCGCGGATGGGACTCGACATCACCGTGGTCATGGCCGACTGGAACCGGCTGGCCCGGATACCGGCGGACGAGCGACTGGACGTGCTGGACGACACCGCGTTCCCCGTCCCCTGGAGCGATGCGGACCCGGCCGCCCTGGCCGTCGCCCAGCCCGGTGGCTGGGTCTGGCCGCCGGAGCCGGCCTGGTGCGCCCGCTATCAGTTCTTCGGGACCACCGGCGCCTACAGCTTTCACTGGCGCCTGGCCGCCGCCTGGGCGGACATCAGGCGATCGGCGGCTCCCGACATGCGGGCGGCCCTCGACCGCTTCCTCGGCGCCCTGGTCCCCGAAGCCCCGGACGACGGCCCCGCACCGGCCGCCGGTTTCCCCGACGACCCCTCACCCTGGCGCCCGCACGTGCTCCTGCTCTGCACCCCGGACGAGGTCCCCGCCCTCGCCCGCGCCTGGGAGACGGCCGCACCGAGGCTGGAGGAACTCCGCGCCCCGTTCGACGCCGAGTGCGCCGGCTGGGCCGGCCGGCCCGCCACCTTCGACGCCGCCGCCGCACTCCTGCACGAGTGGGGCGAGGTGGTTACCGGAGCCGAGTCCCGCGGCTGGGGCCTCATCGGCCTCCGGTAACGGAACAGCCGGTTCACCGCTCTGCGGGGCGGATGCCCAGCGGCGCCAGCGACAGCCCGGCGCACTGCGCCGTCGGTCAGCTGGGCTCGCTCGGCCGCACCGGGATGGCGCGCCTGCGTACCGGCGAACCCCCGCCGCACGGGAAGGCGCGACCCTACGATCAGGCACCATGACGACCGGACAGTGGACCTGCCCCCGCTGCGGCGCCCCGCCGCGAACGAACTGCCGCACCGGACAAGGGCGCGACCGCAGGCCTCATTGGCGGCGGTGGTGGCTGGCCCGGATTCTGGAGTCCGGGGAGAAGACGGTGCTGTCGGCGACGGACTACGAACGGCTGGTCCACGCCGTCGAGGTCGCCACGGGCCGTCGCGAGCGGTGGGCGTCGAGACCGGGTCCGCTGACTGCCCCCGGCGGGGCCGATGAGCAGTTGCGGGCTCTGTTCGGCCTCCTTGTCGACGGTCAGGTAATTCGGCTCTGTCGCTGATCTTGTGACATTGGAGGCGTCCGATCGGTCCAAGCGCCGGCTTGGGCCAGGCCGAGCGTGGGGACACCGTCCCGATCTGTCATCGCGCAGCCGTAGGCTCTCACCATGTTTTTGCGACCATCTGCGGGGGCGCGCGGCCCCTATGACGCGGCGTTCTTGCCACGGCTGACGTTGACACTCCGGGCAGCGGACGAGCCCATCACCGCGCCGGTCGCGAAGCTCGGTGGCGAGCCGGTCTGGCTCGAGGAGGCCTGCTGGCCAGTTGATCCGGTCACTGGCCACCCCCTGGTGTTCATCGGCCAGTTTCCGGTGCCTGGGGACGAGCTCCGGCTCGCGTACCTCTTTGTCGGAGAGGACGGCCGCATTATGGGCGGCCTCGGCCCGCAGGATGGTGACGGCCTACTGCTCGTGCAGCCTGGCGGCCGGATCCCGCCGTTCGCGTCCATCGGAGACACCGACACCCGCGGTCGAACCCTGTGGCGGTGGGGCCCCGACGAAGAGGAGATCCCTGTCGAGTTCTATGTGGACTTCGCGACAGTGCCGGATCACCTTGAGCGGCAGGTGGCCCGCGACGTGGCGTGGGAGGCGTTCATGCGCGGCGACAGTCCTGACGACGTCGAATTCTTCGGCGCCGACCTGGTGGAGTATCTCGGCGGGACTGCGTCGTTCCCGCATACAACAGCGCAGGTCGAGGAGCCGTGGCTCTTCTTCATCCGGCTTCAGGACAGCCCTGCCGACGGTGACAGGTACTTCCTCAACTTCGGATACGGGTACGGCTTCGGCTTCCTCAGCCCCGACCGGTTGGAGGGACGCTTCTACTGGGAGTCTTCGTGATACGAGAAGGCGGTCGGATCGTCGTTCCTCGGATTCAGTCACATCTCGGTTGCGCTCCGCAGCGCCGGCCAGGGCTGACTCGCCAAGGCTCATAGGAGAGACGCCCACATCACAAGATCAGCGACAGAGCCGGTAACTCCCCACGGCTGTGGTCACGTAATTCCCCATGCCCTGCCCGCCGGCTTGAGCCGGCCGCTCCGGTCCCTGCTGTCGGCTGATCGGGGAGGCCTACTGGGTCAGTCCCACCACAGCACGACGAGAAGGTCCCTCCGGGCAGCCTCCGCGTAGAACTCACGTAGCGCACCGAAGTGGCCCAGCAGGTACTCCGTTGGATCGCCGATGAACCCGTAGCCGAGCTTGGGTCCCGCGTCGCTGTCCAGGACCGACTGGAGGATCGCCTGCATATCGATCTCTCCGAGCAGTGCCGACACTCGGGCAACTGCGTCTGGACAGAGGGCCGTCGGAGTGGAGTTGCTGAAGAAAGCGATCGCATGTGGGTTCGCGTTGAGGAAATCCAGATCGATGCCGCCGTCGCCATCGGTCGCGCGCTTGAGCGCCTCCAGGTGGACAGCGTCGAGTCGCGTGAGTTCGCAGGCACGCTCCAGCATGGCCGGTGCCCAGTCCAGATCCAGACAGTCCGCGGACGGCGGATCCCAGCGATGATCTCCGTCGGGTGATTCGTCGGCTGACTGACGGCAGGCGGCGAGGTACTCCGCCGAGACTCGGGCAAGTTGTTGGGTGATGGCCATGACGGCAGTATCGCGACGCTGTCCACCGGATTTGCCGCTACTTCATCTGGGTCCGTCGGTCCTGTCGGTCGGGTTCTTGGATCGTTTGTTGGGCCGGTAGCTGGGTCCGTTCATGATGACCTGGTAACTGGTGTTGATCAGCCGGTCCAGGAGCGACTCGGCGACGACGGGGTTCGGGAACAGCGGAGCGCTCCGCGTGCCCGCCGGCCAGATCTGCCAGGACACGGCTGATCTTGGCGAAGCGGACGTTCGCGCCTTGCCGAACGGCCAGATGCCCGAGGGCCTGAGCGACATGTGTTTTTCCGACCCCGACCGGGCCGAACAGAATTACGGACTCGCCGGCGTGGAGCCAGCGCAGGGCCGCCAGGTCGCGGATCTGGGCTGCCGGCAGCTTCGGGGAGGCCGCGAAGTCGAACTCCTCCAGGGTGACCTGCTGCTCGAATTTCGCCTTCTGCAGGCGCCGTTGGAAGGAGACCGTCAATCGCATGTCCGGCGCCTACCGAGGCGAAGCCAAGACCGACGCTCGTGACAGCTACGTCATCGCCTAGACCGCGCGCCAGCGTCGCGACTTCACAGCGATCGACGTACCTGCCCAGTTTGCTGCCGGCCTCGCCCTGCTGACCGCCCACCGGTCGGACCTGATGGCCGACCGAGTGCGGATGATCAACCAGCTTCGTGACGTGCTGACCGGCATCTTCCCCGCTTTGGAGCGAGCCTTCGACTACTCCGCGCACAAGGGCGCCCTGGTCCTGCTGACGGGCTACCGGTCCTCAGCGGCTCTCCGCCGCCGTGGCCGGGCTCGTCTGACGGCCTGGCTGGCCAACCGAAGCGTCCATGGTGCCGATGCGGTGGCCGCCACCGCGCTGGAGGCCGCCGACGCCCAACGAACCGTGCTGCCTGGTGAGGACGTCGCAGCAGCGATTGTCGCTGACCTGGCCACGCAGATCCTGGCCCTGGACGGCCGGATCAAGCAGATCGACAAGCAGATCCGCGACACGTTCCGCACACATCCGCAGGCCGAGATCATCGAGTCTCTGCCCGGCATGGGGCCGATACTCGGCGCCGAGTTCATCGTCGCCGCCGGCGAGCTGTCCGCCTACGCGGACGCCGGCCATCTGGCCTCGGCAGCGGGGCTCGTGCCCGTACCTCGCGACTCCGGACGCCGCACCGGCAATCTTCACCGGCCGAAGCGGTACAGCCGTCGCCTGCGGAGGGTCTTCTACATGTCAGCGCAGGTCAGCATCGTCCGCGACGGTCCGAACCGTGACTTCTATCTGAAGAAACGCGGCGAGGGACTCAAGCACGTCCAGGCCGTCATCGCTCTCGCGCGCCGGCGTGCCGATGTGCTCTGGGCTCTCCTGCGCGACAATCAGGTGTTCACAACCGCCCCGCCGGCCGCGCAAGCGGCCTGACATGGTCGTTGAGACTCCATGCCCCGGGCGGTAGCGTGCCGCAAGGATTCTGGAGGGGGATCAGAGCATGGACCCAGAGCAGGAATCCCGTGACTCGGTCGAGGCCGAGTGGGACTTTCAGGCGCGTGTCGCGGCGCAGTGGGACGACCGGTCCCGAGGCTCCGCTGAGACATGGGTACCGCCGATCATGGGGGCCCTCGTTGACGCTGCGCGGAACAGCGCGCTCGGCCGGTTCTATCCCTTCACCAGCCATGCCAGGCTCTGTTTCAGCACTGGTGGGCTTGATTCGCTTTGACGGACACCCCTGATCAGGGGCTTCGGCCCCGGTAAGGATGATGTCCATCATGGAGAGCATGGGGAAGAAGAAGCCA
>NZ_JBSFGU010000085.1:0-16078 GCF_053596725.1 Kitasatospora sp. NPDC001660 | reverse complement strand
TGGACCCACAACGGACACCTCGACTACCTCGGCCGCACCGACGACCAGGTCAAGATCCGCGGCTTCCGCATCGAACTCGGCGAGATCGAGACGGTGCTGGCCCGCCACGAGGGAGTCGCCCGCTCGGCGGTCGTCGTCCGCGAGGACCAGCCCGGCATCAAGCGCCTCGTCGCCTACGTCGTCCCGGCCACGGCCGGCGCCGTCGACGCCGAGGCACTGCGCGCCCACCTCGCCGCCGCGCTCCCCGACTACATGGTCCCGTCCGCCTTCGTCGCCCTCGACGCCCTCCCGCTGAGCGTCAACGGCAAGCTCGACCGGCGCCAACTCCCCGCCCCTGCCGCCGAGTCGGCGGCCACGGCGCGCGGCCCGCGGTCGGCGCAGGAGGAGGTGCTCTGCAGCCTGTTCGCCGAGGTCCTGAAGGTGGACCGGGTGGGCATCGACGACAGCTTCTTCGAGCTGGGCGGCGACAGCATCACCTCGATCCAGCTGGTCAGCCGGATCCGGTCCGTCCTCGGCGTGAAGCTCAGCAACCGGGGCATCTTCGAGACGCCGACCGTCGCCCGCCTCAGCGAGAAGCTCGGCACCGGCCAGGACGGCGACGGCTTCGAGGTGCTGCTCCCCCTGCGCACCGGCGGCGACCGGCACCCCCTCTTCTGCGTGCACGGCGCCGGCGGCCTCAGCTGGCCGTACTCGTCGCTGCTCAAGCACATCGGCGCCGAGTACCCGGTCTACGGCCTCCAGGCCCGCGGCCTGGACGGCACGGACGCCCGGATCGCGACCAGCGTCGAGGAGATGGCCGCGGACTACGTCGAGCAGATCCGCTCGGTCCAGCCGGAGGGCCCGTACCACCTGGTCGGCTGGTCCTTCGGCGGCCTGGTGGCGCACGAGGTCGCCACCCTGCTCACCGAGGCCGGTGCCGAGGTCGCCCTCCTCGCCAACCTCGACTCGACCCCGTTCGACGAGTCCTGGACGACCGACGAGGGCTACACCAGGCCCACCGAACGGGACGTCCTGGAGACGCTGCTGGACTTCGTCGGCTACGACCTCGACGAGATCCGCTCCCAGCCCCTGGACCACCAGCGGGCGATGGAGCTGATCCGCGCCCGGGACAGCGCGCTCGGCAGCCTCCAGGAGCAGCACGTCGCCGCCTTCGTGAAGGTCGGCGTCAACAACCACACGCTGAGCGACGGCTACCGGCCGCGCCGCTTCGACGGCGAGCTGCTGCTGTTCGTCTCGACGGTCGGCACCGACGACCCCGAGGCGCAGATCGCGGCGTCCGCGGCGGCCTGGCGGCCGCACGTGACCGGCCGCATCACCACCCACCCGGTGCACGCGCACCACGGGCACCTGCTCCAGCCGGAGCCGGCGGCCGAGATCGGCCGCGTCATCCTCGCCCGGCTGACCTCCGTCAACTGACCATCACCACACGTAAAGGAGCTGCCGTCATGGAAACGGCGATCTCGGCGGAGGGCCTCCGCAAGCGTTACGGCGACCACCAGGCGCTCAACGGCATCAACCTGGAGGTGCCGGCCGGCACCATCCTCGGCGTGCTCGGCCCCAACGGCGCCGGCAAGACCACCACCGTGCGCATCCTCACCACCCTGCTGACGCCGGACGAGGGCCGGGCCACGATCGCCGGCTTCGACCTGCACACCCAGGCCAAGCAGATCCGCGCGAACGTCGGCCTCACCGGCCAGTACGCGGCCGTGGACGAGCGGCTCACCGGCCGGGAGAACCTCCAGCTGATCGGCCGCCTGCTGCGCCTGGGCCGGCGCGGCGCCAAGGCCAGGGCCGACGAGCTGCTGGAGAAGTTCGACCTGACGGCCGCGGCCGGGCGCCCGGCGAAGACGTACTCGGGCGGCATGCGCCGCCGGCTCGACCTGGCCGCGAGCCTGGTCGCCGCGCCGCCGGTGCTGTTCCTGGACGAGCCGACCACCGGGCTCGACCTGACCAGCCGGCTCGCACTCTGGGACATGATCAACGAGCAGGTCCGCAACGGCGTGACCGTCCTCCTCACCACCCAGTACCTGGAGGAGGCCGACCAGCTGGCCGACTCGATCGTGGTCATCGACAAGGGCGTGGTCATCGCCGACGGCACCCCGGACGAGCTGAAGCGCAAGGTCGGCGGCGAGCGCCTGGAGGTGTCGCTGGCCTCGGCCGCCGACCTCGCGGCCGCCACCCGGGTGCTCGCCGGCCTCGCCTCCGGCGAGCCGAGCGTGGACGAGGACGCCCGGACCGTCTCGGTCCCGATGAGCGGCGGCGTGTCCACCATCGCCGCCGCCGCCCAGGGCTTGCAGCAACTCGGCATCGAGCCGCAGGACTTCGCCGTCCGCCGCTCGTCGCTGGACGACGTCTTCCTCGCCCTCACCGGCAAGCAAGAAGGCTCCACCGACCAGATCCACACTCCTACGAAGGAGATGCAAGCAGCATGACCGAGGTGTTCAGCGACACGTTCGCGCTCGCGGGCCGCCAGATGCGGCACATCCGGCGGATGCCGGAGCAGCTCCTCGGCATCACCGTCATGCCGGTGGCCTTCGTCCTGGTCTTCGGGTACCTCTTCGGCAGTGCCATGCAGGTGCCCGGCCAGGGCGGCTACAAGGAATACATCATGGCGGGCATCTTCGCCCAGGTGATGCTGGCCAACCTCACGACCACGGCGGTCGGGGTGGTCGAGGACCTCAACAACGGTCTCGTGGACCGCTTCCGGGCCCTCCCGATCTCCCGCTCGTCCGTCCTCCTCGGCCGCACCGTCGCCGACCTCGTGCTCGTCTCGTGGACCTCCGCGATCATGGCACTGGTCGGTTACCTGATCGGCTGGCGGGCCCACAACGGCATCCTCCAGACGCTGGCAGGCTTCGGCCTGCTGCTGCTGATGGGCTTCGTGATGTCCTGGGTCGGCGCGCTGGTGGGCCTGTCCCTGCGCAGCCCCGAGGCGGTGAGCGCCCTCGCGGGCGTCGTGATGATGCCCCTCGCCTTCCTCTCGAACGCCTTCGTGCCGCCGCAGGGCCTCCCGGGCTGGATGCGGGTCGTGGTCGAGTGGAACCCGGTCAGCGCGGTGGTCTCCGCCGCCCGCGACCTCTTCGGCAACGACCGGGGCGCGTCCGACGGCGCCTTCCCCTCCGACCACCCCATCCTCGCCGCCGCGATCGTGATGGGCGTACTCCTGGCCGTCGTCATCCCCCTGGCCGGCCGCGCCTACCAACGCGCCGCCGCCAAGCGCTGAGCAGCATGCAACGAGGGCCGTCACCCGGTGGGTGACGGCCCTCGCCCATTGCACCAGCACGGCACGAACGGGATCTGCCAGGTAATGCCCACGGCTACCTCTTCGCGCCGTCCGGCCAGAGGACCCGGACCGAGACACCGCAGCGTTCGGCGTAGGCAACGACATCTGCCGTGCCGCCGTAGCCCCGCGCGGGGAGTCCGTCCCAGATCGCCAGCACGAGATCTGCGAGGCCCACCAGGACTTCACTGCCCGCCATGTGGGCAGCCGAGTCCGAGGTGGTGATGCCAGTGCGATGAACCTCCGTCGCTCGCTCCAGGAGCGCGTCGTACAGCGGGTGGTGGTCGGCGGGCAGCGAGTCCCGGTACTCCTCTGCGGGAATGACGACCTCAAGGGATCCGCCTCGGTCGAGGACCATCTCGGCGAACCATGCGTCCGGGCCGTCCGCGATGCACGAGATCCCCGTGAGCGGACCGGGCTGCTCATCCAGGGCCGCTGCGAGTAGCTGCCGCACCTGCCGCTCCACGTCATCGTTCAATCCCCGGTGCCCGGTGATTCCGATGCGCATGCTGCCCTCCTACAGGTACACGTCGTGTCTACGTTCATCGAAGTCCCGCACCACCGCTGTCAGCGCTGCGGCGGAGCCATGCGAGACCGGATCATCGCAACAAGCAGCGGCGCTTGAGGCGAGGGCTGGACCTCATTGATGGCCTTGTATCCCCATGTCTCGTAGAGGGCCAAAACCTTGCCGTCACCGGCTCCTGGGTTGACCATCAAGGTGACCTGGGGCTCGGTACGGTCGGACAACAGCTCGTCGTGGATGCGCCTGGCCACGCCGGTACCCCGCCACGGTGTACGGACCCCGATCTCCTTAAGGGCGAGCGTCGGCAGAGCGGCTACCTCGGCAGGCAGCGGCTTGATCATCCGGGTCCACCAGCGGTCGCCCTCCTCAATGGTGTTGCCGTAGGCGTACCCCACCGGGACCTCGCCGTCGTAGCCGAGGACGAGTTCGAAGCCGGGCTCGCCGGCGTGGCGGTCGAGGCGTTCGGCGAAGGCGGCGACGCGGTAGTTCGGCAGGTGAAGGAGCGGGGCTCGCACGTCCGCGTACACCTCGATCAGCGCCGTTCGAGCCTCCTCGGTCAGCTCGCGATAGTGCCGCAGCTCTATGTCGATCACGCCTCGGTCCTCCTGAGATCGCTGTTGTAGTCCTGCCACGTCCGCGCGGCCCTGCTGCCTTCCGCTCCCCTGCACAGGTCTGTTCCGAACCGGTCCAGCATCCCAGCGACGCGTGGATGCTCGGCGAGGCCGGCCGGGATACCTATCGCTGTCGTGACCGCCGGGTCCAGGTCGCCCTGGCCAAGTTGAGCCCGGGCGAGGCGGGCGGTGGTGATGGCCCGCGAACGCTGCATGTGCGGTCGCAACAGGGCCAGGCTCCGGTGAGCGCACGCTTCGGCGTCCTCGTACCGGCCGAGGGCCAGAAACGCGGCGAGGGAGAGCGATTCGAGCTCGGCGTGGTCATAGTGCGCGGTCAGCCACACGGGCCTGGACACGTCTACATTGGCGCGAGCGAGGGCTTCCTGGGCGCGGCCGATGGCATGCCGTACGGCGTTGTGGTCACCAGTCAGGCCGTGGATGGCGGCGTGCCGGGCGTGGCCGAGGGAGGCGAACATCGGGTCTCGCCGGGTGATCGACAGACGTCGTGCCACGTCGCTGGCAGCGAGTGCGTCCGCGGGGCGGCGCATGTGGCGGTAAAGGCTCCCGGCGTGCGACCAGATTCGGAACTGGATGGCCTGGTCGCCGGACATGGATGCGAGGCTGGCTGCGCGAACGTGGTGCCGTGCCGCAGCGTCGAAGCGGCGGCCGTCGATGGCCGCCCACATCGCGGAGGACATGAAGGCCGCAGCGCAACCGTACAACTGCTGCCGGACGCTCTGGCTCGCCGATCCGGATTCCTGGAGAGCCAGGGCTTCATCCGCGAAGGCGACGGCCTGTTCCTCGATACTGCGCCGGCCCCCGTGCCGATGATCGCTGGCGATGACGTCGGCGAACCTGGCGGTGATTCGCTCAACATCGCTGGTACCGAGCCGGTGCGGGGTGGTGATGACCGCTGGTGTTGCGGCGCCGATGGCGGCGGCCATGAACGATCGCCTGTTCACATCTGTCTCCGGTGCTGGTCGGCTCTTGCCGGGTTGCACAAACCCGAGGTCTGGACCAGTACACCCGAATACCGCCTGGAGCGCCGCCCGCATCTTCCCTGGCGGCCAAGCCGACTTGCCGGTCAGCCAGTTGTACACCGTACGTTCTGATACGACGCCCGGCTTTCCGGTGAGGCGCTCGATCTCGGCGTTCACTTCACGCGCCAGCCCAGCCTGCGTCAGACCGAGTCGGGCCATGTGGTGCCGGAGCAACAGGTTGCCCTCCATGCGCCGACCGTAGCGAATTGCTCACCCTTCGTGTAGAGCTCCAGGCAATGAGTGAGTCAAGTTTTCCGGTTGGCATCGAGTGCGTCACGCTCAACTCTTCCTCACCAGTCACTCACTGACGGTAGTTCACTGGACGCATGCCGCCCGCAGGAAGGGCTGGACACCTGGCCCTGGGGCCCGCGGAGCGGCTGCTGGAGGCGGCTTTGCAGGCCCCCGACGACGACACAAGGCCGCCCCGCCAACTCCCGCCCGAGAGACCTGGAGTGCCCATGGCGAACGCCGAGCGTCCCGTCAACGCCCCGAGACCAACGAACACCACGTTCGCGCCCGCCCCTGAGGCGCACTCGAAGCCCAAGTGCGCCGTGTGCGAGGCGTTCGACCGCATCGCGGATGCGGAGACGCGCAGGAAGTACCCGGAGGCTCGGTTGCCCGGCGTGTTGGCGGAGCTCGAAAAGATCCGCACGAGGCACATGAAGGCCTGTAGGGCGGTGGCCCATGTCTCTGCGTGAGATCGCGCTGCGGAAGCAGGAGCGCGCCGACGACGCCGACGAGTGCCCCACGTGCCAGCGGCTCGACGGCCTCGACGCGCAGTACACCGAGCACCCGACGATCCGGCGCAAGATCGCCAAATGGCGTGCCCAGCACCTGGACGACGGCGAATGCCTGGCGGCACACAATGACGGATGAGCCGGAATACCTGCTCCCGGCCTGGACCAGCTTCCTTGGCGGGCCCGTTCGGTACGACGACCAAGACGACCACGATGAGGCCGGGCCGACCCCGCCCTCTCTCGAACCGGTGGCCGAGTCGCCGACTCTCCAGCGGCTTCGGGCTGAAGTGCGCGAGATCAACAGCCGCTACGGGAGGCTCTGAGTGCGCCCTGGTGGTTCCCGCCGCACTGGCGCCGAATCCGGCGGTACTACTCGGGGCGGCCACCGACCAAGGGCCGCCGCCCGTCCACCCAACCGCATCGCTGATGGACCTGCACGCCGCCACAGACTCCCGCCCCGGCCGTCATCCCTGGCAGGCAGCCGGCCGGAGCGGGTTCCGCAACACCGGACAGCCCCGAGGCGCCATCCGGACCTCGGGAACCCTCAGTGCGAGGAGACACCATCGTGACCACTCCCGAACCGTCCCCGTCGCCGGCACCGCCGGCCCCGGGTCCGATGCACCCGGCCGCCCCGGCCAGCTAGCCCCCGCGCCTGGCCCGCCCCAACTCGGGCCCGGGCCGGGCACATCGACCACCAACAGCGACACCAAGGAGGAGAGATGGGAAAGCACGGCGGAGGATCGGGGAGCGACGGGCCCGGCAAGGCGGGCGGGGGCAGCGGCGGGGGCCACTCCGGCAAGCCCGACACGGCCCCGCACGACGGCCAGCGGGACGCCCCGCCGACCAACCTGCCCAAGCCCGGGAAGTAGGACCGCCATGTCCTGGAACCAACTCGTCGATGCGCTGCGGCAGTCCAACGCCCTGCCGGCCGACTGGGAGCAGACGTTCCGCGCCGTTCCCCGCGCCATGTTCACCCCGGACCGCGTCCTCCACGAGGGCGAGTGGACCGACCGGGCGAAGGAGCCCGAGCGGTGGGACAGCCTGGTCACCGCCGACCTTCCCCTCGTGACGCAGGTCTACGACGACGGCACGACCCCGTCCTCCTCCAGCTCCATGCCCACCGTGGTCGCCCAGATGCTCCGGCACCTGGACGCCGACGACGGCATGCGGGTCCTCGAAGTGGGAACCGGGACCGGCTGGACGGCAGCCCTGTTGTCGCACCAGCTCGGCGCCGGCCACGTGACCAGCATCGAGCTCGACCCCGAGCTCGCCGCCCGGGCGTGGGACCGGCTCCACGCCGCCGGTCTGCGCCCCACGGTCCTCGCCGGTGACGGCACGCTCGGCCACCCTGCGGGAGCGCCGTTCCAGCGGGCCCACTTCACGGCGGCCGTCCAGCGGGTGCCGTCCGCCGCCATCGAGCAGGTGGAACCCGGCGGCGTGATCCTCGTCCCGTACGGCACACCGTTCTGCAACGGGGGTCTGCTGCGGCTCACGGTGTCCGAGGACGGCCGGTCGGCGAGCGGGCCGTTCGTCGAGGACGTGTCGTTCATGTGGGTGCGCGACCAGCGGCCCGACAGCGGCGAGTTCGACATCGTGGACATCCGCCACGGCCCGTCCGGTCTCGACCCCGCCGAGATGGCCGAGAACACGCACGCGGCGTTCGCGATCGGCCTGCGCATGCCGGGCCTCTTCCGTCAGGACGTCTGGGCGGGCTACGACCGGTTCGGCACCGGCCGCGCCGAGGTGTGGGACGGCGTGTCCTACGCCCACTGCCGCCTCGCCGACTGGGACGGCAAGCACGCCGTCTCCCAGTCGGGTCCGCGCGACCTGTGGGACGAGGTCACGGCGGCCCACGCCTGGTGGGTGCGCAACGGCAGGCCGGACCTCACCCGGTTCGGCATGACCGTGACCGTGGCCGGTGAACACCGCCCGTGGCTGGACGAGCCCGGCAACTCGATCTGAACATGGGCGAGGCCCCTGCGCCCGGGAGATCCCGGGCGCAGGGGCCTCGGCCGTCCGCACGCTCAACGTCTGTTCTTGGGCCCGATCATCAGGAAGAGCACCCGCATCACCAGCACCGAGCTGATCACCAGCAGGTTGTAGCCGAAGAGCTCGAACAGCCCGAGCCCCTTGCTGAGCATCGGCCCGCCGTTCGTGCGCAGCAGCTGGACGCCGACCAGGCCGATCACGCCGCCGAGGAAGGCGAGCAGGACCTCGTGGACGAGCGAGCGCAGGAAGCGGCGGTCCTCCGGGTCGGCGAACATCCGCACGCCGACGGTCAGTTGGCCGCCCTCGATGGCCGCACCGATCCGCTCGACCCGGCGCGGCAGCCGGCGCAGCATCGGCACCAGGCCGAGGAGTTCCTCCGCCACGTTGCGGCCGAGCGTCTCGGGCTTGAGCTTGCGCAGGTGCTGGGTGACGGCGAAGGACCGGGCCTCGGCGACGATGTCGAAGCCCGGCACCAGCCGGTCGAGCGAGCCCTCCATAGTGGCCAGGGCGCGGAACACGGCGGCGATCTCCGGCGGCACGCTGATGCCGTGCCGGGCGACGATCGCGAACAGGTCGGCGAACATCTCGCGGTCCGGCTTGACCCCGGGCGCGAAGTGCCGGGCGAGGAACTGGCCGACGGCGCGTTCCAGTTGGCGCTCGTCGATGTGCTCGGGGTGGACCACCAGCTCCATCAGCGCGTCGGACAGGCCGCCCGGGTCGCCGCGGTGCAGGGCCAGCAGCATGCCGCGCAGGGTGGCCCGCAGCGAGCGGTCGATCCGGCCGACCGAGCCGAAGTCGAGCATGCCGAGGGTGCCGTCGTCGAGCAGCAGCAGGTTGCCCGGGTGCGGGTCGGCGTGGAAGACGCCGCTGGTCATGATCTGGCCGAGCAGGCACTCCAGCAGCGCGCCGGCCAGCGCCTTGCGGTCCAGCCCGCGCTCGTCCAGCACCTTGGGCGCGGCGTGCAGCGGGATGCCGGTCATCCACTCGCTGACCAGCACCCGCTTGCCGGTGAGCCGCTCGTGCACCTCGGGCACCCGGACCATCGGGTTGCCGCCGGCCTGCTCGATGGCCGCGGCCACCGCCATGGTGTTGCGGGCCTCGATGCGGAAGTCGAGCTCCTCGTGCACGGAGACGGCGAAGCCCTGGGCCAGCGCGACGGCGCCGACGCTGCGGCCCCACTCGGTGTGCTGCTCCAGGCGCTCGGCGAAGCGGTAGAGGATGTCCAGGTCGTCGACGACGATCTCGCGCGCGCCGGGGCGCTGCACCTTGACCGCGACGTGCTGCCCGCCGGGCAGCCTGGCCCGGTGGACCTGGGCGATCGAGCCGGCCGCGTACGGCTTGGTGTCGAACTCGGCGAACACCTCGTCCGGCGCGGCGCCCAGTTCCTCGCGCAGCACCTGCTCGACGGACTCCCAGGGCTCCGGGGTGGCCTGGTCCTGGAGCAGGCTCAGTTCGGCGATGAACTCGGGCGGCAGCAGGTCGTAGCGGGTCGACATCACCTGCCCGAGCTTGACGAAGGTGACCCCGGCCTCCTCCAGTGCGAGCCGCAGCGAGGCCGCCAGCACGGCCCGTTCGGCGGCGGCCCCGGGCCCGCGCCGGGTGCGTCCGCTGAGGAACCGGCCGAGGCCGTGCCGGACGAATATCCGGCTGAGCCGGCCGTAGCGCCGGGTGCGGGCCACCTGGCGGCGCAGTGAGCCGGGCAGCCGGGCCAGTCCGCGCATCGGGGACGAGGGCAGCAGCACCTCGGTGGCCGCCAGGAAGAGCATGGCGACCACCAGGGAGACCCCGATCTCCAGGGTCACCAGGGCGAAGGGCTGCACGTCGCGCAGCGGGTAGCTGACCAGGCTGCCGCTGGCCAGCCCGACCGCGCCGGTGGCGATCGCCCGCCCCTTGCCCAGTCGGACCCCGAGCAGCCGGCGTGCGCCCGAGGCGAGGCCGGTGACGAAGACGAACAGCGACAGCGCCCCCAGCAGAACGATCGCCGCGGCGCTCATGCTCCCGCCTCTCCCCCAGCCTTGGCGGCTGGGAGGTGCCCCCACCGCTCGGCAGGGGCATTCGCCCAGACGCACCGCTCCATGATTCGCTCGCTTCGCTCGCTCATGCCGTACGGCGCCGACGCGAGGCGTAGTTGAACGTCACGACGGCGAGCAGCGGGCCCCACAGCAGCAGCGGCATGTAGAGCCAGCCCATGACGGCCCGGTGCGCGCCCTTGAGGTTCTCGCTGTCGACGCTGTCCCACACTGCGGCCTGGCTGACCGTCACTGCGGTGAGGATGGCGGCGCCGAGCAGTGCGGCCGTGACGGCGGCCCAGGTGCGGACCTGCTTGCCGCCGATCAGCGGCAGCCAGCGCGGGGCGACGATGCCCCAGTCGCGGACGAGTCCGAGGGTGAGCAGGGCGGCGCCCTCCTGGATCAGGCAGATGGCCGGCAGCACGAGGTAGCCGTTGCCGGGGATGCCGTAGTCGTGGCGCAGCACCTCCTCGCTGTACCCGACGGGCACGCCGAGGGTCATCGCGAGCCGCCAGAGCGTCGAGGGCAGGGCGATCAGCGGCACCGCGTGCGCGACCCAGACCGCCCAGCGCGGCGGCGGGGGCGTGCCGTCCAGGGCGGCTCCGGGGGCCAGGGGTCGGCTGGCTTCGATTGTCATATGACACTGCCAATCAGATCGTCAGGTGCATGCTGGCCATAAATCGTATGGCGCTGACCTGTGCCTTTCCGGTGGCGCTGACAGCTTGCTGCCAGGATCCGGCCATCCGTGCAACATCCGATCGACTGTCCACTCACTGCCAGCCGATCTTGGAATTACCGGCGGAATTCCGCGTTCCCCGTCACTTCAGGCCAACGCCGTTGAGCCGCGGCTCGTTCGGGCCGAGACTCTTCGTCGGGGAAACACCCCGGAAAGAACTCCGGGCGATCCCCACGATCCCTCCCGGAAAAGGAGAAAAAATCATGTCCAAGAAGCAGTACGAGACTCCGATTTTCGAGGCCGCTGGTTCGTTCCGCGCCGTCACCGGCTGGAAGGGAATCTTCAGCTGGGATTTCTTCCACGGCCAGATGATGTGATCGGCGAGAACTGGAGCTGATGTGATGTCCGGCCACGGCACACCGTTCTTCCTCGCGTTCCCAGACAGCGCGGCCGCGTGCGCCGTGGCCCGGCGCCTGTGCGCCGACCGCCCGGAACTCGATGTCATCCCCCACGCCTCCGGGCGGCCCTGGATCGTCGGACATTGGCCGGCCGGGGAGCTCCTGGTCGCCCGGTCCTCCCACCTGACGGTCGCCCTGATCGGCACTTTCGGCGCCACCGAGGCCGATCTGGCCCAGCGGATCGCCCCGGTGCGCGAACTGGCCGGCCTGGACCGGATCGCTCTCGAACTCCCCGGCCAGTTCCACCTGGTGGCCGCCACCGCCGGTGCGCTGCGGGTCCAGGGCACCGCGTACGGCACCCGCCGGATCGCCTGGACCGAGATCGCGGACACCATCGTCGCGGGCGACCGCGCGGCCGAACTGGCCCGGTTGGCGGGCGCCGCACCCGACCTCACCTCCGTCGCGCTGCGGCTGCTCAACCCGCTGCCGGCGCCGTTCGCCGACCGCGCCATGTGGCACGGTGTGCGGCCCGTCCCGCCCGGCCGGTGCCTGGAGCTTCGCGAAGGCCTGTCGCCCGGGCAGCGGCGCTGGCACCACCCGCCCGAGCCGGTCCGGGGCCTCGCCGAGGCGGCCCGCGACGTCCGGTCGACGCTCACCGAGGCCGTCGCCCTGCGCACCGCCGACGGTGGCCTGATCAGCGCCGACCTGTCCGGCGGGCTCGACTCCACGTCACTGTGCTTCCTGGCCGCGGGCGGCCCCGGGAACCCGAAGCTCATCGCCTGCACCGGCGCCGGCGACGAGTCCGAGAACGACGACGCCCACTGGGCCCGGCTCGCCGCCGAACGCCTCGTGGACACCGAGCACCTCCTCGCCCCCGAGAGCGAACTCCCGCTCTTCTACAGCGGGGCGATGACCGACCGCGGCCGGCACGACACCCCGGTCGGGATCGTCGTCAGCCGCGACCGGGTCGCCCACTTCATCGAGCGGATGGCCGAGCGCGGCTCCCGGCTCCACCTCACCGGCAACGGCGGTGACCACCTGTTCCTCGGCAGCGCGGTCGACTACCACGCCCTGCTGCCGGCCCGCCCACTGCTCACCCTCGGCGCCCTGCGCGGCTACCGCACCCTGTTCGGCTGGCCGCGCCACGCGGTCCTGCGGGCCCTGCTGGACCGCCGCTCGTTCCGCTCCTCCTTCGCGGCCCTGAGCACCCGAAGCTCCGGCTCCCTGGATCCGAGCCGCCCGTCCTTCGGCTGGCTGCACCACCCGGTGATCCCCTCGTGGTTCACCCCCGACTGCCTGGAGCTGGTCGAACGGGCCCTGGCCGGGGCCGCCCCCACCGTCGAGCCGTACGCGGCCACCCGCGGCCGGCACCACGACCTCGCCGGCATCTACGCCGGGACGCAGGAGATGCGGGGACTGGAGGAGATCGGCCGCCAGGCCGGAGTGCCGGTGGCGAACCCGTACTTCGACGACCGGGTCGTCGACGCCGCCCTGAGCGCCCGACCCGAACTGCGGGCGACGCCCTGGGCCTACAAGCCGCTGCTCGTCGAGGCGATGCGCGGGATCGTCCCGGACCGCAGCCTCGCCCGCCGCACCAAGGGCGACGGCTCACCCGACGCGACCCTCGGCCTCTACCGGCACCGCGAGGAGCTGGCGGCGGTGTGGGAGGACAGCGCGCTGGCCCGGGCCGGCCTGGTCGACGCCGAGGCACTGAGCCGCATCTGCCGCACCCCCGGCTCACCGGAACTCGCCTACAACCCCCTGACCTCCACGCTCGCCTGCGAAGCCTGGCTCCGCACCGCCTGACCACCGACGGCCGCACACCGGCGGCCACGCGCCGGCAGCCCACCGAACGGAGATGCACCACCGATGAAGCTGCGCAACCACGAACACCTCACGGTGGCCGAGACCGAGTACGGCGGAGTCCTGCTCGACGCCAAGATCGGCCGGTACTGGCAGCTCAACCCCACCGCCACCGTGGTGGCCCGCACCCTGCTCGACGGCGGATCGGAGGCCGACGCCGCCGACAACCTCACCGAGGCCTTCGACGTCGACCGGGACCGGGCCGCGGCCGACGTGGCCGAACTGGTCGACGGCATGCGGGCCGCCGGGCTGGTCTCGGCATGAGTTTCACGTTCGCCCTTGAAAACGACCGGAGCCAACGCCCGCCCCTGCAGAAGCGCTTGGCGGTCCGGACGGCGGTGGGCATCGCCCGGCTGCTCGTTCTGCTGCCCGCGCACCGGCTGCAGCGCGTCCTGACCGTCCTCAGCCGGGGTGCCCGGCCCGCCACAGCCGAGGAGGCCGCCGCCGTACGGGACGCCGTGCTGAGCACCAGCCTCGCCATGAACGGGCTGCGCAGCTGCCTGCCGCGCTCGGTCGCGGTCACCCTGCTCTGCCGGGCCCGGGGCACCTGGCCCACCTGGTGCGTCGGGGTGCGCACCGCCCCGCCGTTCACCGCCCACGCGTGGGTGGAGGCCGAGGGCCGGATGATCGGCGAGAAGGGCCGTCACGACAGCTGGGCGCGGCTCCTCACGGTCGCCGCGCCCAGCTCACCCGGAAATTCCGGGAATTCCGGTCACTGACAGCTGTGCTGCCAGTTCCAGCCGATGAAGGTGTGCCGGGTCTCGGTCTCGAAACGGCACGTCGCGGTGCCGTCCGCATTGAGGTCGATGTACGAGTGCATCGTGTTCGCGTACCACGCCCCGGTCACGTCGAATATCCCCTTGTAGGTGAATTCGGCGTCGGCCTGGGTGTGCGAGACGGCGCAGTCCGCGGTGCAGTCGGTGTTCTTCGTCGCGGACTTCAGCGACCAGCCGGCATTCCACGGCTCGCGGTTCCACTGCTGGGTCGCGTCGGTGTTCGCGGTGCTGATCCGGGTGCCGTCGGTGGTCCACGACGAGGTCGTGTACAGACCGGTCATCCGGATGTTGCAGCAGTCGAACCACTCGTTGGAGCTCTTGAACTGCCGCGCGGTGCCGGCGTCCGCGGCGGCGGCCGCCCGGGCCGAGCGGGCGGCGACGCCCGCCCCGGCCGGGACGAGCTTGACCTCGCCCAGCACCGGCTTGCAGTCGGCGCCGACGGTGACCTGCTGCTGCACGGCCATCCCGGCCGGCGGTGCGGGCAGTTCGCTCGTCAGCCTGAGCTCACCGCAGTCCTTCCCGGCCGGGGCCGGGGCCGCCCCGGTCGCAGCGGTGGCGGCGGTGGCCGGGGCGGCCGTCAGCGCGAGGGCGCCGGCGGCGAGTGCGGCGGCGAGGACGATTCGGGTGCGCAATTCTCCGTGCCTTCCTGGTGGGTGATCGCCAGGGAGCGTAAGCGGCGGACGTCCCGGGTCGGCCGGTCCGCGGAAATCTTGGCAGGAAGCTGACAATTCCCTGGTCAAGCCTCGGCCGACGGCCCTACTGGCACCTTCCTGACAGCGCTGTTGAACACCGGTGCGCACCCGTTCGAAGCTGTCGTACGGACACCCGCCATGCACGGACACCCGTCATGCACGGGCACCTGGAATGCACAGACACCTGCACCTGGAATCCAGCGCGGCGAGGCCGCAGAGGGGGTTTCCGCATGACGGCCGGACAAATGTACGAATCCGGGGCCGGCGCCGGGATTTCCGCCACCCCGGAACTGTCCGCCGCCGAGCTGCTGGACCGGCTCGAACTGACCGAACCAGAGTTCGAGACCCGGCTGCGCGAGGCGCTGGCCCGGGCCGAGACGTGGCTCCAGGCCAGCGCGCACGACGCCCTGGACCCGCGCGTCGGCACCCTCACCGGCCACCTCGCCGCCGCCGGCGGCAAGCGGCTGCGCCCGCTGCTGGTGCTGCTCGGCGCCGAGTTCGGCGATCCCTGGGCACCGGGCGTCCCGCAGGCCGCCGCGATCGCCGAGCTCGTCCACCTCGCCTCGCTCTGCCACGACGACGTCATGGACGGCGCCGCCACCCGGCGCGGCGTGCCGAGCGTGCACGCCCGCTGGGGCGAGCGCGCCGCCGTGCTCAGCGGCGACTGGCTGCTCGCCCGGGCCGCCCAGCTCGCCGCCGACCTCGGCCCCGCCGCCGTCCACCTGAACGCCCGGACCGCCGGGCGCCTGGTCTCCGGCCAGCTGCGCGAACTCACCGGCCCCGGACCGGACGTGGACCCGGTCACCCACTACTTCCACGTGGCGGCCGGCAAGACCGCCGCCCTGCTGTCGATGTCGCTGGCCATCGGCGCCGTCCAGGCCGGCGCGCCCGCCTCCGCCGCCGCGGCGCTCACCGAGTACGGCGAGCAGCTCGGCATCGCCTTCCAGGTCGCCGACGACCTGCTGGACCTGCGCCGGCCCGCCGAGCTCAGCGGCAAGCCGCGCGGCACCGACCTGCTCGCCGGCGTGCCCAGCCTGCCCGTCCTGCTCGCCCGCGAGGGCGCCGACCCGGCTGACGCCGAGCTGCGCGCCCTGCTCGCGGCCGGCCCCGTCCCCGCCGCCGACGTCCCGCGCGCGCTGGAGCTGTTCGAGCGCTCCGACGCGCTCACCGAGACCGTGGCCGTGATGCACCGCCGCCTCGACCGCGCCCGTGCCGCCCTGGACGCCCTGCCCGACCTCCCGGCCCGCCGCGCCCTCCTCGCCCTCTGCGAGCACCTCGCCCTCCGCACCCGCTGACGCGGGCGTACCCAAGGAGCCCCCCATGACCATGGCCGCCCGGGTCGCCGAACTCGACCTGATCCGCCAGGACGTCCGGCACGGCCTCACCGCCGCCACCGAGGCGCAGCACGCGAAGGGCAAGCTGACCGCCCGCGAGCGCATCGACCTGCTCCTGGACGAGGGCTCCTTCCACGAGGTGGAGCCGCT
>NZ_JBSFGU010000084.1:0-16193 GCF_053596725.1 Kitasatospora sp. NPDC001660 | reverse complement strand
GGAGACCGCATCCTCGCCGGACGTCAACCCCCGTGGCTGGCAGCAGACTTCGACACAACGGGACGAACCGCTCACACCCTCACAGAACTCCCTCTGACAGAGCCGGCAGTGTGAGCAGTCACCCGGTCGGACGGCCGCGCCTCCCGCCAGACATCTGGGCGGGAGGCGCGGCCGTCCGACCCTGCGGTCGGCGTCGGCGGGATCCTGCACCCGGGTCCAGGTCGTCCACGACTACGACGCGAAGGTCCGCGAGTGCCGTTCGCGCACTCGCGGCCTTTGGCGAAGCGGTGGGTGATCTCCGGGATGATGTCGAACGGCCTGTAGGCGTCGCCCCGGTGGCGGGCGTCGGCGAGGCACGCGAGGTGGTGCTCCTGGCCCTCAGCGCGCAGCACTCGGCGGCCTCGGCCGTGCCCCGGTTGTCGGGGTGGCCGGGCCGCCGGAGTCTGCCGGTGGCGGGGCGTCGCGGTCGCCGCCCCGGGCATCGCTAGGTGAGGTGGAGCGTGATGTCCGTCTCCGTGGGGTTGACATTGGTGCCGGTCACGAAACCGCGGGCGTTCCTGAAGACGCCGGTGCCGCCGGTGATCGCGAGCGTGAACTGGGTGGGGAAGCTGTGGATCACTGGGGCGAGCCCCTGGAGGGCGACGTCGCCCTTGGGCAGGTGGAGGGTGATCTCGCACTCCCGCTCGTCCGGTGAAAGGCTGGTGACCGTGCACACGAAGCCGTCGCTGCCGACCTTTTGGCCGTTCTGGAAGAGCTCGTCGTTGCCGACCTGCCGGTCACCGAGGTTCAGCCCGGGCCCGTCCGCGGGGATGGTGGCCGCCTGTCGCAGGAGGGCGACGAGCTGGATGACCTTGCCCTTGCCCTCGCCCTCGCCACCGAGGGGGCCGGGGGTCGGGGCGGCAGCATGTGCGAGTGGCGCGCAGGCGAGGACAGCGGCCAGGGCGGTCCCCGCGACCGGCCTCAGTGCCTTGAAACGGCGCATTGTGTGTCTCCTGGTGAGGATTGATCGATCCGCATAAGCGATGTTTCATCACTTATGTCTTCCTGCTTACCTCATCGTCTTTGCTGCGGATCACGACCCGCCGGGCGTGCGCGGATTCCGACCCGACCGGGTCCATCGGATGGGCGTGACTCCGGCATGGCGCGCTGCTCCCTCATCCGCTGCTGAGCGCAACGGTGTTGGGCGTGACCGGTGCGGGTGATCTTCGGGAGGTCGGCGTTGCGGCGTGCGGTGGTCGGGCGTTGCTTGGGCGATGTCTCAACTGCCTTCGTCAGGAGAAAACGTGAGTCAGCCCGCTGTGAACCGGTCCGGCGAGTCGAGCGCCGTCCTTTGGCAGCCCCGACCGGGGAGGCGTGCCCTCTTCGGGTCGGCCGCCGCGGCCGCCGCGGCCGCGGTCGGCCTCGGCACCCGGGGCGTGGCGGCCACGGTGCCCGCGTACGCGCCGAGCGTCGGCCCGGTGGCCGACGAGGCGGTCAGCCGCGCGTTGGCCCGCGAGATGCTCATGGTCGGTGCGGACGGGCAGACCGACCTGACCCTCGAATACCTGCGCATCCTGATCGACGGCCAACTGCCGCCCCGTACCGACCGGAAGCGGGTGCTGGTGGTGGGTGCGGGTGTCGCCGGGCTGACCGTCGCGACGCTGCTCAAGCAGGCCGGTCACGAGGTGACCGTCATCGAGGCCAACGCCAACCGGGTCGGCGGCCGGATCAAGACCTTCCGCGGCATCTTCGCCGACCCCAGGCTGCACGCCGAGGCCGGTGCCATGCGCCTGCCCGACTTCCACCCGCTCGTCCTGGCGCTCGCCGACAAACTCGGCCTGAAGCGGCGGCTGTTCTACAACGCCGACGTCGCGCCGGGCGCCGGCCCGACCGGCGCCGTTCCGCCGGTGAAGTACCGCTCGTTCACCGGGGAGACCTGGAGCAACGGTCCGGACCGGACGTTCACCCCGCCCGCGGCCTGCTTCCGAAGCCTGATCTACGTCAACGGCACCCGGACCACCCGCGCCGCGTACGCCCACTCGCCGGCCGTGGTCAACCGCTCCTTCGGCGCCCGGTTCGACTCCACCACCGCCAGCGCCCTCGACAAGGCGTTCGAGCGGGTCTCGGTCCGGGACGGCGACATCCGCCACCGGCTGGACGCCTGGACCCGCATCTTCTCCACCTACGGCTACCACTCCACCCGCCGCTTCCTGCGCGAGGAAGCCGGCTGGGACCCGGCGTCCGTCCAGGCCGCCGGCACCCTGGAGAACCTCACCTCTCGGCTGCACTACTCGTTGATCCCCACCCTGATCGACCACGCGGTGATCAGCCCCACCAACCGTTACTGGGAACTGGAGGGCGGCACCGCGATGCTCACCGACGCGCTCGCCGCCCCGCTCCGGGACGACCTGCGTCCCGGTCACCGGATGACCCGCCTGGTGCAGGACGCCGGCAAGGTCACCATCGAGACGGTCGCGGAGAGCGGAGACGAGGACTCCTGCGACGGCGCTCCCGTCGCTCCCACCGAGACCTTCGAGGGCGACTACGCGATCGTCACCGTCCCGTTCAGCGCACTGCGGTTCTGCAGGATCGAGCCCCTGATGTCCTACACCAAGCGCCGGGCCGTCGCGGAGCTGCACTACGACTCGGCCACCAAGGTTCTGCTCGAGTTCCACCACCGGTTCTGGGAGGAGGGCCTGGACGGCTTCACCGGCGGCGGCTGCGTCAGCGACAGCCCCAGCCGCTTCACCTACCTCCCCTCGCACGCCCCGGAGGGCTCATCGGGCGGCGTGGTGCTCGCCTCGTACACCTGGTCGGACGACGCGGCGCGCTGGGACTCGCTCACCCCGGGCGAGCGGTACGCCTTCGCCCTCGACGACCTGGAGCGGCTCTTGGGGCCGCGCGTGCGGCGGGAGTTCACCGGAGTCGGTGCCACCCAGTCCTGGGCACGCGCCCGGTACGCCCTCGGTGAGGCCGCCATCATCACCCCCGGCCAGCTGCACGAGCTCCACCCGGCCACCCGGACCCCGGAGGGCCGCGTCCACTTCGCCGGCGAGCACACCAGCCTCAAGCCGGCCTGGATCGAGGGTGCCCTCGAGTCGGCGGTCCGCACCTTCCTGGAGGTCCACCACCGCTGAGCGGGAACCGGCGCGGCGTCGCCGCCTGCGAGGCCCGCCGGACCACCGACGTCGCCCCGGAGAATGCAGGGGCAGGGCGAGGACAGCCTGCTCCTGCGGGCGTCAAGTGACATCCGAATCGGATGCCCGGGGAACTTCGCGGTCCGGATGCGCGTGGAGGCGTACGGCGAGGGCTGCGATGTCGTCGTGCAGTCCTCCGCTGCTGTAGCGGAGGAGGTCCCGGTGGAGCCTGTCCAGCAGTTCGCGGGGCGGCGCTGCTGTCTGCTGCCGTAGCCAGTCGGGCAGCGGGAAGAACTCGCCGCTGTGATTGCGGGTCTCGGTGACACCGTCGGTGTAGAGGAGCAGGTGGTCGCCGGCGTCGAAGGCGGTGGTGTCGATCCTGTAGTGGTTGCCGACGAGCGACGCGAGATTGAGAGGCGGCGAGGGGGCGGTCGGACTCAGGACGCGAAGCTCCCCGCGGTGCAGGAGCAGCGGCGGGGGATGCCCGCAGTTGAGGAGTCTGAGGCAGCCGCCCTCGTGCGGGATCTCGACGAGGAGGGCGGTGGCGAAACGCTCCGGCAGATCCTTGGCGGGGTACACAGCGCTGTGGCGGGTCATGCCGATTTCCAGACGGCGCGCGATGCCGCACAGGTCGGGCAGGTCGTAGGCGGCCTCTCTGAAGGAGCTGACCACCGCCGAGGCCGACGACACCGCGGACAGCCCCTTGCCCCGCACATCGCCGATGAGCAGCCGGACCCCGTACGGTGTTTCGACCGCCTCGTAGAAGTCACCGCCGATGCGGGCCTGCGCTGCGGCCGCCAGGTACAGCGACTCGATCTCGACGCGTCCGATGCGGTGCGGCAGGGGGCGCAACAGCACACCCTGCGCAGCGTCTGCGACGAGCCGGATCTGCAGGAGGGCTTGCTCCCGCTTGAGCCGGACGTAGCTTGCGTACGCGCCGACCACGGTGCCCGCGACGATGGCCGCAGCCGTCCACCACGTCCCCAGATCCGGGTAGACAAGGCTGAGGCCGACCATGATCAGAAGGCAGAGCATCCCCAGCAGGGCGGTGGGAAGCACCGGCCACATGGAGGCGGCGACGGCAGGGACGATGGGTAGGAAGCGGCTGAAGGCGACCTCCCTCGGCGTGGTGAACGCCAGGCTGGCGATGACCGCGGTGAGTACCACCGGCGACAGCAAGGCTTCCCACCGGCCAGCGGGAGAACGACGGCGCCGCAACCGCGCAATGACGATCACGATGTAAATCTATCGGTACAAAACTGGCATGGATCCCCATTGTGCCCGTATGTCGGCGGCAAGCCGTCGGCAGATGGCCGCAGACCCGGGAGCACCTCGTGATCTCCACCGCTGCTGACCCGTGCGACGGCCGGTCATGGCCCGCTGGTGTCACCGTGGCTGAGCTGGGCGCTGGACGAGCTGTGGCCGCGTGCCGGTGCGTGCGGGCGATCGCGGAGTCCACGGAGATGTCCCGACCGGGAAAGCACGGAATCCGCACCGCCAGAACAGTAGAAATATTGTATTCATGATGGTCTGTACGGGTGAATCTGAACATTCGCCGATGACACTCGCGCAAATGGTTGACATGATTGAGGGCAAGCGTTTCGCAAGACGGGAATCCACGGAAATCGTTTCCTCGATGGAGGTTCGTCATGAACAACTGCCCAGCTGTCGACGCCCGGGCCGCTCTCGCCTTCCTCCAGGGCAGCGGACTGATAAACATGAACACCACTCTGGAGCAGTTGGTGAGTGCGACCACCACGCTCGGAGAAATCTCCGGCTATGTGCTGGCCTGGGACAAGTACGTGCTCGTCGTCCCGTCCGTGGCCGAGGAGGCCGCGCAGGCCTAGTTTCGGACTGCGGCGTACGGGGGTGCCCGCGTCAGGCAACCGTACGGCCGGGGCCGAACGACTCATCAGGAGGGCGGCTGTGGCCGACATGCGGCGCACGGTGGAACACGGAGCGGTCTCCTGGCTGGCCGCACACCGCACCCGCTTCGACCCCGAGACCGCCGACACGAGGCGCACGCTGTTCGTCCGCAAGGCGTTCGTCGAGGTCGCGTTGCTGGTCGGACTCCGCGCCCGGGCGGAGTCCGGATCCTTCGACGACGACGCCTACCGGGTGCTGTTCGACCAGATCACCGCGGTGACGGCCCGCGCTTCGTACCGTGAGCTCGTCGCACGCGACGAGCGGGCCCTGCTTCTGTACGCAGGCGCCTACGCGTCACAGCGGCTGTGCGGGCAGCGCGACAGCGAATTCGAGCGCCTCATCGGCCAAGCGGTCTCCGGGCGTTATGCGGCCTGCTTCGAGCGCGTTCCGTTTCGGCAGCTGGATCTGCTGCACACGCTGGAGCTGGCCGGAGTCGATCACGGAATGCCGGCAGACGACGCTGTACTGCCCTTCTCCCTGCTCTGTGCGGATCCGTCCGTGCTGAAGCTGAGCGACGGCGACATTTACGCGGTCACGCACACCGTGTTCTACGCCACCGATTTCGGCCGGCGCGATCCCCGGTGGCCCACCGGGTTCGGTCTGCCCCAGGCCGTGGAACTGTTGGAAGCACTCAGCCTCCTGTGCCGCCGGAAGGAGAACGCCGACCTCGTCGCCGAACTGCTCTGCTGCCTCCTGTGCCTGGGGATCCAGGACTCAGCCGAGATGGAACGGGCCTGGGCCTTTCTCGCCGATGTGCAGGAACCCAGCGGGCGGGTCGCCGGGCCGGACGGCATCCTCCCGCCGGAACTCGAGGACGGCGACGCGGAATACCGCGACTGGGCCACCGGCTATCACACCACGATCGTCGCAGCGCTGGCCGGGCACCTCGCCCGTGACGCGGCCGTGATCCGGCAGCCGCGCCCCTCACCTCCCCGGTCCGCCGGCAACGGACGACTTGGAGCCGCGATCCGGTGTGCCACCGCCTGGCTGACCGACACCGCCCTCGAGGCGCCCTTCGACGACGCGGTCCCGGCAGCGGGCGCAGCCGCGCGAGCCGCACGCTCGGTGGGGGAGCCGCAACTCGCCGCCCGAGCTCTCGCCAGTCTCGTGCAGCACGCCGACAACGCCCTTGCCCCACCACTGGCTTGGGGCAGGCAGGGCGTGGACGTGGTTGCCGAGTGCGCGCGGGGCCTGTCGGCCTGTGGACTGGCCTGCGATTCCCTCGACCGGTTCCTGGCGGGCACGGCAGCAGCGCTCACCGGACTCACCGCCGTTCCCACGGCCGCCGCCGGCGGAGTCGGGCGACTGCGGGACCTGGGCTGGCTCACTGAGCAGCAGGCGGACTCCCTCCTCGCCTCCGCGGCCCCTGCGGACCTGCTGGCCGAGAACCAGGCGCCCGCGGTCACTGCCGTGGCCTTGGCGCAGTATGCCGACGGCCAACCGCTTCGCTTCGGCAAGGACGCCTCCGCCTGGCATTCCGTCGCGGAGCGGTTCGCAGCCGCGCTGCCGGCCGCCTGCCGGAGCTACCGGCTCGAAGAGGTCGCCGCGCTCCTTCAAGGGCTGGGGCTGCTCGGCTGGGCCGATCACCGTGTCACCCGCGACGGGGTCGACTTCCTGCTCTGTCAGCAGCACCCCACCGGCGCCTTCGGCTACCCGGCGCGCGACGACCACCAGGAGCGGGCGACGGCGCAACGCATCTGGACCCAGAGTTGCGTCGTGGCCCTCTCCTGCCTGTACGGCTTGTACGACGGGCGAGTACCTCACCGCTCCCCACTTCCGCCCCGGCTCCTGGCTGCGCCGACGGATCCGGTGCCGTAGCTCGGGCGGCCACCAGCGTGGCCTGGCCTGCTTGGCTGCCACCTGGGCTTGGCCATCGAGCCGGTGTCGAGCCCGCCGGGGCGGTCGAGACCGCCCCGGCCACGGCCGGGCCGGCGCCCGGTTCGCACCCGGCGCCACCGGGCGCCGGCCGACATTTTCAACGGCCCTGCGGCGCACGGGTGCGCAGCAACTGCCAGGTGGACGGCCCGAGGATCCCGTCCATCGCGATCCCGCCCTGCTGCTGGAGCGAGCTGACGGCCTGCTGCGTGTAGCTCCCGTATTGGCCGTCGATCCCCCGCGCCCCGAGGGGGAAACCCAGGCGCTGGAGCAGGCACTGTGCCTCGGCGACGTCGTCCGTGCCGGTCGCCCCGGGCCCCAGCAGGGCGGTCACGGTTCGGCTGATCCCGGCGTACCACAGGCCGTTCTCCTGCCGGAACGCGCAGGTGTACGGCGTCAGGTGCCCGACCTCGAAGGTCGCCCAGCCGGTGCGCCGGTGACTCGCTTCGTCGGTGACCCGGGCCCGGTACGTGCCCTCGGCGTCGGTGCTCGCGCAGACCCAGCTCCAGCCCAGTGAGCCGTCCTTCGCCACGGTGCCGCTCTCGCCGGACGCCGCGAGCGGGAAGACCTTCCCGTCGGGCGCGAGGATCTCGTTGGTGTAGCGGCCGTCAGGCGTGAAACCGGCCGACTCGTTGCCCAGTTGCTGGCCGACGTGGCCGCACGCGCCGAGGATCCGGAAGCGCAACGGCGGCTGTTCGGTGAGCCGGGCCACACCGAGCCAGACGGTCAGGACCACGGCGAGCGTCCCGGCACCCGTCCCGAGGACCAGCCGCCGGTCGCGCCACCAGGGCACCGCCGGCCGCAGTGCGGTGGCCACCCCGGCGCGGCGCAGCGCCTCACGGCCGGCCTCGCCGGCCGCCTTCGCCCACCCGTCGGCGCGACTGACGGTCAGCGTGCCGAGGCCTTCCTCGCGGCGGTGCAGGGTGACCACCCCGACGATCCGGCCGTGCGCCCACACGGCCGCTCCCGACATGCCCTCCCAGGGCGAATGGAGCGGGTCCGGGTCCCGCTCGGGTTCCTGGACCCGCAGCTCCAGGGTCCGCTCCCGGCGGTCGGCCAGCGGCGCGATCTCGCCGCGGGCGTGGCAGGAGTCCCGGTAGCGCGTCACGCCGCCGGGGTCGTCGCGCAGCTTGAACAGGGGGAAGCCCAGCGCGCTGCTGCGCAGGCCCGAGTCGGTCTCGCGGACCGCCCCGAACCGCGCCGGCCTGACCCGCCGCCCGGGCCCGCCCCCGCCCTGGTCCAGGGCGAGCAGGGCGACGTCGGCGCGGGGATCCGACCAGAGCACCTGCGCCCGTGCGGTCCATTCGCCCGCCCGGTCCGCCTCGAACCGGGCCTGGATGCCGGCGGCCCGGGACACCACGTGTGCGGCGGTCAGCAGCACCCCGTCACGCACCAGGTAGCCGGACCCGCGCTCCTCGCCGCCGTCGGCCCGGCGGACGATCACCTCCGCGGCCCGTTCGCCGCGCAGCCCCGTCACCGGCCCGCCTCAGCCGGCCGGACCCCGGCTCCGCGGGACGATTTTCGGACACCGAACTCGCCGCTCACTTCGGGGAGTTGCCCATCATGATTAATCGTCATGCGTTCCTCCTCGCGGCCCTATAGTGAGGCTTCGTCCATCTCCCGAGCCACCCTGGGGGCAACCAGTGATCGAACTGTCGGACGTCATCCGTGATCTGCGGGGCCAGTTGGAGCAGGCCGTGGCCGACGGCGCCGGCCAGGCGATCCAGTTCGAGCTGGGCGAGATCGAACTGGAGGTCTCCCTGGCGCTGGAGCGATCCGGGGAAGGGGGTGCCAAGGTGCGCTTCTGGGTCGTGGAGCTGGGCGCAGACGGAAAGCGCGGGCACACCGATACCCAGCGCATCAGGCTCACACTGCAACCGCGCACGGCCGCGACAGGCTTGCCGCCCGTGGTTTCCGGGCAGTCCCGGAGGGGGGAGCGGTGACCGCCGCGTACGGGCCGGCGCCCTGGGAGGGCGGGGTCACCGGGGCGGGGAGGTCGTACAGCGAGGCCTTGGCCGCGGGGCCGGCGTAGCCGTCGGCGGCGAGTCGGGCGGAGGTCCGGTGGTTCTGCACGGCCGTGGTGGTGGCCGGGCCGAAGGAACCGTCGACGGTCGGGTTCGCACCGTGCGCGTCGAGCAGGTTCCGCAGCCCGGTCACGCAGCCGTCCTGCCGGCCCGCGTGGATGGCCACCGGGCACCGTTACGCGGTGGCCCCGGCGGTGGCTGAGCGGCGCAGTCCGCGGGTGGTGGCGTAGGCGGCCAGGGCGAGTGCGGGCACCGGGAGCAGGGTGAGGGCGGTGTCGTCCAGGTTGCGGCCGCTCAGCAGGAGGTTGACCAGCAGCGTGAGCACCATGTTGTTGCCCGCGTGGGCCAGTGCGGCCGGCCAGATGCTGCCGCTGTGGGTGCGCAGCCAGGCGAGCAGGCACTCCTGGCAGAGGATGGAGGCCGTCCACACCGCCAGCCCGGTGGCCATGTGGGCGAAGTGCAGATAGCCGAGCAGCGCCAGCGGGTAGTGCCAGGCGGCCCAGATCAGGCCGGTGACCAGGACGGAGAGCAACGGGCGGCCGGGCAGTAGCCGTAGCCGCAGGTAGCTGGTCCAGCCGAACTCCTCGCCCCAGTACAGCGGTGTCAGCACGGCGGCGGCCACGGTCAGCAGCAGCGGTATCGACCAGCCAGGCAAACCCGGTGCCATGCCTGTGAGTTGGCCGAAGTCCGGGTGGTGGCCGAGCAGTGCGGCCAGGCCGACGGTAGCACCGGCGAGCAGCAACGGGCCGATCCAGGCGGCAAGGTAGTACGGCCAGGCGCGGCGCAGCCGCAGGGCCAGCCCGGCGTCCCGGAACCCCTCGCGGGTGACCCAGCGGCGCACCACCACCGCGGCCACGGCCGGCAGTATCGCGAACGGCAGTTGGGCCAGCGGGTTCACCAGTGAGAGCCGCAGCACCAGTCGGGCCAGCAGCAGCCAGGCCCAGCCGACGCCGAATGTGAGGGCCAGGAACACTGCCACGCCCTTGTTCCGAGGGTTCATCAAGGATCCTTCCGTCGGGTTGTTCCGGGACGATCCTCGTTCGGGAAAGCGCGGACGACATCGCGGAAAGGCGGGAGATTCCGGTCCCCCGATCGGGGGAGGCGGGCCGCCGGGGCTGTGGCAATACTGGTGGCCATGGTGAGGGGAATCCGTATTCCGGGAGTGGGAGCGTTACTGCGCGGCAGCACCTACACGGGGGCGCTGTTCGCGATGGCCGTGGTGCCGGTGAGCATTCCGCTGATGGTTCCGGCGCTTGTCCCGGCACTGGCTTGGCACCACGGGCCTGCTGCCGTGAAGGTGCTGCTGTGCCTGCTGCTGTGGGCGGGGCTGCTCGGCGCACTCGGGCTGGTCGGCGCCACCCGGCGGGTGCTGATCGGGGCCGGACGGCGCCTGCTCGGCCTGCCGCTGTCGCTCCCGGTCGGCCGGCCGCGCGGGGCGGACCGCTGGCGTACCCCGTTGTGGGTGCTGCTGCATGCCGCCCTGGGCTGGGCGAGTGCCCTGCTGGCCGGGATGCTGCTGCTGGCCGGGCTGGTTCCGGTCGGCACCTGGCTCGGTCTGCTGGGCAAGCCGGTCAGCGCCGAGCAACTGGACTGGTTCGGCGAGGTGGTACGGGTGCGCCAGGGCTGGCCGGGGGTTTGGGTCTGGCCGGTGGGTGCCGGCTGCCTGCTGCTGGCCGTGGTGGTCTGCGCGGAGGCGGCCGTGGTCCTGCGGCTGTTGGCCCCGCGGTTGCTCGGGCCCTCGGCGGCGGAGCGGCTGGCCGCGGCGGAGCAGCGGGAGTTGCTGCTGGCCGGCCGCAACCGGCTGGCGCAGGAACTGCACGACTCGATCGGCCACACCCTGACCGCGGCGACGATCCAGGCGGCGGTGGCCGGCGAGTTGCTGTCGGCGGACCCGGCGGCGGCCCGGGCGGCGTTGCTCGGCATCGAGCAGTCGGCCCGGGCCGCACTGGACGACCTGGACTACGTGCTCGGCGTGCTGCGGGCGGAGGCGGCCGGGACGGCACCGGTGCGCACCCTGGCGGACTTGCCCGAACTGCTGGACCGGTTGCGTCACACCGGGACGGTGGTGGAGGCGGAACTGTCGGGGGAGTGGACGCAGTTGCCGGGCACCCTGTCGCGGGAGGCGTACCGGATCCTGCAGGAGGGGCTGACCAACGCGCTGCGGCACGGCGGGGGCGGGCCGATCGCGGTGCGGGTGGCGGCGGTGCCAGGAGAGTTGGAGCTGGTCCTCGTCAACTCGCTCGGCTCCGTCGGCCGTCACCCGACCGGCTCCGCGGACCGTTCGGGCGGCCGGTGCGGCCTGCTCGGCCTGCGGGAGCGGGTGCGGTTGCTGCAGGGCGAGTCGACGGCCGGCCCGGACGGCGCGCAGTGGCGGCTGGCGGTCCGGTTGCCGGTACGGTGGTCGGCGTGAGCGACCGGCCCGTCTCGCTGCTGATCGCCGACGATGACGAGGTGACCCGCATCGGCCTGCGCACCCTGCTGGCGACCCAGCCCGGCATCACCGTGGCCGGCGTGGCCGCCGACGGGGTCGAGGCCGTGGAGCTGGCCCGACTGCTGAACCCCGACGTCGTGTTGATGGACGTCCGGATGCCGCGCCGGAACGGCATCGAGGCCACCCGGCTGCTGCTGCGGGCCGACGGGCCGGTGCCGAAGGTCGTGGTGATCACCACCTTCGAGAACGACGACTACGTCACCGCCGCCCTGAGCGCCGGGGCGAGCGGGTTCGTCCTCAAGCGGCTGCCGGTCCGGCAGATCGGCGAGGCGATCCGGGTGGTAGCCACCGGCGAGGCGATCCTCTTCCCGGCGGCGCTGCGACGGATGGTCACCGCCCGCCCGCTCCCGTCCTCCCACGCCCTGCCACGGGCGGCTCTCACCGGCCGTGAGGAGGAGGTTCTGCGGCTGATGGCGACCGGGCTGTCCAACCCGGAGATCGCGCAGCGCCTGCTGGTGACCATGGAGACGGTCAAGACCCATGTCGGGAACGTGCTCGCCAAGTTGGGAGCGCAGAACCGAACCCATGCCGTGGTGCTGGCGTACGAGTCGGGCTTCGTGGTGCCAGGGCTCGCGGACGAGAATCAGCGCCGTCCGGCCCAGTGCCCACCCTGAAAAGGATCAGTGCGCCACGGCAGGCAGCCGGCCTTCGGAGTGTCATCCGAAGGCCGGCAGCGCCGCCGGGTCGATCAGGCGGTGTAGGTCATGGTTCCGGCGGACACCGTGCCACCTGGGGTGGTCACGGTGACGTTGACGGTGGTACTCGGGGTACCGGCCGGGATGATGCCAGTGATGAGGGTGCCGGTGTTGGTGGTCACCGTCGCCACCGTCGACCCGAAGGTCACGGTCGCACCCGTGAGATTGGTACCCCCGATGGTGAACACGCCACCACCCGCCGGGACACTGACCACCGGAGTGATGGTCGCCGTGACGACCGGCACGCCGACGTAGGTCATGGTTCCGGCGGACACCGTGCCACCCGGGGTGGTCACCGTGACGTTGACGGTGGTACCCGCGGTACCGGCCGGGATGATGCCGGTGATGACGGTACCGGTGTTGGTGGTCACCGTCGCCGCGGTCGACCCGAAGGTCACGGTCGCACCCGTGAGATTGGTGCCCACGATGGTGAACACACCACCACCCGCCGCAATACTGATCGACGGAGTGACGACCGCGGTCACGACCGGCGGCGCGGGCGCGACGTAGGTGAAGCCGCCCGGAACACTCGCCGATCCACCGGCGGTGGTCACCACCACGGGGACGTTGCCCGCGACGTGCGCCGGGGTCAGGCCCGCGATCACGTTCGCGGTGCTGACCAGCACGGTGGCCGCGGCACCGCCGAAGGTCACGCTCGCCCCGGCGAGCCCGGTACCGGTGATGATGAACACGGTACCGCCGGCGGTCGGGCCGGCCACGGGCGTGATGGCCGTGGGGTTGGGCACGGGCGGCGGCAGTGCCACCACATAGGTGTAGGCCACAGGGTTGCTGGTGCCGTTCGGGGTGGTGACGGTCACCCCCACCGTGCCCTTGCCGGGCGGGGCCACGACGACAAGGGTGAAGCCGAAGACGTCACCGGCCACGACGGTGGCCGGAACCTCTCCGAAGAGAACCTGGGTGGCAGCGTTGAGGCCCAGACCGGTGAGGGTGACGGTGTTGCCGCCGGCCGGGGGCCCCGCGTTGGGGCTGTCCGCGAACAGCACGGGCGGCAGCGGCCAGGGCAGCGTGAGGCTCGGCGCCAACGGCGCCGCATGCACGATTGCGTTCACGATGTGTCTCCTGTGTGAGAACGGTGATGACGGCCGGGCGGACCTTCAGCCACGCCGCCGGCCCCGGTCCTGTCGGTTGTCCGGCCACTGCCTCGGCCCGGCGCGCTGCGCCTGGCGGCGAGGCCCGAGGACGGGACGGGAGAAACCGGGCCGCGGGTGCCGACACCATCGCGACTACCGGAGGTCTGGACCGGTGGCGAAGGCGAGTGCCGGCGAGCTGACACCAGGCCGGCTCGGACCAGTCAGCCCCGGCGTCCGGGCGGAGAAGGCTGCACCAACGAACGGGCCGCCAGCTGAACTTCCCGGCACGGGGATGGGCAGCCCGCCGGGTTCAGACGTCATCATTAACCTGAAAGAATGGATCCGAAGCAACAGCATTGACGAAGAGTCACCTAAATGGCCCAGCACAACGGTGAGGCCACCCGCAGCCGGTCTGAGCGGCAGAACGAGCAGGCGCCGCAGTCTGGTGAGGGGTGGGGCTGCATCCCGTGCTGAACGCTGCCGGGTGTCTCACGCCCCTCGCGGCCCGGTGGCACGTTGCGCCGAATGGGTGATCTGTTGGCATATGCGTTGTGTTCAAGGCAGCTTGGATGACGTACTTGTGGCGTCCGATCAGAGGGCTGCCCATCCCTCCGTTGGGGAAGCAGCCCATCGGTATGTGATGGCGTGTGCCTTTCACGGGCCGCGAGGGCGCTCAACGGAGGAAGCTGCCGACCGACGCGCTGTCTGGGTACATCGGCTGATGAGGGTGGCTCAGGCGTCCGTGGAGGCGTTCTTGCGAGCCATCAACATACTTCGAGTGCTGTTCGGGACCTGCGCTGTCGGTGGGCTCATGCTCACCGCCCCGGCGGCACACGCGCAGACCGCGCGTCCGGCGCAGGCGGTGATCGTGCCGTGCAGCGAAACCGCGTTGGTCAGCGCCGTCAACGCGGCCAACGCCGCCGGGGGCGGTGACCTGCTCCTGACACCGTTTTGTACCTATTCCCTCACCAGCGCCCACGGTTCGGGCGGGGCCGGCGGACCGGCGGGGCTGCCGAACATCACCACGCCGATCACCATGACCGGGCTGGCCGTCGAGATCGTCCGTGCGTCGGGCGCGCCCGCGTTCCGCATCATCGAGGTGGACGGGCCCTCGCAGATCCCCGCCGACCACGGCCAGCTCACCTTGAGCGCGGTCACCATCAGCAACGGTGACGCCGGTTTCGGGGTGGGCGGCGGCATCGCCAACCTCGGCGGGTCGGTCGCCGTGACGTCCGGAGGTGTGCGCAACAGCCGCGCCTCGTTCGGCGGCGGCATCTACACCGACACCGCGCTGACCATGACCGCCAGCAGCGTCACCGGCAACACCGCCACGGTCGACGGCGGCGGCATCTACAAGAACGCGGGCTCCGTCACGCTGCCGGCCACCAACGTCTCCGGCAACACCCCGGACAACTGCGCCGCCACCCCGCCCCTGACCCCGCCCTGCTGAGGCCCGGCGGCGGCACCACGGGACACCCGACCCGCCCACCCAGGCCGCGGGTCGACCATCCGGCACCCGACCGGTCAGCAACTTCGTTGCCCGATTCCGGCAGCGCCGCGAGCCCTGTCCCGTGACCTGCCGGAACCCGATCGTGCCCGGTGCGGCGGACTGCCGATTCGGCAGCTCCGGCGAATCGGGCGACAGCGTCATCAGTGACAGCAAAGGAGATCAGTCATGGCACCCGTCATCAGCTCCATCTCGCCCACCTCCGGCCACTCGGGCCAGACGATGACCATCACCGGCACCGGTCTGGGGAGCCTGAGCACGACCAGGGTGAACATCGGCACCAAGACGGTCACGCCCACCGCGGCCAGCAGCACCTCCGTCACCCTCACCATCCCGTCGGGGTGCAGCGGTCAGGCCAACGTCATCGCGACCGTCTCGGGGGTCAACAGCAACAGCAGCGCCTTCTTCTACGTCGCCGCCCCGACGGTCACGTCGGTGACCCCCGGCATCGGCCCCGCCGCACCCGGCGCCATCGACGTCTTCGGCACCGGTTTCTCGACCGCGACCTCGGTGGCCTTCGGCACGGTCGGCACCGCCGTTCCCACCGTCCTGTCGGACGGTCACCTGACCGTCACCCCTCCGGCTCACGGCGCCTTCACCAGCTGCACCGACGCGGCGGACGTCCTCGTCAGCAGCACCGGCGGCACCAGCGCCCCGATCGGCGCGGCGGGTCAGTTCACCTACTACGAACTGCCGGCGGTCACCGGCGTGACACCCGGCACGGGACCGGCCGGCACCACCGGGGTCATCGTCGCCGGCACCTGCTTCGTCGACGTCAGCTCCGTGACGTTCACCCTGACCACCGGTGGCCCGTCCACCCCGGCCGACAACGTCAGCGTCACCGGTGTGGGCAGTCTGACCCTCGACGTGCCGGGCACCCTGGCCTCGGGCACCTACGACATCCAGGTCATCACCCCCGGCGGCACCAGCACGGCCGTCGCCGCCGACCACTTCGTCATCCCGTAACCTCCGGCGAGCCCGGGCACCGAGCAGCGGGCAGCACGGTCGCCCCGTCCCTGCGGCCGTCGGCGTGGATCCGACGGGCCGTGACCACGGACCCGCAGTGCCCTGGCCGCCCACGGCGGCCAGGGCACCCTCGCTACCCATGCAAAGGAGTACCCGATGGCGCCGGTCATCAGCGGCATCAACCCCAACCACGGGCCGGCCGTGGGAGGTACGGCCGTCACGATCAGCGGCAGCGGCTTCACCGGCGCGACCTCGGTGAAGTTCGGAACCGTGCCGGTATCGGCGTTCGGGCTGGTCAGCGACAGCCAGATCACCACCACCGCTCCTGCCGGCACCGGTTCGGTCGCCGTCACCGTCACCACGCCGCTCGGCACGAGCAACGGTGTCACCTACACCTACGGCGGCGGGCCGGTGATCACTTCGGTGAGTCCGGTCTCGGGTGTGGCCGGGACTTTGGTGACCATCAGTGGTTCGGGGTTCACCGGTGCGTCGTCGGTGCATT
>NZ_JBSFGU010000083.1:0-16499 GCF_053596725.1 Kitasatospora sp. NPDC001660 | reverse complement strand
TCCTGGGTGAGGGCGTCGACATGCCGAATGCAGATTCGGTTCTTCTGCAGGGCCGGGGCAGCATGGTGGATATCGTCCAGGCCATCGGCCGGGCCCTGCGCATGCAGCCAGGCGAAGGAAAGACCGCCAGCCTTATCGTGCCGGTCTTCCTCAAGCCCGGCGAGGAACCCGGGGACATTCTGGAGTCGGACAGCTATGGTCCGCTCGTTCGTATTTTGACCGCTTTGAGGTCTCACGACGCACGCGTGGTTGAGGCCCTCGCCGTGCCCCAGAAGTCCGGCAAGCGGACCAAGGGGCGCAGCGCTGAGGCTGCTGTCGGGCCTGGTGAGAGTGGTGTGGGTGCCGGTGGGTCGGGGGCGTTCACGCTGCCGGTGCGGTTCCAGACGCCGGTGGACGAGAACGTGCTCGCGCTGTTCATCGCCTCCCGGGTCCTGGTCGGTGAGACGCAGCTGTGGCGTGAGGGAATCGGCCACGCGCGGCGCTGGTTCGAGGAGACCGGCGGCCTTGACGTCCCTTATTCCGCGATGGTCGGGGAGAACGGGAATTACCCGCTCGGAAAGTGGCTGTCGGACCGGCGCAGCGAGAATGCGAATGGCGAACTGGCGCCATACCGGGTCGACATGCTCGACGCGCTCGGGATGATCTGGTCCGTGAGCGACGCCAGGTTCGAGGCCGGGTTGGACTGGGCGCGGGTGTGGGCGAAGGGCCACGGTGGTTCGCTGGCGGCGCCGGCGCGGGCCTCGGTCGGCGGGTACGCGATCGGGACGTGGCTGTCGGAGCTGCGGGCCTCGGCCCAGGTGCCGGCCGGGGAGCAGGGCGCGCTGTCGCCCGAGCGGCGGCGGGCGCTGGAGGAGATCGACCCGTGGTGGTGCCCCACCTGGCCGATCACCTGGCAGCGCACCTACGCCGTGGCGCGGCAGTGGTGGCTGGAGTCCGACGGCCGCGTCGACTGGACCACCCTGCCGGCGGACACGGTGTACGAGGGCGAGCAGCTCGGCCGATGGGTGCAGGCGCAGCGGGCCGGCTGGCCCGGCCTGGAGGCAGACCAGCAGGACCTGCTATCGGCGATCGGCATCGAGGCCGACGCCGAGCTGGTAGCCGCCAAGGCCGCCGCCGAGGCGAAGCCGAAGGTGTCCCGCACCGACCGGTTCGCCCAGGGCCTGGCGGCTCTGGCGCAGTTCGTCGAGCGGGAAGGGCACGCCCGTGTTCCGCGGGCGTACAAGACCGCCGAGGGGCTGTCGCTGGGGGCCTGGCTCAACAACACCAGGGCCCGCCGAGCAAAGCTCAGCACCGACCAGCTCGGGCAGTTGGAAGCCCTCGACGTGGAGTGGGCGTGACCAGCTCGCAGGAGGGCGCCGAGCACCTGGACGCGCAGTACAGGCAGCACTACGGCAAGACCCTCGCGGACTCCAGCCCGGCCGAACTGCGCGCAGCCCTGGCCGATCTGACGGCTTGACCATCTGTCGGTGCGGCCCGGTACCTGAAGGGGGTCAAAACTCCGATCAGGCCGCTGATCTGGGTGTTTCCTGCGGCAGCCGAGGATGCGGGAGCGATGCGGCGTGGTACTCGTTGAGCAGTCCGCCGAGTACTCGGCGGCGTCGGATTGCCGCAGCGGGCAGCGGGATGACGCTCGGGCTGTCGTCCGGGGCGCGGAGGTCGAGGCTGCGGTGGGCACGGCCGGTGTTGTAGTGCTCGGTGTACTCGGCGAGGACGGATCGCAGGTGTTGTTCGCCGATGACGAGCAGTCGATCGGTGCATTCGGCGCGCACGGTGCGTATCCACCGCTCCGCGAATGCGTTCGAGCGCGGGCTCTGCGGCGGCGTCGGGATGACCTCGGTGCCGTTGCCGGCGAAGACAGCGTCGAAGGCGGCCGTGAACTTGGAATCGCGATCCCGGATGAGGAACCGGAAGCATCCAGCCCTGTCTCCCAGGTCCATCAGCAGGTTCCGGGCCAGCTGCGCCACCCACTCGCCGCTCGGATGGGCGGTGACGCCGAGCACGTGGACGCGCCGGGTCTTGATCTCCATGACGAAGAAGACGTAGAGGCGCTTGAGGAAGACGGTGTCCACGTGCAGGAAGTCGCAGGCCAGCAGTGTGTGGGCCTGGGTGTGGAGAAAGGTGCGCCAGGACTGTTGGGTGGCGCGTAGAGGTGCGGGCGGCAGGCCGGAGCGACGCAGAACGCGGCGGATGGTAGCGGCGGCCACTCGGTGGCCGAGCCGCCGGAGCTCGCCCTGGATCCTGACGTACCCCCAGGCCGGATTCTCTGTCGCGAGGCGCCGGATGAGCGCGACGATCTCCTCGGACAGTAGTGGCCGGCCGGACCTGACCGGCGGCCGGCGCCACTTCCAGCGCACCAGACGCCGGTGCCAGGACAGCAGAGTGCCCGGGGTGACCAACCGATCGCGACGCAAGGCGGACGGCAGATGCCGCGCGAGAGCGCAGAGCACGGCGCGGTCCGCCCACGACATCCGCGGCCGCCCGACCTGCCGTCGGAGTACCGCGACCTCATGGCGCAGAGCGAGGATCTCGGCCTTGTGTCCGGCAGAGGACCGTCCCAGCAGCGTCAGCCAGCCCAGCAGCCGACAGAAGATCAAGTAGAGCAGTCGCAGACCCACGAACCGCGATCATGCCCGGGAGACGACCGCTTGCAAAGCCGCTGCTCAGCCAACCGTACGGACGTAAAGACACCCTTCAGGTGTTCTCGGCTCCCACGCGCCCGTCGGTGTGGACGAGATAGCGGATCGGGTGGGCAGCGGACGGTCCCCACCAGTCGAAGAACCAGCCCCGCACGGGATCGGGCCACACATACGACCCCAGCTCGTGTGTCCACGTGAGGCTGTACTCCGAGCGTCCGCGTTTCGCGTCCGCGAGACTCTTTCGCACGGTGTAGCGCAGTCCGCCGTACCTCTGCGCGAAGCCCTCGCGCCGGATCACCAGTTCCATCGGGGCGGGGATCAGCCGGCCCTTGCGGTCACGGACCCGCAGCAGTTCCGTGGGGAGCCTGGGCTCCGTCGGCTCCTGCCAGCATCCGGTGCGGTCGAGCAGGGCAATGGCACGCGGGGAGAGACCCGAGCGGTCTTCCAGGATGTGCATGTTCTTCTTTTTTCAGCTTGAAGACTGCATCAGCGAACGCACCCTATCCGGCTGACCCCAGCAGTGTGAAGCCCGCTCCGGGCAATAACCCCTTCGAGACTAGGCGTGGTCAACAGCCGGATCTCATCGATGCCCTACTGGCGGAGCCTCTTAGTGGAATTCGCCTGCGTGTTCCTCGCACCACTGGCGGAAGGTCCGCGAGGCGACGCCGGTGAGGTTGGTGATGTCGTCGCTGATGACTCCGGCGCGTCCGGCGCGGAAGAGCTCGTTGAGGTTCTGCACGGCTGCGGCCATCTCGGGCGCGGTTCCCTGCTCGATGCTGTGCTGGGCGAACTGTTCGGGGGTGACCGGCACGAACTCGATCGGCCGCCCCAGGACGTCGGCGAGGATCTCCACCTGCTCGCGGGCGGTGAGCGCCTGCGGGCCGTTCAGGATGTAGGCGCGGCCGGCGTGGCCGTCCTGGGTGAGGGCGACGGCGGCGACTCGGGCGATGTCGAAGGTGTCGACGGGCACGGTCTTGCCGGGATCGCTCGCGTCGTAGACGCGGCCCTCGTCGCGGATCGTGGGCAGCCACCACAGCGCATTCGACATCAGGGCGTTGGCGCGCAGGTAGGTGACGTCGAGCCCGGAGTCGCGGAAGACCTGGTCGCGGGCGGCGATCCTGGCTCCGATCACGGGCAGCGGTTCCAGGACGGTACCGATGGAGGACAGCACCACGATCTTGCGCACTCCGGCGGTGCGGGCGGCCTTGATCATGTTCTCGGCCTGTGCGGGCAGCGGGGCGAGCTGCATGAAGAAGACGCCGTCGACGCCGCTGGCAGCCTCGGTCAGGCTCTCGGCGTCGTCCAGGTCGCCGATGGCGATGTCGATGCCGGCCGGGATCAGTTCGGCGCGCGAGGCGCTGCGGACCAGGGCCCGCACGTGGTGGCCCTGCTCGTGGAGCTGGGGGATCAGGGCACTGCCGACGTTTCCGGTGGCTCCGATGACGAGGAAGGAGGACATGACGGATCCTTTCGGGACCGATGGGTAGTGGAGCGACGGATGAGGGGGTAGCGGCCTGGCTACCAGGGCAGGTCGCCGTCGCGGTCCCGGATCGAGTCTGGCCCGCGGGAGTCCGGGCAGCGTGGCCCAGGTTGGGCCACCCGAGGAGCCCGGCGGCACGTCGACAATCAGGCTGTGACCATCGAGAATGCAGCTGTGAGCGAGGGACCGGATCTGGCGGCGATGTTGCGCTCCTGGCGTGCCAGGGTCCGCCCGGAAGACGTCGGTTCTCCCTTCGCCCGCGGCGCCCGCCGCACCCCGGGGTTGCGGCGCGAGGAGGTGGGGTGGCTGGCCGGTGTCTCGCCCGACTACGTCAAACGCCTCGAACAGGGCCGCGCGCACCCCAGTGCCGACGTCCTGCGGGCGCTGTCGCGCGCCCTGCGCCTGACCGACGCCGAGTTCACGCTGGCGTGCCGGCTTGCCGGCCACGCCGCCGAGCTCGGCGGGACCGTCCCCCAGCTGATCGGCCCCAACGTGCAGCGGCTGCTCAGCCGCCTGGCCGACGTGCCGATCGCGGTCTTCGACGCGGCCTGGACCCTGCTGGAGCACAACGACCTGTGGGCGGCCCTGCACGGCGAGACGCGACGCCGCGCCGGCCGCGAGACGAACCTGGTCTGGCGCACCTTCCACAACGACCCCGGCAGGATCCGGCACCCCGACCCGGAGGAGCACCGGGCCTCCCTGGTCGCCGACCTGCGCGACGTCGCCTCCCGCTACCCGGCCGACCGCCAACTGGCCGCCATGATCAGCGACCTGCGCCGGTCGAACACCGACTTCGCCCGACTGTGGGACGGTTCCGCCGTCGCCCACCACGCCAGCGGGCGCAAAACCATCGACCACCCCCAGGTCGGCGCGATCGAACTCGACTGCGACGTGCTCACCCTCCACGGCACGGACCTGCGCATCATCATCTTCACCGCCGCCCCCGACAGCGAAGCCGCCGACAAGCTCCGGCTCCTGACCGTCCTCGGCCTCCAGGACATGACCTCGCCGACCCCCGGCTCACCCGCCCACGCGAAGGATCGCGGCCTGGGGACCGTCTGAGCCTTGGACACCGCGTCCCCACCCGAAGGGTGGGGAACCAAGCCCAGCAGGTTTGGGTCACCCACCAGCACCACCTGGGGAGATTCAAACAGCGCCATCACCGTGGCGCCGCCCGGCGCAGGACAGCCGGGCGGCGCCACGCGGCGTGGCGGATATCAAGGTTTCCGCCGCAACGGTCGAGAGGCCGTCACCCGCTGGTCACGGTGGTATTGGTCCACTGAAAGCGTCATCTGGCCAGGAGGCCACGTCTTCCGTCTTCCGAACACGACGACTCGCCGCCACGCCAGGCACGGCGCCGCCAGCGGCCGGTGGGCGGGGATCCCTACGGGCGGCGGGGCAGGCCGGGGCTACCGGTCATCGCACCCATGAGCTGGCCGGTGCCGGGGTCGGTCATGTGGAAGTGGTGGGTCAGCATGACCGGCGCCTTGACCTGGGCGAGCAGGGTGGCGTGGTCGACGCCGACATTAGCCGTGTCGTCGGCCCAGGCCTGGGCCCATTTAATGCCGCTCGGGGATGGTCATCTCGTCACTTCCGCTGCAACGCCCGGCTGCGGCCGGGTCCGCATACCCCAGCGGGCAAGAGATGGGCCAGCAGCACCCAGCATTGCGAAGAACAACGCCAGCAGCAGCCAGCCCGTCATGCCGAGGCCTAGCACCACCGTGGTGAGGATCGCAGGGGCAAGAGCCTGGCCCGCGTTGAAGCCGAGGCCGAAGACACCTTGGTACTGGCCCTGGGCATGGCCGGGGGCAAGACCGAAACCCAGGGCGAAGGCCGCCGAGGACTCCCAGACCTCTCCCAAGCTATGCACGAAGATCGCCGCCAGGACCAGTCCTGCTGCCGCCCAGACCGGGGTGTACGCCGCCAGCGCCATCATCGGACAGCTAACGAGGAAGAGCAGCCCCGCAGTGCGAAACGCCCTGCCACCGTCGTTGAGGGTCTCGATGCGGGAGCCGATCCTGGTCTGCATCAGTATGCAGAAGGCGGAATTGACTGCGAACAGTGCGGCCACCGTCCAACGCGGCGTTTCGGTGTGCTCGGAGATCCAGATCGGCAGGAGCAGGGAGACCACCGGGTACTGCAGTCCCATGGCCCCGTAGAGGGCGGTGAACGTCAGGAACGGACGGTCCGCGAAGACGAGCCAGCGCCGCTGCTGCGGCGGCGCTGCCAGCACCGGATAGCGAGGCAGCAGAAGCAGAAGCACCGCGCACAGGGCGAAGCTCGCCGCGTTGCCGAGAATCAGCGTGACATAGGCGCCGCGGGTGTCCGCGGCCAGCGCCAGCCCGGCACCTACCGTTCCCAGGATGACGCCCAGGTTGACGAAGGTGCGCAGCTTCGCCCGGAACATGGCCGGTCGCTCACCCCCGACCCGGGCCACCAGAGCCCCCCATGCCGCCCCTCCGACCGCCGCGGCGATCTGGTCGACCGTCGCGATGATCGTGAGCGGGGCCCAGCTCTCGACGAGGACGAAGGCCGCCATCGATACCGCCTGGACCGCGAGGGCCAGCATCATGAGCACGCGTGCGCCGCGCCGGTCAGCGAGATGACCCCCAGGTATCCCCGCGCACAAGCCGATCACGCCGGCGATGGTGAGCGCGGCGCCGACCTGCACCGCAGGCAGGCCCACGACCAAGGTGAAATAGAGCGCCGACGCCGCGTTGAACAGACCATTGCCGACCCGGTTGACGAAACTGGCGGCGACCAGCACGCGCTCCGGCCCGCTGTCCCCCGCCATCCGGCCTATTCGACCTGCCAAGCCGCCCTTGATCATGGACCGCAGACTAACAGCGGCGCAGAACCCGCGATGGGGCTCACGAGCCGGGAAAGAGTCGGCCGAGGTGGTAGTGCAGAACGGTGGTCGCGTCATCCGCCGTGCGCTGGCCGAGCAGGACGCTCAGGCCGAGGCCGGCAGAGACAGCCAGGAGGACGACGGCCTCCTGTCCGGCATCCAGGCGCGGATCGGCGTCCCCGGCCTGCTGGGCGGCTTCGAGCTGCCTGACGAGGAACTCTTCCATCTCGTTGGGTGCCGCGAGGAACGGCTGGCCACCGAGGGCGGTATCGGTGACGGAAAGCACCGCGTACTCGGTGTAGACGAGGTGGAAGATCCGGCTCTCCTCGTCGGTCGGGACGGCTTCGAGCAGGACCGCCTCGACGATGTCGCGCGGAGTCGGTGAGGAGCCGGCCGTCCTCACCCGGGCGCGGACTCGCTCACCCATGCGCGCCGTCAGGCGGCCGAGTGCGGCCAGAAGCAGCTGCTCTTTGGTGTCGAAGTAGTACTGCACGAGCCGCACCGAAATGCCCGCCTCGATGGCCACGGACCGCATGGTGACGGCATGCAGCCCGGTATCCGCCGCCGCGCGGAGCAGGGCGTCGATGATCTGTGCCCGTCGCTCGTCATGGTCCACCAGCTTCGGCATCCGGTTCCTTCCAAACTCTTTTGTGGTACAAACATACCATCAAGTTCTGCAGGTTCGCGTGCCGGGAGGGGCCATGACCAGAACGAGTGTCGGACGTTTCGTCAGTGAGGAAGCCCGCGGGAAGTTCCTGCAGGCGTACGACCGCGCCATGGAGTTGTGGCCGAGCCCGCGCGAGGAACTGGACATCGAAACGGGCTATGGCACCGTCCATGTTCACCGCTACGGGGCCCGAACCGGCGAGCCGATCGTCCTCCTGCACGGCCACGCCGGACACGCCTCCAACTGGTACCCGCAGATCGCCGCCCTCGGCGAGAACCACCCGGTCTACGCGATCGACACCCTCGACGACCCCGGCCGCAGCGTGCAACGCGCCATCGCGGCCGGATCCGAGGACAATGCGACCTGGCTCGGCGAGGTCCTCGCCGGACTCGGCCTGGAGCGCGTCCACCTGGTCGGCCTGTCCTACGGCGGATGGCTGGCCCTCAACCAGGCCATTCACGCACCCGAACGCCTCGCCTCGATCGCCCCACTGGACCCCGGCGGGATCGAGAAGGTCCCCGCACGGTTCTACGCCCACATGATCGGCGGCCTGTTCGGAATGCTCGCCCCGCGCCCGCTCCGACCCGCCCTCGGGCGCCTGCTCGCCAACCCCGCCCTCAGCTCACCGCCCGAGATGATCGCTCCGCTGATGCTGGGCATGCGGACCTACAAGCCGAACACCCGCCCTGCGGCCCGACCGTTCACCGACGAGGAACTGCGCTCGATCCAGCTGCCCACCCTCGTCCTGCTCGGACGCCGCAGCGCCCTGCTCCGACCCCGTCAGGTGCTGAAGCGGGTCACCGCGCTGATCACGAACGCTCAGGCCGAGATCGTGCAGCGAGCCGGCCACGGCCTCAACCTGGACCGTCCCGAGCTGGTCAACGAACGCCTCCTGCAGTTCATCGCCGCACTCCAGGCCGAGCCCACCCGGAGCGAGTAACGCCACCTGCCGATGCCTGTAGTACGGGAACCGCGCCCAGGAGCGGCAGCCCGCGCGGTCACGCCACGGAACAAGATCGCGAAGGTGAACTGGAGGACTGGGCCGTAGCGGAAAGCAGCCAGCCACTGGGCCGTACCGGCGGTGTGCCTTCCCGCCTTCCCGCCTCCCGGCCGGACGGCGCCTGCGCTGCTGCCAGCGGTCTGCCAGCGGTCTGTCAGCGTGGTGCGGAACTGTCGCGGGTGCCGGGCGGTGCGCCGCAACCGACGAGCGCCCACGGCCGCCCGGACCGTCGACGAAAGGGCACCCGCGTGAATCGCACCTCCCCTCCCACCGGCCCGGCCGCAGGACCGCGCCGGCCCAGGGCCTCCCGCACCGCGAGCCGGCGGGAGGCAGGCTCCTGGCGGCTCGTCGCCGGTGCCGCCGCGGCGACGGTGCTGGCCGCGGTGTGCCCAGCGACCGCGGTGGCCGCGCCGAACACCGTCCCGGTACCGCGCCTTGCGTGGGCGGCGTGCGCGGACGGCTTCGAGTGCGCGACCGCCCGCGTCCCGCTGGATCACCACGACCCGCGCGGCGCCGGGATCGACCTCGCGGTCATCCGGCACCCGGCACAGGACCGGGCCCACCGAATCGGCTCACTGTTCTACAACCCCGGCGGCCCAGCCGTGGCCGGCACGGTGGCACTGCCCATGATGCTCGGGCAGTTCCCCGAGGAGGTGCGCCAGCGCTTCGACATCGTCAGCTTCGATCCACGCGGCACAGGTAGCAGCGCTGCCGTCCAGTGCTTCGACTCCCCCGCGGACGAGCAGGCCCTACTGGCAGGCACGGCCGCCGGCTACCCCGAGGGCACGGACCAGCAGAACGTCTGGGCCGACTCCTACCAGCGCCTCGCCCGGCAGTGCGCGGCCCGCAACCCCGCCCTGCTGCCGCACATCTCCACCGCGAACGTGGCCCGGGACATGGACCTGCTCCGCCGCGCAGTCGGCGACCGGCAGCTCAGCTACCTGGGCACCTCATACGGCAGCTACCTCGGTGCCATCTACGCCAACCTGTTCCCCGGCCGGGTCCGCGCCATGGTCCTCGACAGCGCCCCAGATCCGGTGGCCTGGTCGACCGGTCACGGAGACCAGGCCACCACCACAGGCGGCCTGCTGCGCAACGGCAGCGACATGGCTGCCGGCCGCATCCTGGACGCCTTCCTCGACCAGTGCGCCCAGGCCGGCCCCCAGGCCTGCGCCTTCTCCGCCGGGACAGCCACCGCGACCCGGGCCCGGTACGGAGAACTGCTTCAGCGGCTGCGCGCCCGGCCGGTCGCGGTCAACGGCACGACCTACACCGTCGGCTCGGCCCTGGAGGCGACGATCCTCTCGCTCTACGCCGCCAACCCGGTCCCGAACATCCCCGACACCGGCTGGAGCCGGCTCGGAGCCAAGCTCCAGGACCTGTGGGCCGCAACCGAGACGCCTGCCACGCCGACCACGCCGCTGCCGCCCGTGCTCCACCAGCCGCCGGACCAGGCGCTCGCGGTGGTCTGCTCGGACAGCGCCAACCCGCCCGCCGAGGCCGACTACCCCGCCCTGGCCGCGTTCGCCCGGGCCCGCTCCGGCGCGGTCGGCCCGTACTTCGCCTGGGCCGACGAGCGCTGCGCCGACTGGCCCGCCCGGGACCGCGACCGGTACGACGGCCCCTGGAACAGGCTGACCGCCCGGCCGGTCCTGGTCGTCGCCAACACCGGTGACCCGGCCATGCCGTACGAAGGGTCCCGCGCGATGGCCCGCTCGCTCGCCCGCGCGCGGCTGCTGACCGTCGACGGCTACGGCCACACCGTGCTGGCCAACCCCAGCGACTGCGCCACCCGGCACGAGGCCCGCTATCTGATCGACGGCATCCTGCCCGCCTCCGGTACGGTATGCGCCCCCACCAAGCCGCCGTTCAGCGACTGATCACGCAACCGGCCGCGCCCCCGGAGGCGCGGCCGACATGGCCCGAAGGGCCGGTTAGCCCACCTCCAGGGCCAGCGACTCCGGCCGCGACAGCGCCCGGCCGCGCTCCCAGGCGGCCCGGAAGCCGGCCTCCCCGAGGGCCTCGGCGCAGCCGTCCAGGACGGCCCGCAGCTCCGGATCGCCCGCGTCGTGGGTCCCGCGCAGGCCGTACGCGGCACTCAGTGCCGCCGCACCGCGTGCTGGCTCTCCGAGCGCGAGGCAGTACTCGGCGAATCCTTCCAGCACGTCCGCCCGCACCGGCTGGTCGCCGCTGTCCGCCGCCAGCTCCAGGGCACGGCGGTGCAGCGGGCCGGCCGCGTGCGGCGCGCCGCGCCGCTGCTGGGTGCGGGCCAGGCTGGTGTGCAGCAGGGCGAGCAGGTGTAGGCGCGCGGGGGCACCGGGGCCGGTCGCCGGCAGCTGCTCCAGGCGTCGCAGCACCTCACGCTGTTCGTGCAGCGCTGCCTCCAGTTCCCCCTCGCGCCGCGCGAGTTCGCCGAGCGCGTAGCGGGCGGCGGCCTGGAGGTGCGGGTCGCGGGCCCGTTCGGCTGCGGCCAGCGCGCGCTCCAGGTCGGCCCGGGCCGCGGCTGGCTGGCCGCAGCGCGCCCGCAGGCGGCCCGACAGCACCAGTGCCAACGGCGCGTCGCCGGAGCCGCCCATCTCGGCATCCCGTTCACCGGCTTCCGTCAGGACCGCGAGGGCCTCGTCGGCCGCGCCGGTGACGGACAGCAGCGCGGCGAGCGTGACCAGCGCCATGGCCAGCCCCCAGCGGTCGCCCAGGGTACGGAAGCCGTCCACTGCGGTCCGCAGGCAGTGCTCGGCGGGCGCGATCCGGCCCGCGCCCAGCTCGATCCGGCCGAGCACCAGGTGGGCGGCGGCCCGCGTCCACCGATCGGGGTGATCGGCGTACCGCTGAGCCGTCGCGCCCACTGCCTCGGTCGGCCCGGCCATGGCGAGCAGCAGCGCGGCGGCCAGGGCGACCGGGTGGTCGGCCTGCTGTGCCGTGACCAGCGCCGCGCCCATCGCCTCCGGCGGGATCGCGGCGCCACCGCTCTCCCGTAGCGGGGCGGTGAGCTGGGCCAGGATCACGCACAGAGCGTGTGCCTGCTCCAGACCGGGTGGCGGCGTATAGCCGTGGGTGGCGAGAACGGCCGCCGTCCACTCACCGGCTTCACGCCCCTGACCGCGCATCAACCAGGGCCAGGTCCGGGCGGCCGCCAGCCGCAGTGCATGCTCCGGCGGGCCGACGGCGACCGCCCGGCCCAGTGCCGCGTTCAGGTTGCCCTGTTCCGCGTCCAGCCGGGCCAGCCAGCCGATCTGGCCGTCCGTCCGCAGCCGGGGTTCGGCGTTCTCCGCGAGCTCGACGAAACAGCGCAGGTGGGCGGCGCCGATTCGGCCGTCCTCGCCGGCCTCGACGAGCCGTTCGGCGGCGTAGGCGCGAACCGTCTCCAGCAGCCGGTAGCGCACCGTGCCGGTCTCCCGGTCGGCGGCCACCACCAGGGACTTGTCGACCAGGGAGGCCAGCAGGTCCTCCACGGCCGTCCGGTCGGGCGCCGGCCCGCCCGGCGAGTTGTCCGCGCAGACCAGGTGCGCGTCGGGGAGGGTCGCCCCGCCGGCGAACACGGAGAGCCGTCGCAGCAGAACGCGTTCGTCCTCATCGAGCAGCTCCCAGCTCCAGTCGATGACGGCGCGCAGCGTGCGGTGCCGGTCGGGAGCGGTGCGTGGGCCGCGGTCCAGCAGCTGGAGCCGGTCGTGCAGTCGCGCCGCGACCTGTCCGGGGCTCAGGGCCCGCAGCCGGGCCGCCGCCAGTTCGAGGGCCAGGGGCAGGCCGTCCAGCTCGCGGCAGATACGGACGACCGGCTCGACGGTGTCGTGGTCCAGCGTGAAGTCGGGGCAGGCTGCGGCCGCCCGCTCGGTGAAGAGGGCGACGGCCGGGTGCGCGAGCGCTTCCCGGGCGGTGGAGCCGGGCTCGGGCACGGCGAGCGGTGTCACCGGCCAGAGCGCCTCGCCGGTGATTGCGAGCGGTTCGCGGCTGGTGGCCAGCACGGTGAGCCGGGGCGCGGCGGCCAGCAGGCGATGGGTCAACCGGGCCGCGTCCTCGATCAGGTGCTCGCAGTTGTCCAGGACGAGCAGGACCTCACGGCCCTCCAGGGCCCGGATGATCCGGTCGACCGGTTCCCCGGCCTGATCGGCGGCGGGCAGGCCGCCGGCCAGCACGCCGGCCTGCGCCGGGCGGCAGACAGAAGTCAGCACGGCCTGCGTCACCGCGTCCGGCCCGTCGACGCCTGCGAGTTCGGCGAGCCGTACGTCCGTCGTGGGCGGGGCGGCGCTTGCGGCCGCGATCGCCAGCCGGGTCTTGCCGACACCGCCCGGCCCGGTCAGCGTCACCAGGCGGGACCGGTGCAGGCGCTCTTGAACCGCTGCCAGCGCCTCGTCGCGGCCGACCAGAGTGGTGAGCCCAAGGGGTAGTGCCGCCCGCACGGCCGGGGACCCTGCGGGAGCCGGAGCCGGCCTGGGTGCCGGCGGCTTCGCGCCGGACAGGACCAGCAGGTGGGCGTCCCGCAGTTCGGCCGACGGGTCCGCACCCAGTTCCTCGGCCAGCGCCCGCCGAGTACGTTCGAACACCTCCAGCGCCGCCGCCTGCTGCCCGTCCGCGTGGAGCGCGCGCATCAGCCTGACGGCGGCCCGTTCGCGTAGCGGGTGGGTCACGCAGAGTCCGGTGAGCTCGGCGACCAGCCGCGGCAGCGCTTCGGTGCCGCCGAGGGCAAGCAGGGCGTCTGCCCGGTCCTCAACCGCCGCCAGCCGCAGCTCCGCCAGCCGGGCCGCCGGCGCGGAGGTGAACCCGGCGCTCGCGGCGTCCGCGAACGGTGCCCCGCACCACAGTTCCAGTGCCCCGTCCAGCAGCACGACCGCCTCGGCGAACCGGCCCGCCGTCAGCGCGGCCCGCCCCGCGGCCACCCGCTGCTCGAAGTCCCAGGCGTCCACGCTCGCCCGGGGCAGATCCAGCAGATACCCGGCGGGGTGCGAACCGACCACTGTCCGGTCACCCCCCAGCGCCCGGCGGAGCCGGGAAACCAGGGACTGCAGAGCGCCGACCGGCTCCTCCGGCGGCGTGTCCTCCCACAAGTCGTCCACCAGACGCTCACGAGTGACCACGCGCCCAGGGTCAAGAGCCAGGCGGACCAGCAGCAGCCGAAGCCGCGCCCCGCCGATCTCCAAGGCCGCCCCGTCCCCACCCCGCACAACCTGAAGCGGCCCCAGAACGTTGATCCGCACCCCGCCCCCGTCCCTCGCCCAGCACCAGCCAGCATCCAAGATCATTATCCCGATGTCCCACCAGACCCGGACGGCAGGGCACGATCCGGGCGATGGCCGCACCACGGGACGGCGTGTAGAACGTCCCCTCCGGTGACGACGCGTAGCGCATCCGGGCCCGCCCAACGGCGTGCTGGTCGGCGCGAAGGAGCGGCGGAAGGCCAGCCGTCAACCTGGTGCGCCGTTCACCGCGACACCAGGACCATGGCACCGCAATGTCCCACAGCCCAACAGGCACCCACAGGTCGACCCATCCGCGCCCAGGCCCTGTGCCTCATGAGACAGCCGGGCTGTAGAGAAGAGCCCTTTGACTGGCGCAGACGCCACCAAGCCACTGCCCCTCGCTGCCACTACCGATGAAGAACCAGCTCAGAGCACGATTTCTCACTGGAGTAGTAACGGGGACGCAGGCCCCCGACGCGTGTTCCATCCGCTGAAGGTCGGTGTCGGCAAACGATCGTTTGACGACAGGCGGCCGACGCATCCAATGAACCCGGACATTTCAGGGCATCGGGACGGCTCCGATCCAATCGGATCCGATGGTGATTGATGACAGGGTTTGACGACAGATAGGGTTGGACGGGCTGCGGGCCGCCGCAGCGCCCCCACAGCGGCGGCGCGAGGCGGCGTGGGCGTACGTCGCCGCTCCGTACGGGGGTGCGGGTGGGGCGGATCTCCAGGCCGGCCTTGGGCGGGGCGGACCGCCGCCGACGACGGCGGCCGGCGCCTACTCGAAGCGAACGAGGTCCGGTTGTGGGTCGAGGCCCACTGGCAGCTGGCCTTCTGGGACACCGATCCGGCGACCGGAGCGCCCCGCGGCATCTCTTGTCCCAAGCCGCTGCCGCCCGCTGCCACCCGCGCGACACCGGCACCGGTTCGGCGGCGGACCGGTGCCACGCGGCCGAGAGCCGCGTCCGCACCCCGGACGACATCGGCTCCTGCCGCGGCCGCACCGATCGAACCAGCCGGCGCACCACCCGCCGAAGCCCCCAGCCGCAGCCCGCGGTGCAGGCCCAGCCCAGCGTCGCCGTGGACGTGCCATCGTGCCGGCGCTCCCCATTCCGCCCCGCCCGCCCTACCTGCCGACCGTCCACCTACCCGCCACCGGAATCGACCGGCCCGACGCGCCGCCGGTGTGACGGCCCCACCGCGCGAACGCCGGTGGCCAGGCCCTCACGGTCGAGGGGCCCGGCCACCGTGGGTGCGTGGTGCGGGTGTTCACCGTGGGTGCGTGGTGCGGGTGTTCAGCCGATCCGGCCGAGGTGGATCACGACGATGGTGACGGTGTTCTCCGTGATCTCGTACAGGACGCGATAGCGGCCGACGTGCATCCGGCGCAGGTCCGCAGAGCCGTACTCCGCGGTGCCCGGCGGGCGCGGGGTATCGGCGAGCATGTCCACCGCGTCCATGACCTGCCGCAGGCCGTCGGCGTCGTCCTTGAGGAACCGGGCGGCAGCGTTGATGGCCGGCTCGTCCCAGATGATCGTGTAGCTCAAGCGGCGGGTCCCAGACCGAGCTGGGCGCGGACCTGCTCGTGCGGCAGGCCCGTGGTCTCGCCGGCCGCCTGCCTCGCCCGGTACTGGGCCAGGGCGAGGGCGTCCTCGAGGTCGGCCAGCTCCTGCGGGTTGATGAGGACCGCGGCCGGCTGGCCGTGGTCGGTGATCGTGATGCGCTCGCGGGCGTGGGAGGCACGCCGGACCAGCGAGCCGAAGCAGGCTCGGGCTTCCGTGATCGGCAGGGTGTCACTCATGTACTGAACTGTACACTTCCAGCTCCTTTCGTACAGTCGCCTTGGGGTGAGTGGCCGTGTCACGCGGCACCTCGCGCGGGGGCCTGCCGCGGCTGGCGGGCGGTGCGCAGCGGGATGGCGTTGCCACGGGCGACGGCGAGGGCGGCGCGGTGGCGGGCGAGGAGCTCACGGGCGTGGGCGGCCCGGGCCCGGGCCTGCTGGTCCTCGTCGGAGGGACGGTGATCTTGTTCGGGCTCGCGCAGCCGGTTGTAGTTCCGGCGCAGGATGGCCTCCCGCTCGGCGGCGGCCTCGTCGAGCGCGGCCTGGCGGGCTGCGGCAGCCTCGCGCATCCGGCGGCGCAGTTCCTGGTAGGCGGCGTGGTCGGCGAGCGGTGGCCGGGCCGGCTGCGCGGCCGATCCGGTGTCGCGGCGGGCGGGCCGGTCATCGGGGTCCTGGTTGTGCTGCACCACGGGGGCGGGGCCGACGCGGACGTCGATGGCCCGGACGGTGCCGGGGCGCAGTTGCTCGAGGTCGGTGAGGATGCGGCGGTGGTGGAGGCGCAGCTGGGCGGCCCAGGCCGGGGAGTCGGCGACCACGCGCAGGCGGCGGGTGGTCGGGTCGTACCCGGCGAGGTGCCAGTGGGCGGCGGCGTCAGGGCCGACGATCGCGAGCCAGTGGTCGCGCAGGCCTCCGCCGACGGTGCCCGCAGGGCGTGGGTGCGGGCGCCGGGGCGGCGCATGCTCGTTTCGAACGCGGCCTTCGCGGTGCCCCTTGGCAGGCAGCTCGCACCAGGCGCGGTAGGTGGCCAGCTTCTCCACGAGCGTGCCGACGCCCTCGTTCTCGCGGTCGACCTCCACCAGGAGCACCGGCACGTCGGCGCCGGGGTCGCGCAGCACCAGGTCGGCGAA
>NZ_JBSFGU010000082.1:0-16909 GCF_053596725.1 Kitasatospora sp. NPDC001660 | reverse complement strand
CGAACTCCACACCCCCACCGCCGACACCGTCCTGGACCGCATGCGCCGCTTCGACGCCAAGGGCCGCACCAGCTGACACACCAGCAGCCCCGCCGAAGCGCCGACTCCCCCAAGACACCCCAGGACTGACACTCCCCCATGTACCGCACCGCACTGCGCAACGTGCTGGCCCACAAGGCCCGCCTGCTGATGACGGTCCTCGCCGTCATGCTCGGCACCGCCTTCGTCGCCGGCACGCTCGTCTTCACCGACACCCTCGGCAACGCGCTCAGGTCCCAGAGCGCCAAGAGCTACACCGACATCGCCGTGACCGTCTCCGACCGGGGCGCCGTCGACCGGGGCTACGACCACGGCGGCAAGGCCGCCTCGGGCCCGTCCCTCACCGAGGAGACCCGCAAGGCCGTCGCGGCGCTGCCCGGCGCCGCCGACGCGCGCGGCGTCGTCAGCGGCTTCGCCGGCATCGCCGACAAGAAGGGCGCGCTGATCGGCGACGGCTTCTCCACCACCGGCGCCAACTACGTGCCGGGCACCGACGGCACCGACCCGCGCTACCCGCTCGTCGAGGGCCGCGGCCCGAAGAACGGCACGGAGATCGCCCTCGACGCCAAGACCGCCGAGAAGGGCGGCTACAAGGTCGGCGACACCGTCCGGGTGGCCGTCAACGGCCCGGTCATGGAGCTGAAGCTCACCGGCACCCTGCACACCAACGACCCGCGCGTCGTCTCCGGCGGCTCGCTCGCCGCCTTCGACACCGCCACCGCCCAGCAGCTCTACCTCAGCCCGGGGCACTTCGCCGAGCTGGACGTCAAGGGCAAGCCGGGCGCGGACGACACCGCGCTGCTCGCCGCCGTCCGCCAGGCCCTCCCGCAGGGCGGCGACTTCGAGGCCAGGACCGGCCGCGAACTCGCCGACGAGCAGGACAAGATGATCGCCGAAGGCACCAAGGGCCTGAGCACGGCGCTGCTGGTCTTCGCCGGCATCGCGCTGTTCGTCGGGATCTTCATCATCGCCAACACCTTCACCATGCTGATCGCCCAGCGCACCAGGGAGCTGGCCCTGCTGCGCGCGATCGGCGCCAGCCGCAGGCAGATCACCCGGTCCGTGAAGGTCGAGGCCCTGCTGGTCGGTCTGACCGCCTCGGTGGCCGGTCTGGTCACCGGCATCGGCATCGCCGTCGGGATGCGGTCGCTGCTCAACGGCCCGCTGGAGGCCAACCTGCCGGACGGCCCGCTGGTGATCGCGCCGTCCACGGTGGTCACCGCGATCGTCGTCGGCACCGCGGTGACCGTGCTGGCCGCCTGGCTGCCGGCCCGCCGGGCCGCCCGGATCTCCCCGATGGCGGCGATGAGCTCGGTCGAGCAGCCGGCCACCCAGAAGAGCCTGGTGATCCGCAACACGATCGGCCTGCTGTTCACGCTGGCCGGCGCGGCGGCGCTGGCGGCCGGTGCGAGCTCCAAGGAGGTCAAGCTCGTCGGCCTCGGCGCGGGCGCGCTGCTGATCGGCGTGTTCGTGCTCACCCCGCTGCTGTCCCGCCCGCTGATCGCCCTGTTCGCCCCGCTGCTGCGCGCCGTGTACGGCACGCCGGGCCGGCTGGCCGGGGAGAACGCGGTCCGCAACCCGCGCCGAACCGCCGCCACCGCCTCGGCGCTGACCATCGGCGTCACCCTGATCACCGCGCTGACCGTGGTCGGCGCCTCGGTGAACAAGGCCGTGGACAAGGCCACCGCGAGCGATTCCACGGCCGACTACACGGTCGCCATGGCGAACTTCTCGATGCTCTCCCCCGAGGTCGCCCCGCAGATCGCCAAGGCGCCCGGCGTCAGCGCCGCGAGCGCCGTGCGCATCATCCCGGTGGAGACCGGCGCGGACGGTTCCGACATCGAGTACCTGAAGGCGGTCGACGCGAACACGATCGACCGGCTGGTCACGATCAAGGTCAAGGACGGCTCGGCGGACGCCCTCAAGCAGGGCAAGCTGCTGGTGCGTTCGGGCCTCGGCCACAAGGTCGGCGACGTCCTGAACGTCGCCTACCCGGACGGCACCAAGGGCTCGCTCACCGTCGGCGGCGTCATCGAGGCCAACTCCGTGCTGACCGGGATCGTCGCCCCGGACGCCGTGGTCGGCCCGCACGCCCAGCCCGGCACCGGGCCGGACAGGGTCCTGGTCAAGGGCGAGCAGGGCGCGGACGCGAAGCTGAAGCAGGCGCTGCGCGACGCGACCGGCGGCAACCCGCTGATCGAGGTCAAGGGAGAGGCCGACATCAAGAAGGAGAACCGCCGGATGATCACGGATCTCCTGAGCGTCCTCTACGGCCTGCTCGGCATGGCCGTCGTGATCGCGGTGCTCGGCGTGGTCAACACCATGGCGATGTCGGTCTTCGAGCGCCGCCGGGAGATCGGCATGCTGCGGGCGATCGGCCTCGACCGGCGCGGCGTCGGCCGGATGATCCGCCTGGAGTCGCTGCTGATCGCGCTGTTCGGCGGCGTGGTCGGCGTGGGCCTCGGGATCGTCGTCGCCTGGGCGGGCCTGAAGACCCTCGGCGACACCTTCAAGAACATGTCGACCGTGGTGCCGCCGGCGCAGATCACCGGCTTCCTGGTCGCGGCCGCCCTGATCGGCCTGCTGGCCGCCCTCTGGCCGGCCCGCCGGGCCGCCCGGATGGACATCCTGGGCGCGATCAAGAGCGACTAGCCGCACCGCGCCACGGGCCCCCGCATGCTTCCGGCATGCGGGGGCCTTCGTGTTCTCACGGACCGGCGAACGCCACGCCCTGGTGGCTGGGTTGCAGCGATCGATGGTGAACCCGGCTGCGGAGACGAGGAGTTGTTCGACGGGCTGGGCGTGGTGCTGTCCATCCGTCAGCGCGATCCGTGGCCTGAATTCGGTTCCATCTACCGTCAGCGGAAATGAACCAGCCCCACACGGCGGTCGGTTGCCGTGCGGGGCTGATCGGGGAGGACGGGCAGGTCAGGCGGCGACGGGCTTCCGCGTCGTCCTCCCGCCGAACAGGCCGAAGAACACGGCCAGCGTCGGGACGAGGTAGCCCAGCCAGACCACCAGCTGGAGGACGGTCGGGTCCGGCTGGAAGTTGAACACGCCCTTCAGCAGCGTGCCGTACCAGCTGTCCTTCGGGATCGTGCCGCTGATGTCGAAGGCCAGGCCGTGCAGGCCCGGCAGCCAGCCGGCCTCCTGGAGGTCGTGCACCCCGTAGGCGAGCACGCCGGCCGCGACGACGACCAGCATCGCGCCGGTCCAGGTGAAGAACTTCGCCAGGTTGATCCTGAGCGCGCCGCGGTAGAACAGCCAGCCCAGCACCACGGCGGTGAGCAGGCCGAGCGCCGCGCCGATCAGCGGGTTCCACCCGTCGTCGGTGGCCTGGACGGCCGACCAGATGAACAGCGCCGTCTCCAGGCCCTCGCGGCCGACCGCGAGGAAGGACGTGACCACGAGCGCCGTGGTGCCCATCGCGATCGCCGCGTCCAGCTTGCCGTGCAGCTCGGTCCTCAGGTGCCGGGCGGTGCGGCGCATCCAGAACACCATCCAGGTCACCAGGCCGACCGAGACGATCGACAGACTGCCGCCCAGCGCCTCCTGGGCCTCGAAGGTGAGCTGGGAGGAGCCGAACTGCAGCACCGCGCCGAACGCCATGCTGAGCACGACCGCCGAGCCGACGCCGAGCCACACCGGTGGCAGCTTGTCCCGGCGGTCGGTCTTGACCAGGTAGGCGATCAGGATGCAGACGACCAGGCTGGCTTCGAGGCCTTCGCGCAGGCCGATCAGGTAGTTGCCGAACACGCGGGCTCCTGGGGGTGGTGAGGTGGTACGGGAGGGTCGCGGTGGTCAGCCGAACAGGGCCTGGCCCCACCACTCCCCCGGCTTGCGGACGCCCGCCGGGCAGGCGAAGTGCGCGGAACCGACGTGCTGGATGTACTCGTTGAGCTTGTCGCTCGCGGCCAGCCGCTGCTGGAGCGGCACGAAGGCCGTGCGGGTGTCGCGCTGGTAGGCCAGGAAGAACAGGCCGGCGTCCAGGCGGCCGAGGCCGTCGGTGCCGTCGGTGAAGGAGAAGCCGCGGCGCAGGATCATCAGCCCGTTGTTGGCGTCCGGGTGGGCCAGGGCGACGTGCGAGTCGGCCGGCATCGCCTTGAGGTCCGGGTCGTCGTGCTCCCTGGCCTTGCCGTAGGGGGCGCCCTCGCCCTTGGTGCGGCCGAAGACGTCCTCCTGCTCCTTGAGCGAGGTGCGGTCCCAGGTCTCGATGTGCATCCGGATCCGCCGGGCGACCAGGTAGGAGCCGCCGGTCATCCAGTCCGGGCCGTCGCCCGGGGCGGCCCACACGTGGTCGGCCAGCCGGGCGGAGTCGGTGCCCGCGATGTTGTGGGTGCCGTCCTTGAAGCCCATCAGGTTGCGCGGGGTCTGCTGGTCCGGCGTGGTGGAGGACGTCTTGCCGAAGCCGAGCTGAGACCAGCGGATGCTCACCGTCCCCATCCCGATCCGGGCGAGGTTGCGGATCGCGTGCACGGCGACCTGCGGGTCGTCGGCGCAGGCCTGGACGCAGATGTCGCCGCCGCTGCGCAGCGGGTCGAGCTTGTCGCCCTTGAAGTTCGGCAGCTCGATCAGGGCCTCGGGGCGCCTGGCCTTCAGGCCGAAGCGGTCCACACCGTCCTTCTCGAAGAGCCCCGGGCCGAAGCCGATCGTGAGTGTCAGCCGGGAGGCGGGCAGGCCGAGGGCCTCGCCGGTGTCGTCCGGCGGCGCCTCGGGCAGGCCGCTGGCGGCACCGGTGCCGACCTCGCGGCCGCCGGTCATGGCCGCGGCGGCCTTCGTCCACTCCTTGAGCAGCTTGACCAGCGACTCGCGGGTGGCCTTCTCGGAGACGTCGAACGCGGCGAAGTGCAGCCGGTCCTGGACGGGCGTGGCGATGCCGGCCTGGTGGTCGCCGTAGAACGGCACCTCGGCGCCCGGGGCCGCGGCGGGCGCCGGGCCGGGGTCGTCCTGCCGGGTGGCCGCGGCCACCGAGCCGACGGCGGCGGCGCCGAGCGCGACGCCCGCACCGGCCCAGCCGATGACGGCGCGACGGCTGACCGTGCTCCGGGGGGCGGTGACGGTGTCCGGCGTCCCGTTCTGCTGCTCGTTGTCGGTGTCCATCGGCTTCTCGGCGTCCATCGGCACGCGGATCCTTCTCTGTGCTGCCGGCCCACGGATGCCGTGACGGCCGGACGGGGCCGCAACGGCGTGCGTGGGGTGTGGTGAATGCGGGCTGGGGGCTGGTTACTTGACGACCACGGCGGCGGCCAGCTTCGACAGCGGCTCGCCCAGCGAGTTGACCGCGTCGGAGAAGGTCTTGCGCTCGGCCTCGGCGACCTTGTCGTAGGACGTGAAGGTGCCGTCGGCCTGCTTGTACTTGGCGAGCAGGGCCTGGATCGAGGCGAACTCGGCGTCCAGGGTCTTCGCGAGCTCGGGGTTCTTCTCGGCGGCGACGGGCTTCAGGAGCTCGTACGCCTTCTGTGCGCCCTCGACGTTGGCGTCGAAGTCCGCCAGGTCGGTGTGGCTGTAGCGGTCCTCCTCGCCGGTGATCTTGTTGGTGGCGACCTCGTCCAGCAGTTCCTTGGCGCCGTTGGCCATGCTGGTCGCGGTGATCTCCGCCGCGGGGATCTTCTTCTGCCAGCCCTTCAGATCGCCCACGAGCTGGTCGGCGAGCTGCTTCTCGTCGTCGCCGATCTTCCCGTCGGCCCAGAGCGACTTCTCCAGGCGGTGCCAGCCGGTCCACGGCTTGCCGGCCTCGACCTTGTCCTCGCGGGTGTCGGTCTTCGGGTCGACGTCGCCGAAGCTCTCGGCGACCGGCTCGGTGCGCTCCCAGCCGGTGCGCGAGGGCGCGTAGAGGGACTTGGCCTTCTCGACGTCGCCCGCCTTGATCGCGGCGGCGAAGGCCTCGACGGCCGGGACGGTGGCGTCGGCCTGCTCCTGGGCGTACGTGCGGTAGGCATCGACGGCGGCGGCCAGGCGCGGGTCGGCGGAGGCGGAGGCGGAAGCGCCGCCCTCGCCGGTCACCGTGACCTTCTGCCGGATGCCGTCGCCGACCATGCCGGGCTTGCAGGCGATCTCGTACGAGCCCGCCTTGATCTCGGCGTTGACGGTGGCCTTGGTGCCGGGGCCGATGTTCTCGCGCTCGGTGACGATCTTGTCGCCCTCGGCGTAGACGTAGACCTCGGTGGTCTTGGAGCCCTTGTTGCTGATGTCCAGGACGACATGGCCGGCCGGGAAGGCGGTCTTCGAGACCTCGCACGCGGAGTCGGTCGCGTTGATCTTCACCGCGTCGGCGCCGGCGGCCTTGTCGTCCTTCTTGTCCGCGCAGCCGGCCAGTGTGGCGGTCGCCACGGCGAGGGTGAGCAGCGCGGCTGCGGTCGTACGACGGCGGGCGGGCATGACGGCTCCAACGGGAAAGGGCATGGGGGTGCCAAGGCGTGGTAAAGCGCCGGCCGGGCCGGCGCCTCCTGATGAGCTAAGGCATACCTTACGTAAGATTTCCTTACCGGCGTCACCCACCCCCTTCCCGGTCAGCGCCCCGGGGTGCGGCGGGCCGCTGCGCGGGCGGTCCAGCGGCCCTCGTGCCGGGTGATCCGGATCGGGTGGCCGAAGGTCGCGCTGATCAGCCCGGTCGTCATCACCTCGTCGACCGGCCCGGCCGCCACGCACTCGCCGTCCCGCAGCAGCAGCGCGTGGGTCGTGCTCTCCGGAAGTTCCTCCAGGTGGTGGGTGACCAGCACGCTGGCCAGTTCGGGGTGCTGGTGGCGCAGCAGGTCGAGGCTGTCGAGCAGCAGCTCGCGGGCGGTCAGGTCGAGCCCGGTGGCCGGTTCGTCGAGCAGCAGCAGACGGGGGCTCGGCATCAGCGCACGGGCGATCAGGACCCGGCCGCGCTCGCCCTGGGAGAGGGTCGTCCACGGGGCCTCGGCCATGGCCGTCATGCCGAGGGTCCCGATCAGCCGCTCGGCCCGGTCGACCGCCTCCGGGTCGGGCTTTCGGTGCCACTCCGGCTCGATGGTGTTGGTGTACCCGGTGAGCACCACCTCCCGGACGGTGAGCGGCGAGCGCAGTGGGTGGCGCGGGTTGACGTGCCCGAGGTGGGCCCGCAGCTCGCGGATGTCGACCCGGCCGAGCCGGTGCCCGAGCACGTCCACCTCGCCCCGGGTGGGGTGGGAGACCGCCCCGAGCAGGGCGAGCAGCGTGGACTTGCCGGCGCCGTTGGGGCCGAGCAGCGCCCAGTGCTCGCCGGGCCGGATGGCCAGGGAGATCCCGCGCAGGAGGTGACGGCCGTCGCGCACGACGTCCACGTCCTTGGTGCGCAGCAGCGGGCCGTCAAAAGAGGGGGACGAGGTCATGCGGCGCACAGTACAACCGCCCCGAACGGACCGTCATGGACCGTTCACATGCTGGATCTTCGCATCCGATCAGTCATGACCGATGTTGATTTGTTCAGGACACAACTTGGCAAAGATATGACTATTCCTCTGGCTCTCCATGACCGATCACCGTCAATCTCGGTCGCAGCTGTTCGCGAGCAGCCCTTTGCCCGGGCTTCACCGCTCGTTTCCCTGCCACCACCCCCACTGGAGTCAGAGTGAGCCCCACCTCCTCGTCGACGTCCCGCCGTGCCCGCACGGCCGGAGCCACCGCCGTCATCGCCGCCCTCGTCGCCGTCACCGTCCCCGCCGGCACGGCCTCCGCCGCCCCCGCCGGACGGGACGCCGCGATCGCCCAGGCCCGGGCCAACGTGACCCGCAACGCGGGGGTGTTCGGGTTCGGCGACGGCCAGGACCTCGCGCTCAAGGACGTCGTCCTGGACGCCGACGGCGCGTCACACGTCCGCTTCGACCGCACCTACCAGGGCCTGCCCGTGGTCGGCGGCGACCTCGTCGTCCACCAGGACGCCCGCGGCCGCCTCAAGGACTCCACCCGCGCCGCCGCCCACGACCCCGCCGTGAAGTCCACCGCCCCGGCCGTGCCCCCGCAGGCCACCGCCGGCAACGCGATAGCCGCCGCCCCGGGCGTCCACGACGCGGTCAGCACGCCCGAGTTGGTCGTCTGGGCCGCCGACGGCACGCCCCGGCTCGCCTGGCGCACCACCGTCGCCGGCACCGGCGAGCACGGCCAGCCCGCCGGGCGGGTCGTCGTCACCGACGCCACCACCGGCGAGCAGATCGAGGCCTACGACAAGGAGCACCAGGCCTCCGGCACCGGCCACTCCGAGTACACCGGCGACGTCACCGTCGACACCACCCCCGCCGCCGGCGGCGGTTACACCCTCAAGGACCCCGTCCGCGGCCACGTCACCAAGGACGCCCACAACATCTCCGCCGACACGATCACCGCGAACTCCGGCACGCTGTTCACCAGTGCCACCAACGTGTGGGGCGACGGGAAGAGGTTCTCCGCCGATCGCTCCACCGCCGCCGTCGACGCCCACGCCAACACCGCCTGGACGTACGACTACTACAAGAAGACCTTCGGCCGCAACGGCATCAAGAACGACGGCAGGGGCGCCACCGTCTTCGTCCACGTCGGCACCGACTGGGACAACGCCCAGTGGTCCGACGACTGCTTCTGCATGATGACCGGCGACGGCAACGGCACCACCGACCCCGAGCAGGTCGACCTCGACACGATGGGCCACGAGATGACCCACGGCGTCACCAGCGCCACCGCCAACCTCCGCTACAGCGGCGAGTCCGGCGGCCTCAACGAGTCCACCAGCGACATCTTCGGCACGATGGTCGAGTGGTTCGCCAACAACAAGTACGACACCCCCGACTACCTGTTCAGCGACCGGTCGACCCCGCCGTGGCTGCGCCGCTTCGACAAGCCCTCGTTGGACGGCCACTCGGCGGACTGCTGGAGCGCCACCGTCGGCAAGCTCAACGTGCACTACTCCTCGGGCGTCGGCAACCACTGGTTCTACCTGGCCAGTGAGGGCAGCGGCAGCAAGACCATCAACGGCGTCGCGTACGACAGCCCGACCTGCAACGGCTCGAAGGTGACCGGCATCGGCAACCAGAAGGTCGCGAAGATCTGGTACCGCGCGCTGACCGTCTACATGACCTCCACCACCAACTACAAGGGCGCCCGCACCGCCTCGCTCAGCGCCGCGAGCGACCTGTACGGGCTCAACAGCCCCGAGTACAAGGCCGTGGCGGCGGCGTGGAGCGCGGTCAAGGTCAACTGACCCTTCTCGTTCAGGTCGAGCACCAGACGTCCGTCGAACGCGCTCACCGTGCCGCGCCGCGGCGGGTTCGCGGGGATCAGCCACTCCACGCCCGGCAGCCTAGTGGCCGGACGTCGCCTGGAGCCAGGCCGCGTTCCAACCGGCCAGTTCGGCAGGGCGGTTGGTGATGATGCCGTCCACCCCGGCCGCTTCCAGCGCCTTCCAGCGGGCGGGCGCGTCGGCCGTCCAGACGTTGACGGCGACGCCGGCGGCGTGCAGGTCCTTCACCACGGCGAGGCGCGGGGCGAGGGCGTCGTCCGACGGGTTGTAGGCGGTGAGCCCGAGCTCGTGGGCGGTGGCGACCGGGTCGGGGTCGAGCTGGGAGCGGAGCAGGCCGAGGGGCAGCTCGGGCGCGAGTTCGCGGGCGTAGCGCAGGGCGTCCACCTGGAAGCTCTGGACGAGGACCCGGTCGGCCATGTCGTGGTCGCGGACTTCCTTGACGATCCGGGCGACCTCCTCACGGGTGTGCGGGCCCTTGATCTCCAGCAGCAGGTTGCCGCCGCGGGTGTGCAGGTCCTCCAGCTGGTCGGCGAGCTTCGGCAGCCTGGTGCCCGCGTACACCGGGGCGAACCAGGAGCCGGCGTCGAGCGCGTCCAGCTGGGCAGACGTCAGGTCGCGGATGCGGCCGGTGCCGTTGGTCGTGCGGTCCACGGTGTCGTCGTGCAGGACGTACGGGACGCCGTCCTTGCTCGGCTGGACGTCGTTCTCGATCCACTGGGCGCCGGCCCGGCGGGCGACCTCGTCCGAGACCAGGGTGTTCTCGGGCGCGGCGGAGGACCCGCCCCGGTGCGCGAACACCGTCACCGGCGCGTCGGCCGGACGGATCCACGCACTCGGTGCGAGCGCCGTCACCTTCACCGCCGCGAAGGACACCCGCGCGCCGTTGACCAGCAGCGCCTGGCCGCCGTCCGCGCTGCGGGCGAGCCGGGTGGTGCGCAGCGCCGCGCGGCCCTCGAAGGTCCAGCGGGCGCTGGTGCCGTGCACCTCGACGGCGATCCGCACGTCCCGGCCGGTGGCGGCGGCGGAGGGCGCGGCGGCGGTGTCGGTGACGTTCCACGTGTTGCCGGTGGTCCGCTGGGCGAACTCCAGGCCGTTGGCTGCCGTGCTGCCCGAGCGGACGGTGGCGACCGACCACGGCGTCGTGCCGGCGGCCGGGACGTCCAGGCCGAGGGCCGTCCAGCGGGCGGCGTCCTGGACGGTCTCGAAGCGGGCGGTGGCTTCGAGGCGGAAGTCGTCCAGGTGGCGGCCGAAGGTGATCCGGCTCTGCCGGGCCTGGTCGGCGGAGGTGCCGACGAGGCGGCCGTTCTCGACCCGCCAGTCGCCCTCGACGGGGTTCCATCCGGCGGGGAGGCCGGGGCCGGCGAAGGTCTCGTCGATGACGACGTCGCCGGGGGCGGGGGCCGCGGTCCGCCCGGCGGGGGCCGGTGCGGGGCCGGGCCGGCCGGCCGGGCTCGTCAACGCGACGGTGCCGAGTCCGAGGGCCGCCGCGACCAGGGCCGCGACCAGGCCGGTCCGCCGACGGCGAGCGAGCTGGCGTGGTGTCATGTACAGCACGCTACGCGCGGTCGGCGAATCCGTTCCGACGAAACGGGGAACCGGTCGTGACGATTACGCTCTTCGGAGGTTTCTCGTAGGCTTCCGCCGTGTCGACCGAACTCCAGTCCTCTGTGTCGCTGATCGACGGGCTGATCGCCGAGCCGTTCCCCGAGGCCGGGTACCACCTGGCCGTGCTCCGGGAGAGCCGGGACTTCTGGAACCCGGCCTGGCCGGGCGAGTGCGCGGCGGCGCAGGAGGAGTTCGAGGCCGAGCTCGCCCGCCTCGCGGCCGCGCTCACCGATCGCTGGGGCGCTCCGCGGACCGTCGACCTGTTCCCGTACCTCGGGCTGGACGACGCCCCGGACGCCTGCGTCGAGCCGCCCGAGCCACTGGGGCCGCCCGAGCCGCTGGGCTCGCTGTGCCAGGTCGCCGGGCTCATGGAGGTGTGGCGGGTGCCGTCCACCGACCGCTGGCTCGGGCTGGCCATCGGCCAGGCCGACACAGAGCTCCCGCTCGAACTGCTCGTCACCGTGGCCGGGGTGTCGTCCCTGCCGGAATGAGCGCTCAGGCCGGCGGCCCCGGTTGCGTCAACGGCGCCAGGACCGCCTCCGCCGCGGCCGTCCGGGCGTACAGCACCGAGCGGCCCGCGCGGTGGGCGCTCACCAGGCCGGCGTCGCGCAGGGCGGTCAGGTACTGCGAGACGGCGGCGGGCGACAGGCCCGTGCGCCGGGCGAGTTCGGTGGTGGAGGCCGGGGCGTCGAGCTCGACCAGCAGGAGCGCGCGGGAGCGGCCGAGGACGGCGGCGAGGGCCTTGCTCGGCGTGGCGGGCCGGGCGGCCCACAGGGCGCCGATGCCGCGCGCCGGGTACGCGAGCTGCGGCGGATCCGGCGGCGCGACGCAGGTGAGCAGGCCCGGGCCGGTGAAGACGGACGGGATCAGCAGCAGGCCCGCCCCGGCCGTCCGCCGGTCCAGCGGCTTCGGGCGGCGCTCCAGCCGCAGCACGCCGCCGGCCCAACGGACCTCGGCGTGCAGGCCGTTGAGGACGCTCGCCGCGCCGTGCTCGGCCGCCTGACGCGCGCGGTGCAGGACGTCCGCGTCGAGCACCGCGCGGATGCGCGCCCAGTACGGCGCGAGCGCGAGCTCCCAGTACGCCTCGACGGCCTCGGTGAGCCGCGCCAGGCCGGCGGGCGGATCGGCGTACAGGGCGCGCAGGCGGGGGCCGAGCCCGCCGCGCTTCGCCCGCAGCAGGTCGAGGTCGCGCCGCACCCGCTCAGCGGGCGTGGCCCGGATCGCGGCCAGCTCGTCCACGAGGCCGGGCGCGGGGCCGGCCGGGGCCGGGTTGACGAAATCCGGCACGTACCCGGCGGGCGGCACGATCTCGGCGAGCCAGCCGTGCACCGGCCCGGCGGCGGCCAGCCGCGGCCGCACCTGCTCCAGCCACGGCCGGTGCACCGGATGGTCCCGGCCCGAGGCCAGCAACCGCAGGCTCGGCCCGACCTCCCACATCGGCGACACCGCGAACCGCATGCTCGCCAGGTCCCCGGCCGTGAACGACAACTCCGTGTCCAAGTACGTCCGCCCCCGTGGATTCGCGCATTCCCGAATCATTGGCGGTCAGGGTAATGCAAAGTCGATCATGTGCGGCATGACTCCCGACACCACCGCGCACAACACCGTCAATGCCGCCGCCTCCGGCACCTGGACCCTCGGCGACCGTACCGTCCACCGCATCGGCTTCGGCGCCATGCGCCTCCCCCAGACCGGCCCCGCCCTCACCCCGCACGCCGTCCCGCGCGACCGCGACCAGGCCATCGCCGTCCTGCGACGCGCCCTCGAACTCGGCGTCAACCACATCGACACCGCCGCCTTCTACTTCTCCCCGCTGCGCTCCGCCAACGAGCTGATCAACCGCGCCCTCGCGCCCTACCCCGACGACCTCGTGATCGCCACCAAGGTCGGCCCCGCCCGCGCCCTCGACGGCACCTGGGCGGAGCACGCCCGCACCCCCGAGGGCCTCCGCGCCCAGGTCGAGGAGAACCTGCGCCAACTCGGCCGCGACCACCTCGACCTGGTCAACCTGCGCATCCACGGCGCCGATTCGATCGCCGAACGCTTCGGCGCCCTCGCCGAGTTGCGTCGGGCCGGCCTCATCCGCCACCTCGGCCTCTCCAACGTCCGCCCGCACCACCTCGCCGAGGCCCGGGCCATCGCCCCCGTCGTCTGCGTCCAGAACCCGTACGGCATCGGTGCCTCGCCCGAACAGGACGAGGTGCTGCGCCTCTGCACCGAGCAGGGCATCGCCTTCGTGCCCTTCTACGCCATCGCCGGTGCCGGCCATGAGCGGGGCGCCGACGCCGGCACCGGCGAACCGCCGCAGGTGGAGGCCGTGGCGCAGGCCCACGGCGTGAGCACCGCCCGGGTGCGCCTGGCCTGGACCCTCCATCGCGCCCCCAACGTCCTCGCCATCCCCGGCACCGGCGACCTCGCCCACCTCGCCGACAACATCGCGGCCGGCACCCTGAAGCTCACGGCGGACGACCTCGCCCTCCTGGACGCCGCTCACACGGGCTGACCTCGTCACGCTCGCCGGCCGCGTCCAGCAGGTAGAGCAGGTGACTTCCCGGGGCGTCAGGCCGTCGGTCCGAAGGCGAGGAATCCGAAGGCGAGGACCGTCCAGTGGACGCCCGGGCGGGCGTGGAGGTCGGGGCGGGTGGTGCGGTGGAGGGGGTGCAGGCCGTGGGCGGCGGCCTGGGTGACGGTCTCCTCGGGCGGGACGTCGAACATGCGGCGGCCCGGCGGCACCGGGCCGTGGCGCAGCGAGAGGATCACACGGCCGCCGGGGGCCAGGAGGCGGGCCAACGAGGCCATCGCGGGCGGGCGTTCAGCGGGGGCGAGGTGCATCCAGACGGCGGTCAGGAGGACGAGGTCGAAGCGTCCGGCGTCCAGTGAGGGCAGCTCCGGGAGGGCGTCGGAGACCCACGCGACGCCGGAATCGCGGTGCAACTCCTCGCCGATGCGGCGGAGTTCGGGCGTCGGCTCGGCGGCGACCACCGAGTGGCCGAGGGCGGCGAGGGCCGCCGCGTCACGGCCGGTGCCGGCGCCGATGTCGAGGACGGCGGCGGGCGGCGCCGGAAAGAGGTGCAGCATCTCGCGGTGCACCTCGGCGAAGGTGACGCTCTCGTACTGGACGGCCAGCGCCTGCGCCTCGGCGCCGTAACCCGCCGTGCCGGCCGGCTCGTTCACAGCGCCCCCCGCATGATCACCGCGTCGCCGGCCGCCGCCGCGTCCGCGAAGAAGTCCCGCAGTTCCCGCAGGTCGGCGACCACCTCGGCGGCGAGGGTCTCGGACCACGGCGTCGCGAAGCCGAGCGTGACGACGGTCCGCGCGAGCAGCGCATCCTGCTGACGGACCAGCTCGCCGAGGGCCGAGCCGCGCAGGAACACGGAGGCGGCGGCCACCTGTTCGGGCCGCAGCACCAGCACGTCGGGCTTCCCGGCCGCGCGCGCTGCGCCGCCGTGGAGGGGCAGGCGGGCCGCCGGGTCGGGGTGCAGGCCGTTCTCGGTGAGGGCGAGCGCCATCAGCCGCGCGGTGCGCCGCACGGCCAGGGCCAGCCCGGCGGCGGTCAGCTCGGCCAAGCGCGCGTCGTGCCGGGAGGGGACGAGCGCGCCGAGTTCGGTCGGCGAGCTGGTGTCCACGGCCTGCCCGGGCAGGCGCCGCCAGAAGTGGTCGCTCACCCGGACAGCCTAGCGTCGACTGATCAAGCGCAACGGATCACGCCGGACGGATCACGTCGGACGGATCAGGCCTCGCCGGGGTGCCAGGCGGGCCACTCCCAGGGGCGGTCGGCCCAGTGGACGCGCTCCGGGTCGTGGGGGTCGAGGTCGGGGAAGAGCTGGTGGATCCGGGGCTCGAACTCCTCGGGGGCCAGCGGCTCCCAGCCGTGGCCCTCGAAGTGGACCAGCCGGTAGCGGCTGTCGGTGCGGAACTCCGCGATCTCGACCAGGTGTGCGGACGTGCTGTCGGTCTCCATGCCCCCAATATGTGGCGCGGTGGCAATCGGCGCCCGTCCGGACCCCTCTTCCGGGTCATGTCCGGCCCTCGGCGCGCCCGTTGGGCCCGGCGGCTCGTTGAGCACGAAGCAACGCCACGGACCGGGGGCAGCGGACGGCAGGAGGAACATCGACATGACTGGGCAGCCCACCGACGGGCAGTGGCAGTGGCCGGAGCAGCCCTGGCAGCCACCGCCGGTACCCGCCCCGCCGCCGACCGGGCCCGCCTACTCGTCCGTTCCCCCGCCGCCGCCCGACCCGGAGCCGTTTCCGATTCCCGCCCCGAAGCGCTCGCGCAAGGCGTGGGCGGCCGCGGCGGTGGGGACCGTCGCCCTGCTGGCGTCCGTCCTGGCGATGTGCGGGCCGGGGACGGGCGACGACGTCTCGGTGGTGCCGCTGCTACAGGCCTCCTCGCCGTCCCCGTCCGTCCCGGCGGCGCCGGACCCGCTCGCGGTCTCGCCGCCGGCCACCCCGGCACCGTCCCCGCTGCCCGCCCCGACCCCCGCGGTCGGCAAGTCGGCGAGCACGGGCACGGGCACGGCGGAGGAGGGGCCGGCGGCGGATCACGGCACGAGCTCGCGCCCGAAGCCGCACCGCCCCCCGCACACGGCGCCCCACGCGACGCCCGCCCCGGCACCACCCCCTCCAGGACGGGCACAGCCGCCCGGGGTGCCGTTCCCGACGCTGGGCCCGGGCTTCATCTGCGACCAGGTCGAACACGCCGGCCGCTGGCCCGCCGACTCGGAACAGGCCCGCCTTTGCCACGGCGTCGTGCAGTAGGGCGTCGGCCTTGACAGCGTGGATCTGCCAAGGTGCCGGCGGCGGCCGACTCCGTGAGCTCCACCGCAGCGGCGCGCCTCCGCGTATTCACCTGAACGGATGCGGCCGGATGGCGGTATCCGGGGCGTCTTGCTGTGATGGGCGCGGGTGCCCGACGAATGCGTCCGTCAAGGAGGTTGAGATGACCGCCTACCCGATACGCGCTCTGGTCACCGGTGCGTTGGCCGCGAGCGTCGCGATGTGCGCCGTCTCCGCCGCGTCCGCCGCACCGGTTGTCGACGGCCCGGCTGCCAGGACCGCGATCCCGACTCTGCAGCAACAGACGCACGACAATCTCACGCAGTCCATGAAGGGCGAGGCGTTCGCCAACGCCTCCTACACTCTCTTCGCGGCCCAGGCCCAGCGCGAGGGACGGTCAGCGGTGGCCGACCTCTTCCGGAAGACCGCCGATGTGGAGCTGGGTGAGCACTTCACCCAGGAAGCCGCACTGAGCGGCCTCGTGGGCGGCAACGAGGCCAACCTCACCGACGCCATCACCGGCGAGGGCTACGAGACCACCACCATGTACCCGACCTTCGCCCAACAGGCCAAGGCCGCCGGCGACACCGCCGCCGCCGACCTCTTCACCGAGATCGCCAAGGACGAGGCAGCCCACCAGGCCGCGTACCAGGCCGCCCTCACCGCGCTGCGCACCGGCAAGGGCACCGTCCCGGCACCCCCGGCCGTCAACCCCGTGACGGTACCGGCCGGGCAGCCCAAGGTCACCTCGGCGCAGACCAAGGCCAACCTCGACACCGCCATGCACGGTGAGGCCCTGGCACACGCCAAGTACACCCTCTACGCCCAGCGCGCCCAGCAGAGCGGCAACCCCGCCCTGGCGCGCCTGTTCACCGCCGTCTCCGACGTGGAGCTGCAGGAGCACTTCTCCGGCGAGGCGGCGCTGGCCGGAACGGTCGGCACCACGAGCCAGAACCTGGCCACGGCCATCACCGGCGAGACCTACGAGTCCCAGACCATGTACCCGACGTTCGCCCAGCAGGCCAAGGCCGCCGGCGACACCGCCGCGGCCACCCTCTTCCAGCACAACGCCACCGACGAGGCCGGCCACGCCCAGGCGTTCCAGACCGCCCGCAAGGGCCTGGGCTGACCAGGCGGTGACCGCCCCGTTTCCGGGTGAGTCCCCGCCGGGGCCCACCCGGTCGGTGTCGGTGGGGTCGGGGGCGGTCGGGCCAGGGCGAGACGCGGGCCGGCGGGCTCACCGTCGACCTCACCAACTACGAGCGCGCGATCGGCC
>NZ_JBSFGU010000081.1:0-17364 GCF_053596725.1 Kitasatospora sp. NPDC001660 | reverse complement strand
CCGGCCTTGGTCGCCGCGGAGGCGGCGTTGGCGGCGGCGTTGGCGGCCTGCCGGGCCGCCTCGTTCGCGGCCTTCGCCGCCGTGGAGGCGGTCTGGGCGGCGTTCGCGGCGCGGGTGGCGGCGTCCGCCGCGCGTCCGGCGGCGTTGGAGGCGTCCCCGGCGGAGCTCTGGGCGGCCTTGGTCTCGGCCGCGGCGCGCTCGGCCGCGTCCTTCGCCAGCTTGGTGGCGTCCAGTGCCTTGCCCGCCGCGTCCTTGGCGGTCTCGGCCTGCTGCCCGGCCTGGTCGGAGGCGGTCTTGGTGAGGTCGGCCAGCTGGGCGACCGTCAGCGTCTCCTGGTCGTGGGCGGCGGCGGTCTGGTAGCCGTATTGGAGGAACTGCTGGACGTCGTCCATCGAGCCGTTCAGCGCCGTGTTCGCGGCCTTCTTCACCTCCGGCCCGCCCGAGGCCATCAGCTGGGAGAGGTGGACGCGGTCGTCGTCGTCCCTCGCCTTGAACTGGCCGACGTTCAGGAACTGGTTGACGTCGTCCAGGCTGCCGTCCATGGCCTTGGCGGCGGCGGCCCTCACGCCCGGCCCGCCGGTTGACATCAGCTGGGAGACCCGCACCCGCTGGTCGTCCTCGTACGCCTTCTTGGCACCCGTGTCCAGGAACTTCTGCAGATCGGCCGGGGATCCGGCGAGCGCGGCCGTGCCGGCCGCGCGCACTCCGGGACCGGAGGTCGCGATCAGCTCCTCGATCCTGGCCCGCAGGTCCTGGTCGGCGGCCGCGGCCTGGCCCTTGGCCAGGAAGGCCGCCAGGTCGTCGCCGCTGCCGGTCAACGCGCTCTCGGCGGCCTGCCGCACGGCCGGGCCGCCGGCCTGCCACGCGGCGACCGCCTTCACCCGGTCCGGGTTCGCCGCGGTCGCCGGCGTCGTGTCCGCCGCCGCCGGTATCGCGAGCAGCCCGGTCAGCAGGCCGGCGACCACGAGTCCGGCCGCGAACCGCGGCCGCCCCCGTGATGTCAGAGACAGTCTCATCGAAATCCGCAATCCCATCTGCTTCGGGCACCGAAGTGCCGTTCGGCCACCGGCATCCGCGCCGGCGGCCCCGGAAATGGTTCAAGAACGACGCGCCGCAGCAACGAGCGCCATGACACGCCACAGCCCTGCCGCTCCGCCGGAACGAGCGGAGTGACAGGGCGTCAGTCATTCGTGCTGATGCCGAAGCTGGTGGCTGGTGTCCCCGGTGCGGCCACCGCGGCCGCAGCCGCCACCTGCACCATCAGCTCCCGGAAGGACATGCCTGGGAGAAGCCAACCCCCCAAGCTGGCAAAGAAATGATCAACCGGACGATAACCGCCGCACGAGTCGCCCGTCAAAGCCCTTTCCACCTCGCACGCAAGGATTCGACTCGCAGTCAAGTCCGCATAATCCCAGTGATTTTCGCCCGAATCGGATGCCGCTCCCCGCCTGCGAGAACCAGGGCTATCCGGTGTGCTGCCGCCTCAGGTCGTCGAGGCGCTTCGCCGCGTGCTCGGCCTCCTCGACGTGGCCGAGGTCGAGGGCCGCCGTGGCGCGGCCGTAGACGTAGAAAACGTCCTCGCGTTCCTCGCAGGACAGCGTCCGCAGCCGACGCAGCACGTCGAAGTCGACGTCCAGGGCCAGCTGGACGGCCGCCGAGCGGTCGCGGGTGGCGGCGGGCAGGTGCGTGCGCAGCACGTCCTTGAGATGATCGCGGACGCGGCGGTCCGTCTCGTCGGGCCGCCGGGCGGCAGGACGGTGCGGGTGGTCCTCCAACTCCTCGGCCCACCGGGTGAGCACGCTGTGGATCTCCTGGAGCCCCTCCACGTCCCCGGGGTCGGTGGCGAACGCCTTCCGGGCCGGCTCCGCCGCTTCGCGGGCACGCCCCTCGACGTCGGTGCAGGCCGCGACGAATCCGGCGAGGGTACCGCACTGCCATCGCAACTCGGCTGCCTGCCAGGCCCGTTCCATGTCCACGACGGCACCTTACCGGGCGGTTGAACGGGATTGCCGAACGCTTTTCGACGGCCGGCCGCCCGCGTTCGGCGGACGGCCGACCGCTCGCGCGTCCGCGGGCTGCTACCGGGCGGCCCGCTCGGCCTCCCGGCGGCGGCGCGTACCGACCATGCCGAAGCCGCCGCCGAGCAGGAGGAGGACTCCCGCGCCCTCGACGAGCACGCTGGCCGCGTCACCGCCACCGGTGGACGCCAGGGGCCGGCCGTTGCGGGTGTCCCCGTCGGCGGTGGCCGCCGGGGCTGCGGCCACCGCCGTGCTGGTGGCGGTCGTGGTGGCCGTCGCCGTGGAGCGCGTGGGCGTCGGCTGACCCTGCGCCGGGTCCGCCGTCGGCCGGGCGCCGGCGGGAGCCGTGGCCGTCGCGGTGGCCGGGCCGCTCGGCGAGGGCTTCGTCGTCGGCGGGGAGTCCGGGGTCGTCGGGCCGGTCGTCGGGCCGGTCACCGGGAACGCCGGGCACCGGGCCGGAGCTGGTCCGGATCAACGGCGCCGGAGCCGGGCCGATCGCCTCCGCCGTCGTCCGCCCGTCCTCCGGCTCGGAGCCGAGCGCGTCCAGGCGCAGCACGAGGTTCCGCGGCACGCCCGGCCGAGGGTGGCCCGGCCAGTGGCAGTCCGTCGCCCGGACCTCGCGGCTGCGCCGACCGGCCGTGGTGGTCACGGGCCCGGGCACGACCTGGACGTCCGGGCGCCATCCGCGCCCGGGCCACAGGTGTTCCAGGCTCAGCTCCCACGTGTCGGCGTTGACCACGAGGGACTCCCCCACGAGGCCCGCCAGCACGAGGGTGCCGTACGGGGTGCGGACCACGGCCCGCTGGTCGAAGTCGGCGTCCTTGCCGACCACCGTGATCCGCCAGGGTCCGTCGACGAACATCCCGCCGTCAGGCCTTCCGGCGGGCGGCGACCTTGCGCGCGGCCACGACGAGGCCGGCGGTCAGGGTGGCGTCGCTCGGCTTCCACGCGTAGGCGGAGCCGGTGCCGGCCAGTGCCAGGACGGCGACCGCGCCACCGGTGACCGCGGCCGCGCGGCGTACGTGCTTCATCTGTGCGTCTCCTCGGAGGGTTTCATGGGTCACGAGTGCCGCCCCGCGCTCCCACCAGGGGGAGAATCGCGGGAGCGCGGGGCGGCGAGTCCGCCGGCCGTCGGCGGCCCGTGGCGGCGGGCCGGGTGGACGGCGGTGCACCGGACTCTCCCCAACTGGAACGGCCCGCACTCCGCCCCCGGTTCACCGACGACACGTCAACGGAGGTGGTGGCCCTCGACGGGAGCGGTGAGGTCCGGTTCCCTGCGCCCCCGCCCCGGCGGTTCGGGTCGGTGGTCGCCGAGGACGGTGCCTCGGTACACGTGCGGGAGCCGGCCGAAGATCACTGACACAGTGAGGCTCGTCACTGGTTCGCTCCATCGGCTCGCGGGCTGGGTAGGTGTACGTTCCTGCGACCGGCGGGCGGGACTCCCCCGATCGCCGTTGCCCCGGTCAGCAGCGCCTCCGACGAAGAGAGGTACCAGACATGTCTGCACAGGTACCGGCCCAACAACCACCGCAACGCATCGGCGTGGTCGCCGAGTCGACCGGCGGGGAGACCCGCGTCGCGGCGACGCCCGCGACGGTGCGGCAGCTGCTCGGCCTCGGCTACGAGGTCGTCGTCGAGCCGGGGGCCGGCGCCGCCTCCGGCTTCACCGACGCGGCCTACGTCGAGGCCGGCGCGCGCATCGGCGACGCCTGGGCGGCGGAGGTGGTCCTGAAGGTCAACGCCCCGTCGGGCGACGAGACCGCCCGGCTGCGCGACGACGCGACCCTCGTCGGCCTGATCGCACCGGCCCAGCGCCCCGACCTGCTGAAGGCGCTGTCCGCGCGCGGCGTCACCGCGCTCGCGCTGGACGCCGTCCCGCGGATCTCGCGGGCTCAGTCGATGGACGTGCTCAGCTCGATGGCGAACATCGCCGGGTACCGGGCGGTGATCGAGGCGGCCCACGTGTTCGGGCGGTTCTTCACCGGGCAGGTCACCGCCGCGGGCAAGGTACCGCCGGCCAAGGTCCTGGTGGCGGGCGCCGGCGTGGCCGGGCTCGCCGCGATCGGCGCGGCCTCCAGCCTGGGCGCGATCGTCCGGGCGACCGACCCTCGGCCCGAAGTCGCCGACCAGGTACGGTCGTTGGGCGGCGAGTACCTGGCCGTGGAGGTTGTCCAGGAGGCGAGCACCGACGGCTACGCCAAGGCGACCTCGACCGAGTACGACCGCGCCGCCGCCGCGCTGTACCACGAGCAGGCCAAGGACGTGGACATCATCGTCACGACCGCGCTGATCCCCGGCCGGCCCGCCCCGCGGCTGGTCGCGGCCGCGGACGTGGCGGCGATGAGGCCGGGCAGCGTCATCGTCGACATGGCCGCCGCGCAGGGCGGCAACGTCGAGGGCACCGTGCCGGGCCGCGCGGTGGTCACCGACAACGGCGTCACCATCATCGGCTACACCGACCTCGCGTCCCGGCTTCCCGCCCAGGCCTCGCAGTTGTTCGGCACCAACCTCGTGAACCTGCTGAAGCTGCTGACTCCGGGCAGGGACGGGCGGCTGGTCGTCGACTTCGACGACGTCGTGCAGCGGGCGGTGACGGTCGTCCGGGCGGGCGAGATCACCTGGCCACCGCCGCCCGTGGCCGTGTCGGCCGCCCCCGCCACGCCTTCCGCGTCCGCCACCACTCACGTGGCGCCGAAGCAGCCCCGGCTCACCCCACCGCTGCGCTTCGGCCTGATCGGCCTCGGGATGCTTTCGACGTTCCTGCTGATCGCCCTCGCTCCCGCCCAACTGGCGCAGAACTTCACGGTGTTCGCACTCGCGGTGGTCATCGGCTACTACGTCATCGGCAAGGTCCACCACGCCCTGCACACCCCGCTGATGTCGGTGACGAACGCGATCTCCGGGATCGTCGTGATCGGCGCCCTGTTGCAGATCGGGCACGAGAGCCGCGCCGTGACGGCGCTGTCCTTCGTGGCAGTCCTGCTGACGAGCGTCAACGTCTTCGGCGGCTTCGCCGTCACCCGCCGCATGCTGTCGATGTTCTCGGCCTCCCCGGCCTCGGCCGCCCCGACCTCCTCCGAAAGGCGCTGAGCCCGATGACTTCCACGACGGCCTCCCACGCCGCGGACCTGGTCGCCGCGCTACTGTTCATCCTCAGCCTGGCCGGGCTGTCGCAGCACCGGACCTCGCGCGCCGGCGTCGTCTACGGCATCGCCGGCATGGCCCTCGCCCTGGTCGCCACCGCGGTGGTGGCGGCGCGGAGCATCACCGCCGGCGCGCTCGCCCTGATCGTCCTCGCGACGGCGCTCGGCGGGGCGGCGGGCCTGTGGCGGGCGCGGCGGGTCGAGATGACCCAGATGCCCGAACTCATCGCCGTCCTGCACAGTTTCGTCGGCCTCGCCGCCGTCCTGGTCGGCTGGAACAGCTACCTGGAGGTCGAGGCCCACGGGTCCGCACAGACCCGGGTCCCCGGCGAGCTGCTGGGCATCCACCACGCCGAGGTCTTCATCGGCGTCTTCATCGGCGCGGTCACCTTCACCGGCTCGATCGTGGCCTTCCTGAAGCTGTCCGGCCGGATCGCCTCGCGCCCGCTGACGCTGCCCGGCAAGAACGCCCTCAACCTGGGCGCGCTGGCCGCGTTCGCGGCGCTGACGGTCCGGTTCGCCATCAGCCCGCACCCCGGTCTGATGATCGCCGTCACCGTCCTGGCGCTCGCGCTGGGCTGGCACCTGGTCGCCTCGATCGGCGGCGGCGACATGCCCGTCGTCGTCTCCATGCTGAACAGCTACTCGGGCTGGGCCGCGGCCGCCGCCGGGTTCCTGCTCGACAACAACCTGCTGATCGTCACCGGGGCACTGGTCGGGTCCTCCGGTGCCTACCTCTCGTTCATCATGTGCAAGGCCATGAACCGCTCGTTCCTGTCGGTCATCGCCGGCGGCTTCGGCATCGAGGCCCCGTCGGGCGGGGGCGAGGAGCAGGGCGAGCACCGCGAGATCCGCGCCGAGGAGGCCGCCGGGCTGCTCGCCGCGGCCCGGTCCGTGGTCATCACCCCCGGCTACGGCATGGCGGTGGCCCAGGCCCAGCACCCGGTGGCGGAGTTGACGCGCCGGCTGCGCGAGCGCGGCATCGAGGTCCGGTTCGGCGTGCACCCCGTGGCCGGGCGCCTGCCCGGGCACATGAACGTCCTGCTCGCCGAGGCGAAGGTGCCGTACGACATCGTCCTGGAGATGGACGAGATCAACGACGATTTCGCCGCGACCTCGGTCGTCCTCGTCATCGGCGCCAACGACACCGTCAACCCCGCCGCCACCGAGGACCCGGCCAGCCCCATCGCCGGCATGCCGGTCCTGCGGGTGTGGGAGGCGGAGCAGGTGATCGTCTTCAAGCGCTCGATGGCCTCCGGCTACGCGGGCGTGCAGAACCCGCTCTTCTTCCGCGAGAACACCGGCATGCTCTTCGGCGACGCCAGGCAGAGCGTGGAGGCGATCCTCCAGGCCCTCCCCGAGGGCCACGGCGGTTCGGCCCCCGTCGACCGCCAGACGACGGCGGCAGGCTAGCCCCGGGGCGGACCGTCCTGGCGTCCTTCCGGACGGTCCGCCCCGGTCGTCCGCCGACTCGGCCGATCGGCGGCGGCACGATCGGGACGAGCCACCCCCTGACTCGACGGGCTCCCCGAGGAGCCGTCCGGCGTGAGCCGCCGCCGGACGTTCTCGGCCTTCGGGGAACCGAGCTCCTCGTAGAGGGCGAGGCTGCGGCGCCAGGATTCGGCGGCGGCCTCGGGGTGGCCGAGCCGCTGCCGGATGATGCCGAGCTGTTCGAGGGCGGACGCCGTGCCGTCGCGGTCGCCGATGTCCTCGCGGATCGCCACGGCCTGCGCGGCCAGGTCCAGGGCCTGCTCGAAGTCACCGGTGTCCTGCAGCACTTGGGCGGTGACGTGCAGGGCGTGGCCCTCGCCGTACCGGGAGCCGAGTGCCTGGAACGCGGTCAGGGCCAGGCGGCAGTTGACGAGCGCGGGGTCGTACCGGCCGAGCACCCGGTAGGCGGGAATCAGGTTGAGGAGGCAGACGGCCTCGCCGTAGCGGTCACCGACCGTGCGGAAGGCGTCGGCGGCCCGGGTGAGGTGGCCGATGGCGGTCTCGAAGTCCTGGAGCTGGCGGTGGCTGACGCCCAGGTTGGCCTCGATCATGGCGGTGACCGCCGGATCGCTGTCGCCGAGGAGGAGTCCGGCCCGCCGGTAGCGGGTGATCGCTTCGGGGTAGTCGCCGCGGGCGTGGGCCAGGGTGCCCGCCTGGACGAGCATCAGGGCCTCGCCGGTCCGGTCCGCCGAGCGACCGGCGTGGTCGAGGCCGAGCTCGGTGGCCGCGGTCCAGTCCCCCCAGTACTTGCGCAGCGTGAAGAAGGGCCACAGGCTGTGGGCGAGCTGCCAGCACAGCGGGTCCCGGTCCCGGCCCGCGGCGTGCCGCACGAGGTCGACGAGGTTCGCGCGCTCCGTCTCGTACCAGGCCATGGCCGCCTCGGCGCCGGCGAACTCGGGCAGCGGCAGTCCGGCCGGCGGCGGTGCGGCGGGGGCGAGGCGGGCGTGCGGCACGAGGAGCGTTCCGGCCCGCCGGGAGGCGTGCAGGTACCACAGGGTGAGGCGCCGTTCGGCGGCGAGCCGCTCGTCCGGGGCGTCCTCGGAGCGGGCGCGCTCCTGGGCGTAGAGCCGGATCAGGTCGTGGAAGCCGTAGCGGCCGGGCTCTGGCGCCTGGAGCAGGTGGTGGGCGGTCAGCTCGGCCAGGAGCCGCTCGGTCCGCGCCGGGTCGCGGTCCAGCAGCGAGGCGGCGGCCGGTATCCCGACCGACCGGCCGGGCACCAGGGCCAGCAGCCGGAAGGCGCCGGCCTGGTCGCGGGTGAGGTGGGCGTAACTGGCCTCGAAACTGACCCGCACCGCGCGGTCGCCGACCTGGAGCTCGTCCAGCCGGCCGCGCGCGTCGGCGAGCCGCTCGGTGAGCATCCGCACCGACCGGCCGGGCTCGGTGACCAGCCGGCTGCCGGTGATCCGCAACGCGAGCGGCAGGCCGGCGCAGTGGGCCAGCAGCTCGGTGGTCGCAGCCGGCTCCGAGGACAGCACCGCCGGTCCGGCGATCCGGCCGAGCAGGTCCCTGGCCTCGGCGTCGGTGAACGCGGCGAGCTCGATCCGCTCCACGCAGTCGAGCTCCGGCAGCCGGCTGCGGCTGGTGAGCAGCACCGCGCACCCGCTGCTGGCCGGCAGCACCGGCCGGATCTGGGCGCCGTCCAGCACGTCGTCGAGCACGATCAGGACCCGTCGGTCGGTCAGCAGGCTCCGGTACAGGGCGGCCCGCTCGTCGAGGGTCGCGGGGACGTCGGTGGGGCTGACGCCGAGCGCCCGCAGGAGGCGGGCGGCCACCTCGGCGGCCGGCGGCGGCGCCGGGCCGGCGCCGCGCACGTCGGCGAACAACTGGCCGTCGGGGTACCGGTCGCGCATCGCGTGTGCGGCGTGCACCGCCAGGCTGGTCTTGCCGATCCCGCCGGGGCCGGTCACCACGAGCACCGGTGTCCGCCCGACGGCGCCGTCGCGGCCGAGCGAGCGTCGGACCGCCTCCAGCGATCCCGCACGGCTGGTGAAGTCCGGCAGGTCCGCGGGGAGTTGTGCGGGCGGCCGGGCGGAGGCGGACGGTCCGGCGCGTGGGGGTACGGCGGCGCCGGCGCTCGCACCCGTGCTCCTGCGGTTGTCGTCCGGCTCCTCCCGGGCCGCGGCGATCAGCTCGGCCCGGTCGCCGTCGCCGAGGCCCAGCGCGTCGGCGAGAGCGGCTACCGACTTGAGCCGGGGGTTGCGCCGGCCCGCCTCCAGCATGCTGATCGCGTGCGTGGAGACGCCCGACCGTTCGGCGAGGCCCTCCTGGGTCCACCCGCGGCGCAGCCGGTGCTCGCGCACCATCTCCCCAAAACGCACGATGACCCCCATCGCCCCCGAGATGCCGTGCCAACTATGGCATGCCACATGCCAGGGCGTGGGCCGGAACGCCAGGCGAACGCAGGGGCCGCGCCATGGACCGCCGGGCCGGCCGGCCCAAGACTCGTGTCCGCCCGGACGCCGGTACCCGGAGGTACCCGAAGCACCTGAGAGACCCGCGGTACCAGCGGCACCCGAACGACCCGAGGCGCCCGGGGCATCACCTCGCACCGAGACACCACCGCACACCGAGAATCAGGGGGAATCGTGATACGCATCAAGTCCGTGCTGGCGGCGGGGATCGCCGGCATGGTGGGGCTGGCGGGCGGAGCGCTGGCCCAGCCGGCCGACGCGGCGACGCCGGCCTCGCACCAGCGGGTGCTCACCGAACTCGGCCGGGTCCCGGGCCTGTTGCCCGCCACCGGGCACGCGTCGGCCAGGGCCGCGGCGACGGCCGGGCACCAGGACGCGCCCGCCCGGATCGCGCTCAAGGGCGCCAAGGGCGCGGCGTCGCCGGCCGGATCGCAGGTGACGGTGTCACCCGACGCGCTGCCGGACACGGACAGCGCCGTCATCGCGGACACCGACGCGGTCTCGCACGTCTTCGTGCTCCGCACCGCGCGCGCCGCCACCGACGTGGCCTTCACCGTCAGCGGCTTCGACGGCCGGCTGGTCACCGACCCGCTCGGCGGCGTCCTGCTGGTGGACCGCGCGACCGGCAAGGCCGACGGCCGGATCAGCGCGCCGTGGGCGTACGACGCCAACGGGCGTGCGCTGCCCACCAGTTACACGGTCGACGGCGACACGCTCACCCAGCACGTCGACACCCGTGGCGCCGCCTTCCCCGTCGTGGCCGACCCGCACTACACGTGGGGCTGGCTCACCGGCACGGTGTACTTCAACCGCGGCGAGACGTCGCACATGGCCTCCGACGCGGGCTTCACCGCCGCGATGTTCGCCTTCGCCCCGCCGCCGTTCAACATGATCGGCGCCCTGGTCGCCGGGAACATCTCCCGGGTGGCGTGGAACGCCAACAGCGACCACAAGTGCGTGAAGGTCAAGTCGCTGGTCCCGGTCTTCCCGGCCTCCGAGTACTCCGGGGGGTACTGCCGGTGATCACCAGGTCGAAAGCGGTGGAATCCCTCGCGCGGAGGGCACTTCGGGCCGTGGTGGTCGCCGTCTCGATGGCGCTGGCACTGGCCTTCGCCGGGATCGCGACCCCCGCGTCGGCCGTCACCGGCGGCGGCCCGGCCTCGACGGGGCAGTACCCGTGGATGGTCCACTTCCGGGACACCAGCAAGTACTCCCTCTTCAGCTACAGCTGCGGCGGCGTGCTGATCGCGCCGACCAAGGTCCTGACGGCCGGGCACTGCGGCCGGGAGTACCAGAGCAAGCTGGACCACGCGGTCGTCGTGCAGGGGCAGACGACCATCCTTGAGGGCGGCACCAACTACACGATCGGCCGGATCGACATCAGCCCCCAGTTCTTCCCGGACCAGGAGACCGGCGACTGGAAGAAGTACGACATCCACCAGGGCGATGTCGCGGTGGTGACCCTCAACCAGCCGATGGTCGGGGTGCCGACGATCCAGTTCGCCCACATCCCGGCCGACGAGACCCTCAGCGGGCAGGGCCTGATCCTCGGCTGGTCGCTGGAGAACGTCGACTCCCACGGAGACTTCAAGGAGCGGCTCCGCTCGTCGATGGTGCCGATCCTGCCGGACTCGAAGTGCACGGGCCCCTATGGCACCGACAAGTTCCGGGTGGGTCAGATGATCTGCGCCGGCGACGCCAAGCACGACGCGTGCAACGGTGACAGCGGCGGCCCGCTGATCCGCAACGGCTGGGTGATCGGGATCATCTCCGGCGGCGGCAACAACGGCTGCGACCAGGCGGGGTACCCCGGTACGTACACGCGGGTGGCCGCGTTCTCGAACTGGATCCAGCAGATGAAGGAGGACAAGGACCACGCCCCCTTCTACGTCAACGGCAAGTGCGTCGACGGGGACGTCGCCCACGGCAGCGTCCCGGGCATGAAGGTCCAGCTGTGGGACTGCAACGGATGGCGGAACCAGTTCTGGTACACCCTCCGGGACGACCACATCTTCAGCGCCTACAACAACTTCTGCATGACCGCCGACACCAGCCACGGCAGCTACAACGGGATGCCCGTGGTCCTGGAGCCCTGCGGCACCTGGAACGCCTCGAACCAGACCTGGAACATCGACGGCTACACCATCAAGAGCGCCTACAACAACAAATGCCTGGACGCGGACATCTCGGGCGGCTACCACAACGGGATGAAGGTCCAGCTGTGGGACTGCAACGGATGGACCAACCAGCAGTTCTGGTAAACGGATCCCCCGGCCGGCCCTCGCACGGGGGCGACGGCGGGCCGGGCTTCCGCCACGGCACGGGCAGGAACTTCACCAGGCCTTTTCCATTCCCTGAAGGTCCGATTGCAGGAACTGCTCGGCCCAGATGATCTTGCCCTCGGGGGTGTAGCGGACGCCCCAGCGGTCCGCGAGCTGGGCGACGAGGAACAGGCCTCGGCCGCCCTCGTCCTCGTCGGCGGCGTAGCGCAGGTGCGGGGAGGTGCTGCTGGTGTCGGAGACCTCGCAGATCAGCGTCCGGTCGTACAGCAGCCGCACCCGGATCGGTCCGGTCGCGTGGCGGATGGCGTTGGTCACCAGCTCGCTCAGCACCAGTTCGGTGGCGAAGACGGCCTCGTCCAGGCCCCATCCGGCGAGCCGCCGGGTGGCCTCGGCGCGGGCCTGCGCCACCGCCTCGGGGGCCGCGGCCACCTCCCAGCCGGCGATCCGGTCGGGTGCCAGCACGTGGGTACGGGCGACGAGGAGGGCGATGTCGTCGGTCTGGCGCGCGGGCAGCAGGGCCTCCAGCAGGGCGGCGCAGACCTCCTGGGGCGATCGGCCGGGGTGGGCGAGGGTGGCGGTGAGGAGGTCCAGGCCGACCCCGACGTCGCGGGTGCGGTCCTCGATGAGGCCGTCGGTGTAGAGGACCAGGCTGCCGCCCTCCGGCAGCCGCAGCTCCGTGACCTCGAAGGGCATCCCGCCCAGGCCGAGCGGCGGGCCGGCGGGCAGGACGGGCAGCTCCACCGTGCCGTCCGGGTGGACGAGGGCGGGCGGCGGGTGGCCGGCCCGGGACAGGGCGCAGGTCGCGCTGGTGGGGTCGTAGATGGCGTAGAGGCACGTGGCACCGGTGATCGCGTGCTCTCCGTCGGCCGCGGCCGTCTCCTGGTCGATGTGGGCGACCAGTTCGTCCAGGTGCCCGAGGATCTCGTCCGGCGGCAGGTCGAGGGTGGAGAAGTTCTGGACCGCGGTGCGCAGGCGGCCCATGGTCGCGGCCGCGTGCAGGCCGTGGCCGACCACGTCGCCGACCACGAGCGCGACCCGGGCACCCGGCAGCGGGATGACGTCGAACCAGTCGCCGCCGACCCCCGCCTGCGCGGGCAGGTAGCGGTGGGCGACGTCGACGGCGCTCTGTTCGGGCAGGGCGCGCGGCAACAGGCTGTGCTGCAGGGTGACGGCCATCGCGTGCTCGCGCGTGAAGCGGCGGGCGTTGTCGACGGACACGGCGGCCCGGGCGGTCAGCTCCTCGGCCAGGGAGAGGTCCTCCTCCTCGAACGGCCCCCGGTCCCGGCCCCGCCAGAAGCACGCGACGCCCATCAGCACGCCCCGCGCCCTCAGCGGCACGGCGATCAGCGATCCCAGGCCGAACTCCAGCACCGCCTGCGTGCGCTCGGCGTCCTGCCGGCGCCAGCCCACGTCGCCCGCCAGCTCGGTGACCAGCGCGGAGCGCCCGCTGGCGAAACCCTCCGCGTGCGGAGTGGTCCCGGCCCACGTGACCAGCTCGCCCTGCGGGTACAGCGGCGAGTCGTCCCGGATCCCGGCGAGCGCCACCCGCAGCAGCTCCACCGAGGCGCCGACCTCCAGGCTCCGCGGCTCCTCGCCGCGCAGGACCGCCTCGGCGAGGTCGACGGTGGCGAAGTCGCAGAACCCCCGGACGGCCATCCCGGCGAGCTCCTCGGCGGTACGACGGACGTCCAGGGTCGTGCCGATGGCCACGCTCGCGTCGTACAGCAGCCTGAGCCGGCCGCGGGCGACCTCGGCCCTCCCCGCGAGGGCGCGCAGCTCGGTGGAGTCGCGCAGGGTGGTGACGCTGCCGGACGGGCCTCCCCCGCTGTCGGTGAGGCGGTTGTTGACGGCCAGCAGCCGGTCCCCCACGGGGAGCACCTCGTCGGTCACGGCGCGACCGGAGAGCAGCAGTTCGGCCGCGCGGGGGGCGAGACCGAGGTCCGTGACGGCGCGCCCCTCCGCGTCGGCGGGCAGGTCGAGCAGCCGGCGCGCCTCGTCGTTGGCGAGCAGGACCCGGTCGTCTCCGCCGACGATCACCACGCCCTCGCGCACCGCGTGCAGCACCGCGTCGTGGTGCTCGTACATCCGCGTCATTTCCTCCGGCCCGAGGCCGTGGGTCTGCCGCCGCAGACGCCTGCCCACCAGCGCCGTACCGGCCGTGGCCACGCCGAGCGCGACCGCGCCGGCCCCCAGGACGACCGGCAGCTGACGGTCGATCGCGCTGCTCACGTTGGCGACCTTCATCCCGGAGGACACGATGCCCACGACCGCTCCCTTGGAGTCCTCGACCGGGACCACGACCTGGTACTCCCGGCCGAGCGGGCCGTTCACCTGCTCGACGGTGACCCGGCCCTCCAGCGACGGCCCGATGGTGCCGACGAACTTCTTGCCGATCAGCTGCGGCTCGGGGTGGGTGAAGCGGATGCCGTTGCGGTCGGTGACCACGATGAAGTCGACGTTGGCCGCCTTGCGGGCCGCCTCGGTCAGCGGCTGGAGCACCGCGCTGGGGTCGGGTCCCTCGATCGTCGCCACCAGACCGGGGCTGTGGGCGAACGTCTCGGCCGCGGCGAGCGAACGGTCGCGCGCCGCGTCGTACCGGTCGCTGCGGGACTCGATCAGCAGCGCGATGACGGCCGCCACCACGAGCAGCAGGACGATCAGCACCTGCAGGGTGAACATCTGCCCGGCGACACTGCGGATGCCCAGCACGGACCGCGGGCGCCGTGCCGACGGCTCCCGCGGGACGGGATGCGGGTGTCGCCGCTCCCGGCGGCCACCCGATCGGCGCGGGGGCAGGCGAGGCGGGAGTCCCGGGTCTGCGGCCATACCCCCATGATCCCGCCCCTGGCACGAGCGGACACATCGCACGGGGCCCGTGTGGGTGCCCGCCCCGGTTCACCGGGGGACGGAGCGGATCAGCAGCAGCGCGACGTCGTCGGTGCGGTGCTCTCCGTGCCCGGCCAGATCGATGAGCGCGTCGGCCAGCCGGTCGAGCGGTTCGCCGCCGCAGCGGGCCAGCGTGGCGGTGAGGTCGGCCAGCGCCCGGTCCGGGTCGGCCCCGGGCGTGTCGACGAGGCCGTCGGTGTACAGGACCAGCGTGGAGCCGACCGGCAGGTCGACGCGGATCTGCGGGTACGCGGCGGCGGGGTCGACGTTCAGCAGCACGCCGATGACCGGCTCCAGCGCCTCCGCACGGCCGTCCGGGCGGTACAGCAGGGGCACGGGGTGGCCGGCGTCGGCCAGCCGGGCCTCGCGGCGCGCGAGGTCCATGCGCAGGTAGGCACAGCTGGCCAGCAGGGCCGTGTCCAGGTCGGCCACCAGGCGGTTGGTGCGGCAGAGCACGGTGCTCGGATCGGCGTCGGCCGACGCGAAGGCGCGGATGGCGGTGCGGACCTGGCCCATCAGCGCGGCGGCGTTGACGTTGTGGCCCTGGACGTCGCCGATGACGACGGCCACGCCGTCGGTCCCGATCGGGATGAGGTCGTAGAAGTCGCCGCCGACGTCCATGCCCTCGGTGCACGGCAGGTAGCGGGCGCGGATCTCCAGGCCCGGCACTGCGGGCAGCGCCCGGGGCAGCAGGCTCTCCTGGAGGCCGTGGGCGAGGACGAGCTTGGTGTCGTACAGCCGCGCGCGGTCCAGTGCCTGGGCGATCAGTCCGCCGAGTGAGGTGAGGACGGCCCGTTCCTCCAGGTCGAAGCGGTGCGGCTCGGCGAAGGCCAGCACGCAGGTGCCGATCAGCCGGCGCGAGGTCACCAGCGGCAGGTAGGCCCAGGCGGCCATCCCGTCCTGCGTCTCGAACCGGTCCGGGTAGAGCCGCTCCAGCTCCGCGCGGCTCTCAAAGTACGCGGGCACGGGGTGGGTGGACGCCCGGACACCGGGCGTGGGCTCGGTCAGCGGGGTGCCGTCGAACTGGTCGACCAGGCCGGGCGGATAGCCCCGGTGGCCCGCGATGCGCAGCCGGCCGCCCTCGACCAGCAGCACCGCCACGGCCTGGCCGCCGAAGGCCGGCACGATCTGCTCGGCGATCATGGTCACCACGTCCTGCACACTGACCGCCTCGGTCAGCGCACTGGCGAGATGGAGGAGGTGGTACAGCGCCCCGGGCCGGGTGTGCACCGCCCGTTCGGCCGGTGTCCCCGCGGGCCGGTCGTGGCGGGCGGCGGCGGCGATCCGCAGGGTGAGGCCGGACGCGTCCGGGAAGAGCTCGAACGACAGCCGGTGGTCCGGGGGCCGCAGGGCGACGAACGAGGTGGACTGCTCGCTCATCACCGCCGCCTGGCAGTGGTACTCGTACACCGGATCGCGCAGCCACGGCAGGACCGCCCACGGCCGTGCGCCCAGCAGCCGTTCGACCGGCTCGCCGAGCAGCTCGGCGGCGGCCGGTGTGACCGCGGCCAGCCGGCCGTCCAGGTCGAGGGCGCAGACGCCCTCCGGAAGCCGCGCCGCCATCGCGGCGACGGGGTCGGCGGAGCCGAGCTCCGCGACCGCGGGGCACGGGCCCGGCCGAACCGGCCGCCCCTTCCCGGCCGCCTCCGCCAGCACCTCGGCCAGGCGCCCCGCCAGCGCGTCGAGCCCGCCACGTTCCCTGGGCGACAACTCGGGGGGATGCGCGGCGGGCCACAGGACGAACAGGGCCCCGCACGCCGTCCCGCGCGAGACGAGCGGCGCGGCCGCGAGGCAGAACGCGTACGGCATCGTGAGCGCGACCCTCGGGTACCGGCGCGCCAGCTCCTCCGCGCCGCCCACCCACACGATCCGGCCGCCGCGCACGGCGTCGGCCACCGGGACCGGAGCGGCCATGCCGATGTGCTGCCACGGTCTGGTGAACTGCCGGGCGGCCCCCAGCGTCATGACCAGTTCGAGCACCTGCCGGTCCTCCGACAGCAGGTAGACCCCGCCGTTGTGCGCGCCGAGGCGCTCCGGCACCGACCGCAGGATCTGCGCCACCGCCTCCAGGCCGGGCCCGGCCGCCGTCCCGGCGGCCTCGGCGGCCCCGTCTCCGGGCCGCGAGGACGCACGCCGTGCCATGCCCATCACGAGCACCTCATTCGAGCCGACCAGTGAAGCCGCGGCCCCCTCCCATAGTGGCCCGGAGGGGCGCCGTACGTCCCGTCGCTCCCCCGCTAACCCCCGGCGGCCAGTCGGCGCCCCTCCTCCAGGAAGGCCGTGACACCCATGACCCCGCCGAGTTCACCGATCGCCCGGGCGGCACCGAACGGCGCGTTCCAGAACCCGCCCTGCCGTGGGGCGTGCGGGCCGACGTACGCGTACGGCTCCGAAAGGAACGCGTCGCCGAGTGAGACGCCGTAGTTCACCTCGCCGGCGGTCACCCCGATGTCGAAGTGCTCGGGCCAGATGACCGGTTCCGCACCCGGGAACAGCCCGCGCAGTGCGGCATCACCGAGCGCGAAGCAGTGCAGGAGCCGGCGTGCGGCGGACGGATCCACCTCGACCGCGTCGTCGGCGGCGCGACCCGACCCTTCCCCGTACAGCCCGGCGGGCGCACCGACCGTGAGCCCGAGGGCCGCCCCGAGCGCGGCACAGGTGGTCCATTCGAGAGACAGCACCTGCCCGGGCGCGACCAGCTCCGCGCCGACCACCCGCAGCTCCGCCCCGAGGGAGGTGGCGAACCCACCCGCACAGGCCCGCAGCCGGATCGTCCCGCTGCTCCGGTACTGCGGCCCGGCCAGGACCAGCTCCGCCACGGCGTGCAGGGAACGGCGGGTGCGTGCGACGGTCTCGATGTCCATGAGGGCATCGTCCCCCAGGAGGGAGGCCCGTGCGCGGCCGCCTCGGGCAAGGACCGTCGGCCGGGATCCCGGCCGACGGTCCTTGAGCCCACGGTTCTCATCCGGCCACGGACGACCCCGAACCGGCGATAAAAAACGGAAAACCCCCGTCCGGTTTCCGGCGGGGGTTTTCTCGAAGAATTGTTCGGCGGCGTCCTACTCTCCCACAGGGTCCCCCCTGCAGTACCATCGGCGCTGTGAGGCTTAGCTTCCGGGTTCGGAATGTAACC
>NZ_JBSFGU010000080.1:0-18078 GCF_053596725.1 Kitasatospora sp. NPDC001660 | reverse complement strand
CGGCGTCTCCGTCCGCACGCTGCGCCGCGACATCGACCGGCTGAGCCTGGCGCTCCACTGTCGGCGAGGTCCGGCACCCACCAGGGTGCCGGACCTCGTTCGCGTTCGCGGGCCGTTCGCGGGCCAGGACGGTGGCGGCCTCCGGCGACCGACTTCCGGCGCGAACACACCCCAGCGGGCAGTTCCTACCGCGCGATCACTTCTGCCCGGTGGCCGGCCAGAACGTCCCTGACCACCCGGCACAGCTCGTCGTCGTTGGGGATGCTGTCGGAATCCCCGGGCATGACCGGTCTGCGATCAGTGGTGAGGAGGTGGCAGAGGGCGTCCGCGGCGTCCGCGGCGTGCGGGCCCAGGTCGGCAAGGAGGGCGAGCACGCGGACGGTGAAAGGGAAGTGAAAGCGGGTCTCGCGCAGAGCCAGGCGCACCGACCACGTGACGGACTGTGCGTCGTCGGGGTCGCCGGTGATCCGCCAGATCAGGTGCGCGACCTCCACACCCAGCCGCCAGTGGCTCCGGTTCTCCCGGTACGTCGCCCTGAGCTGGTCCTGGAGGGGGGCGGCGGCGGTCGGGCCGAGTACGGTCAGGACGTCGGGTGCCGTGCCGCCGGGGCAGGACAGGACAGGTGCCGGGTCACCGGTGATCCGCCAGAGCCGCAGCGCGCGCCGCGGTGACGGCTGTCCCGCAGGCGCGGCGGCGCTCAGTGCGGAATCACCCAGCCCGGCGCCCAGGTCCCGGCGGCGCCGTGGCCGGCCGCTGTGGCGGCGAGGTGGGCGCGGAGGGTGGGCAGCGCCGGGTGGGGGTTGTCGCGGTGCCACAGGAGCGAGTGCGGGTAGACGGGCGTCGGGTCGGTCACCGGGATGCGGCGCAGGCCGTGACCGGCCGGCCAGACGAGGCGGGTGTGCTCGCTCATGAAGGTGGCCAGGGCCGGGGTGTCGGCGACGGTGTCGAGGAGCGCGTCGGAGCCGAAGTTGGGGCCGGTCGCCTCGATGGTGAGCCCGAACTCGGCGACGAGGTCGTCGTAGTAGGCCGCCCACTCGCTGCCCGGGACGATACCGGGCATCCAGATCCGGTGTCCGGCGAGCTGGGCGAGCGTCACCGACCGGGCGCCCGCCAGCGCGTGGGCGGGGCCGGTGAGGAGCTGGAGCGGTTCGTCGAGCACCCGGACGGACTCGATGTCCTCGGGAAGGGGCCGGCCGGGCGCGGCGACGGCACGGAAGGACGCGTCGATCGCCCCGGACCGGATGGAGGCGACGGCCGTCTCGATGTCGAGCAGCATCAGCACGTCGAGGTCGATCTCGGGGTGCGCGTCGTGGAAGCCGCGCATCAGGCCCGACGCCGCGCCGCGCGAGGCGATCACGTCGACGCGCAGCGGACGGCTGCCGGCCCGCACGGACGCGACCGCGCGCTCGGCGGCGCGCAGCAGATCGCGCGCGTGGGGCAGGAACGCCTGCCCGTCGATGGTGAGCTCGGCGCCGCGCGGCGTGCGGGTGAACAGCCGCACGCCGAGGTCGCGCTCCAGCGCGGCGATGCGCTTGGAGACGGCCTGCTGGGTGACCGACAGGTCGGCGGCGGCCTTCTGGAACTGGCCCGCTTCCGCGATGGCGGCGAAGGTGCGTACGGCTTCGAGATCCATGCCGACCCACCTTAGTGAACAACGGATGGTTGTGAAGAGTGGGCCGGGCAGTTGTTTGACCTGCTGTTGTGCTGATCGCTTAGCTCTCACCGGTCAACATCGGTTTGTTCGAGTGGGACGTCAAGGGGCGCGCTGAGAATGATGGGCAGGAGAGCGTTGGGCCGGCAGTTCGGCTGGCTGTGGGCGGCGTACGCGGTGAGCGCGTACGGGTCCGGGCTGGGGTTCGGGGCATTACCACTGATCGCCGTGCTGGTGTTGCACGCCGGCCCTGCCGAGGTGTCCGCGCTGTCCGCGGTGGGGCCTGCGGTGGGCGCGCTGATCGCGGTGCCGCTCGCACCGTGGGTGGAGTTCCGGCGCAAGCGCCCGGTCATGATCGCGATGGACCTGACCCGGTTCGCGGCCATGGCGACGATCCCGATCGCCTACGCCTTCGGCCGGCTCGGTCTCGTCCAGCTGCTCATGGTCTCGGCCGTGGTCGCCGCGGCCAAGATCGCGTTCAACGCGGCCGGCGGCGCCTGCCTCAAGGCTCTCGTCCGGCCGGAGGACCTGCTCGTGGCCAACGCGCGGTTCGAGTCCACGAACTGGAGCTCCATCGCGGTCGGGCCACCGCTGGGCGGGGCGGCGATCGGCCTGTTCGGGCCGGTCACCACCGTGGTGGCCGACGCGCTCAGCTACCTGCTCTCCGCGCTGGGCATCACCGCGATCCGCAGCCGGGAGGAAGCGCCGCGGGCAGGCGACAAGAGCCCGGCCCGGGCGGGCGCACTGCTCGACGGCTGGCGGCACATCATGGGCGATCCCGGTCTGCGGGCGCTCTACCTGAACAACATGCTCGTCTCCGGCCTGATCATGGCCACCGAGCCGCTGCTCGCCGTGCTCCTCCTGCGCCGGCTCGGCTTCCCGCCCTGGCAGTACGCCCTCGCCTTCGCCGCCCCCTGTTTGGGCGGACTCATCGGCTCCCGGCTGGCCCACCGTGTCGTGGCCCGCTACGGCCGGCACCGGGTCTTCCGGACCGTCGGCACCCTGCGCGCCGTCTGGCTGATCGGCCTGGTCTTCGTCCGTCCCGGCGTCGTCGGCCTCGTCACCGTGATGGTCGTCGAGCTGGCGATCGTCATCAACATGAGCCTGTACACACCGGTGCTCGCCACCTACCGGCTCGAACGCACGCCCAAGCACCTCGTCGCCCGCACCCTGACGGCCTGGTCGACCGGCCAGCAGGCGTCCATCGCCCTCTGTACCGCGCTCGGCGGACTGCTCGCCGGCGTCACCGGCCCACGCACCGCTCTCACGGCCGCGGGACTGCTCATCCTGGCCACCCCGCTCCTGCTTCCCCGGCGCGACCAGACGCCACAGCCCGAGCCGGAACCGTCCCTCAGCCACTCATGACACACCGCGACGACCCGCCACCGAAGCCCGCGGGCCACAGCCGGTCCGCCGGGCCGGCCGGGCCGCCCGTACGCGTCCGCGCCGACCGGGCACACCACCAGCAAGGAGGACACCCGTATGAGCACCACCCCCGCACTCGACCCCGCACACACCGCTCTCCTCGTCCTGGACTGCCAGCCCGCGGTCCTGGCCGCCCTCCCCGACGACGGGGACCGCGAGGCCCTGCTCGGCCGCACAGCAGGGGCCATCGCCGACGTCCGGGCGCTGGGCGGCACCATCGCCTACGTACGCGTCAGCTTCACCGAGGCCGACTGGGACGCGATCCCGGCCGTCAACAAGTCCTTCGGCCCGCTGGCCCAGTACCGCGTCATGCACCACGAGGATCCCGCCGCTGCCGTCCACGAGCGCCTGGCTCCCCAGGACGGCGACATCACCGTGCGCAAGACCCGCTACGGCGGCATGTCCACCACCGACCTTGACCAGCAGCTGCGCGAACGCGGCATCACCACTCTGGTCGTCTCCGGCATCAGCACCAGCGGCGCCGTCCTGTCCACCGTGATCGACGCGGCCGACCGCGACTACCAGCTCTGCGTCCTGTCCGACGGCGTCGCCGACCCGGCGCCCGAAGCCCACCACGCCCTGCTCCATCACGTCCTCCCCTCACGGGCCCACATCATCGACACCGCCGAACTGTCCGTCCTGCTCCGGGCCGGCTGACCCGAACCACCCACCGATCCCGCCCCCGGCCGCCGCCCCTCGCACCCGGTGCGGCGGCCCGGCAGGGACCACAGGCGGTAGTTGTCAGACCTGTTCGAAGTGGAACGCCTTTATGAAGCAGTCGCGGGGCTGGGCGATCGCGAAGAGGATGCACTCCACCAGCGAATGCGCGGTGAGGGCGTCCTTGGACCCGCGCGGGGTGGTGTCCCACTCCTCGGAGAGCGGGTCGGCGTTGTCGAAGTCGGGCGGGTAGAGAGACATCACCCGGACTCCTTGGGGCCGCAGGCGCTTCGAGAGGATCTCGGTGAACCCCGCCTGGGCGCTCTTGGCTGCGTAGAAGGCGTCATGTGCGTCCGACCGGTGGTGGCCCGCGGTTCCGCACGCGGAGACCATCGTCACGATGTCGGGCTTGTCCGAGTTGAGCAGGAGGGGGAGGAAGTTCTTCACGGTCAGGACTGTGCCGGTGGCACCGGAGGCGACGGTGTCGACAACGTCGGCGTCGGTTGCGGACAGCAGGTCCGGCCCTTCGAGCCAGCGGGAGCCGTTGTTGATGAGCACATCGACGCGGTCCGTGTGTTCCGCGACGTCGGAAGCGAAGTCCCGGATTGCGGCGGGGTCCGTGAGGTCGCAGGCGAAAGCGTGCACCCGCTGATTGCCGCGGTCGCGAATCTCGTCGCGGACTCGTTGAGCGGCGGCGAGTTCGCGTGCCGAGAGGAAGACCTCGGCACCGAGGTCCGCGAGGCGGATGGCCAGGGTTCGCCCGAAGTCACGGCCGGCGGCCGTGATGACGACGCGATGGTTGTCCAATCCCATGGGGTGGCTCCTGGTTCGTGGATCGGTTGGCGCGGTGCGTTGCGGTTGCCTGGAGGACGAAGGCCCGAGCCCCGGTGTCTGGTGGCCGATCGCCGACCTCGACAACTGTCCCACGTCCTGCTGGGAGCTGACCGGCACCCTCTACACCCGGATCCCGCTCACCGGCCGCATCCTCACGGACGGCGAGGGGTTGGTCCCTGGGACTGCGGGCGCGCGTATGCGGCCGGCGTTCGCCGGGCACTCACCGTCATCACGGCGCCGCAGGCCACACGGCCGGGTGACGTATCGGCCGGGTCGGCATGTCGGAGCCCTCGCCATGGAAACCAACCTCGATCGTGGGTACCGGTGAACGGTGACGATCCGTAGCGGTGTGAGAGGGGGGCTCGATGGGGGTCATCCAGGCGCGCTGGCGGCGCGATCCCCTGGGCTTCCTTGCGGACTCGGCGCGCCGCGCGTCCACTGGAGTGTTCCATCTGCCGTGGGGCGCTTGGTGTGTGGGCGATACGGAGCTGGCCCTCGCGGTGCTGCGCGACCCGCTGTTCAACGCGGGAATGGCCCCTTTCTTCGGGGACCTTCTCCCGTCCCGGTCTGCACAGATCGCCCTCGGCCGCGCGGTGCGCAGCACGGTGCGGGCGTACCTGCCCGAGTACCGTGAGCGTCTGGCCGAAGCGGTGGCCGATCTGCCTGCTGTCAGTCGCTGGCCGGCGGCAGGGCCCCGGCTGGTGTACGCGGGTATCGCCGACCTGTTGCTGCACCCGCAGTCGGCACCGGCCGTACGGCAGGTGCAGCGGCAATTCGTCGACGCCAACCTGATCGGCGCCTCGCCGAGCATCCGGCAGCGGGCACGGGCGGAGGTGTGGCGCCCCAGGCTGAGGGCGGCGATCACTGAGCATGTGCGGGAGCGCCGGGAAGAGCGCACGCTCGGCGGTGAACCGCGTGATCTGCTGGATGTCGTGATCGCCGCCTGCCCCGCCGAGGCCGCCGACCGAACGGTGACCAGTTTGTACGGTCTGCTGCGCAGATCGATCGTGGGAACCGTCAGTGATGCGGTGGCGTGGTCGCTGCTCCTGGGCTGCATGCACTGCCCGCCGGGCTCTTCGTGGCCCTGGCCGGTGGACCGGGTCGTACGCGAGGCCGCACGGCACCGTCCCGTGGTCTGGATGGTCGGCCGACGCACGCCTCACCCCTTGGAGTACGGCGGCATCCCTTTCCAGGCCGGCACCGTGCTGTCCGTCAGCCCCTACCTGCTGCACCACGATGCCCGCCGCTGGGATCGCCCGGAGACGTTCCGCCCGCAACGCTGGGCGGAAGCAGGCGCCTGCGGCCCCTACCTCCCTTTCAGCGCCGGGCCGTTCACCTGCGCCGGGGCCGCCGTCGCCCACACCCTGATCACCGAAACGGTGACCGGCCTCACCCGGCACGCCCGTCTGACCATTCGTGGCGGCGACACACGACCAGTCGTCACCGACCGCAACCTCCCCCGGCCCTTCACTCTGCACCGCACCCCGAGCCCCCGCCCGACACCGCTTCAGAAAGGAGGTGAACCATGGCCGCCCTGATCGCCGCCATCCGACGCATCTTCACAGATCCTGAGCCCCCCGAGGGCTGGGAGGGCACTATGAGGATGTGGAACGCCGATGACGACTGAACCTCAATGTGCGATGTCGCCGGTGGCACCGCACTGAGCTACGGCGACACGTGTGCGTGATGCGCCTCCACACAAAGATCCTTCAGTAGGCGCGTCACCGGGTGCCTGCGCCCCGATCGGGGTGCAGGCACCCGCGCCCGGTCTTCGGGCCGAGGCCGAGTGTCCGATCCGGGGGCGAGGAAGCGACGGCGCGCGAACGTCACGGTGATCGCCGTGCAGTGGTCGCCGCCGGTCGACGTCGGGAGGCTCCCGTGCTATGCGGTCACCACTTGTAGGTCCAGACCGTGTCGTTGAACGAGTCGGAGCTGTTCACGTAGATCCGGATGCGGGCGGTGTCGTCCTGGAACCACTGGCCGGTTTTCCAGGTCTGCATGTCCAGCGTGGTGCAGTTCCCGGCGGGTGCGGCGGCGTTGGGGTTGGTCACCACCTGGATCGGCCCGTTGCCGGTGGTGGTGGAGGTGTCGACCTTGTAGATGACCACGCCTGTGGCGCAGGCGTTGGAGTCGTTGTTGGCGGCCTTGCGGGACTCGGCGACGTAGGCGGTAGTGGCGCTGGTCCTGATTACCGCCAGCTTGTAGCCGGTGCCCCCGTACTCCAGTCCGTTCAGGGTGGTGGAGTACGTGCCGGCCGTGGACAGACAGGAGATCTGCCCGTCGGTGATCCAGCCGAACTTCCACGCCTCCCAGCCGAAGTACTGGGGGGCCGGGCCGTTGATCCTGCCCATGATGTCCCAGCCGCCGACGTACTGGTTCAGATCGCCGCTGAAGGCGTAGAGGTCGGGCAGGCCGAACGTGTGGCCGGTCTCGTGATCGGCGACCTTGAAGCCCCAGGTCCACATGTCCTGGCCGAAGGTCACCGCCCAGTGGATCGCCACCCAGCTCTGCGTCGCCGCGTTCCAGACCCAGGTCGCGTTGGCAGGGTCCTGGATGAAGGTGGGAGAGTGACCGATCGCGGCTGCGGTGCTGGTCGGCACGACGTAGAACATGTCGTACTGGGAGAGGTCGACGCCGGCATCGGCGGCGCCGGTGAGCGCGTCCTTCACATAGGCCTGGTGCGTGGTCCAGGAGAATCCGCGTTCCCAGTTGTAGTCGGTGGAGTTCTTCGGCATGTGCACCCAGTTGCCGAACGGGGCCTGAAGGTCCAGCCATGTCCGGCCGTTGGAGGCGTTCCACATCCAGTCGGCGGCGCCGGAGAGCTGGTTGTCGTACGGCGTGAGGGGGAGTGTGGTTCCGACGGCGTCGGGGAAGTCCACGTAGATCACGCCCACGTGCTTGGTCCCCACCGGGTTCTGGAACCGGGTGTAGTCGGTCTGTTGGCCCTCGTCGGTGTAACCGGTCGTCCCCCGGAGCGCACACGCCGAGGTGCTCCCGGTGTACGCCTGGACGGGATTGGCGGGGGCGATGACCAGGGCAAGGACAGCGAGCAGGGCGGACAGGGCGAGATGGGGAGCCGCGAGGCGAGTGCGCCGCGTCCCGGGTGGAATGTTCATGATGTGCCTTCAGGGGAAGCGATCCGGACTTCGGGCCAGGGTGGTTGAGACCTTCCACGCATCCGGCCGGCTTCCGGTTCCTGGGTGCCGCAGGAGAACCGGGCCACCGGTCAGCCCAGGCCGGGCAGGCTCCGCAGTTCGGAGATGCGGAGCAGACGGGCCAGCAGCACGAACAGCACCAGCATCGTGACACCGCCGGCAGCCAGCGCCAGCGCAGAGCCGACGACCGGAGCAGGGACGGCACCGGAGCAGGTGCGCGCCACCGCCCAGCCGACGGCGCTGGCGGCCCCCGCCGCCGCCGTGAGTTTCCCGTACGTGCGCACGAGCCGCTTGCCGTCCAGGCGGCCTTCCAAACGGCGGCGCAGCTTGAGCCCGGTGACGAGCAGGCCGCCGGCGTAGGACGCTGCATAGGCGGCTGCCATGCCGATGACGGCCCAGCGCGGGGGCAGGAAGAGGTGGCAGCCAGTGGCCAGGCCGATGTCGAGGCCGGAGATCCAGACCGCCGTCCAGAAGGGGGTGCGGGTGTCCTCGAACGCGTAGAAGCCGCGAAGCAGCAGGTACTGGGCGGAGAAGGGGACCAGGCCGAGTGCGAAGGCCTGCAGCATCTGGCCGAGCGGCTGTGCCGGGGCCGCCCCGCTGCTGCTGTAGGAGAACATCACCGTGGCGATTTGCGGTCCGAAGGCCAGGAAGAAGAAGGCGGCCGGGACGATCGCCACGCCGGTTACCCGTAGCCCCCGGGACAGGTCCTCGCGGACGTCGCCCATGCGGTGCTCGGCCACTGCTCGGCTCATCCGCGGCAGCATCGCGGTGACCACCGAGACCGTGATGATGCCCTGCGGGAGCATCCAGAGGTTCTGCGCGAAGAAATAGGCACTGTTGCCCGCGCCGGCCTTCGGCACGACCGCGTCCACCGCGTTGGCGTAGCGCGTCACCACTGTCAGGGCGACCTGGTTGACTCCCACGAACAGCAGGGTCCAGCGCGCCGCAGCCACGCTCTTGCCCAGGCCCGTGCCGCGCCAGTCAAAGCGCGGGCGCCACCTGAACCCTGTTGCGGCGAGATACGGGATCAGGCAGACCGCCTGCAGAGCGATCCCGATCGTGGTGCCGATCCCCAGCAGCCGCACCTCGGCCGGTGTCACGGACGCGGCGTCACCGGTGGCCGGCACGAGCCACCGGTACAGCCCGAACATGGTGATCAACACGATGTTGTTCAGGACCGGCGTCCACATCATCGCCCCGAACCTGCCGCGGGCATTGAGAACCTGGCCCAGCATGAAGAAAAGCCCGTAGAAGAAGATCTGCGGCAGCAGGAACCGGGCGAAGGCCACCGTCAACTCGAACAGCTGGTGATTGTCCGGCGTGTCCGGCATGTAGAGGCCCACGATCCACGGAGCGAGCACCACGCCGACGACGGTCCCGACCGCGAGCACGCTCAGCACCAAGGTGACCAACCGCTGCTCGTGAGCCTGACCGCCATCAGCATGCTCGGTACGCGCCCGGACGAGCTGCGGCACGAGCACCGAGTTCAGCGCACCACCGATCAACAGCGTGTAGAGACTCGTTGGCAGGGTGTTCGCGGTGTTGTACGCGCCCCCGACCGCCAGCGTACCCAGCGCGGCGGCCTGCAGCATCAATCGGAACATCCCCGTACCGCGCGACACCACACTGCCCGCCGCCATCAATGCGGACGAGCGCAGCAGGCCCCCTGACGCGGCCCCCGAACGACGCCTCGCGTGACGGCGCCGCCCGGAATGATCCGTCTCCGCCGCCGATGTGCCCCCTTGATCAATCATGGCCTCAACTCTAGGACTACAAAGATCACTTCGGAGACCGGTGTCGAAAAGCGACCGTCTGCCGACACCCGGATCCGTGATCACGAACCCGCAGGTGGGCAGTGTCGGCAACTCGCGTCGACAATCAACGTCGGTGAACGGCCGACCGCGGTGAGGCGATCATGGACAAGCCCTGTCCCAGCCGCGGTGGCCGCCGCCGGACCAGACTGCCCGGCGGGACGCCGCGCAGCCGTACGGCCGGGCGACGAGCGCGGCGCGGGCGGGGCGGGACGAGGGGCTCGGGAGGTGCCGGGCGGGGCGGGCGGAGCAGGCGCAGGCTGACGGCGCCGAGGCCGGCCGCCAGCACTTCGAGGAGCAACTGCACGGTGAAGCTCTGCAGCCGGACGCCGAGCAGTCCGAGCATCAGGGCCACGGCCGCCAGGATCACGAGCACCCAGCTCGGATCGCGGTCCCACGCGGAGCCGGTGTCGCCGCGCCAGCTGCGGCGGGCCTTCGACAGCGTCGCCGCGAGTACCAGGCCGACGCCGGTGATCCCCGCCAGGACCATGTACGGACCGTCGGTCGGCAGCTCCTCGGCGTACTGCCGACGTCCGGACCACGCCACCGAAACCGGCTCGCCCTCCCATCGGGCGACCTCGACCCGGTCTCCGGGGTGGACTCGGCTGAGGACGGGCTCGGTTCCGTGCAGGCGGATGCTCTCCCGGCCGTCCCCGCCGAGCGCCTGGACCACGATCCGGTCGTCCGGGTCCTTGCCGACCTCCGCATGCACCTCGAACGTGACCTCGGTGCCGACGGCCAGACAGTCGCCTCGGGTCACGGCGGCCGGGCAGGGCAGGGCGGCACGGTACCGGTCGGCATCGTGGAACGCCGGTGGCAGCAGGGCGATGAACCAGACCAGGACCACCAGCTCGAACGCCGCCGCAACGGCCAGCAGCCCGGCGGCTGTCCGGCGAGGCCGCCGTGGCCTGGCAACCGTGGAAGCCGCGGCCTCCCTCCGCTCCCGGATGGCCCGCGCCCGCCGGGCCGCCCTGAGCCACTGACGGTCCGCCACACGCTGCCGCGCCCTGGATCGCTGGTACCGCACCGTTCCCCTTCGAGACGATCACCTCTGGCTGAGGCGGCCGTCACCTTACGCAGTTCGGCCGTACGCCTGGACACCGCCCCCGACTGTGTGCGCTGTGGTCGGGTGGGCGGGTTGCCCGGCTACCCGCCGTGCTGTTCCACAGGCTCACGATCGAGCTCACGAACTCGTGCACTCGCAAGATGGCGCGTTCCAGTCGCAAGCTACGGATTGCACCCCCCAAGGATGTGCGTTCCAGAAGTGACTTTCAGGCTAGGGTGTGTGCCGTGGAGGTGTGGTCGTGAGTGAGGACCTGTTCGCGTCGATCGACGCGCTGCTGGAGCGTCCGCGCCCGGTGGACGACCTGCCGGTGCCTGCGGAGCGGGAGCGGCTGCGCAAGCTCGGCGAGTACACGCAGGAGGAGCTGGCGGCCGCGCTGAAGACCCGCCGGGAGACGATCGTGCGGTGGGAGGCCGGGGCGACGGAGCCGCGGCCGCCCAAGCGCGAGGTCTACATCCGGTTCCTGGCGACGCTGGCGCTGCGGCACGGCACGGTGGAGCCCACCGAATGGCTGCTCCGGGCGCAGGCCACCGGCCTCGTCCCCTCGGCCCCGGCGGCCGAAACGGCGGCTGAGCCCGCGCGCCCAGCCGCCGTTTCGGAGGCCGCTCCCGTCCGGACGGCCGTCTCCCCCGCCCCCGCCCCGGCCCCGGTGGTCCCGTCGGCGTTCGGCGGGCAGCAGGACCAGGCCATGGAGCTCGACCGCACCGCGGCCGGAGACCTCGTCGCCGAGCCGCCCGCGCCGTGCGCGCGGTGCGGGCGCCCGACTCCCTACCGCTCCGGCGGCCGCCCCGTACACATGGGCGGATGGTGTACGACCGCGTCGGCCGCAGCCCCGCCGGCAGCCGCCCCCCAGCCGGCTCAGCAGGTCCCGGCCACCCGTCCCGCGCCGACCGAAGCGCCCCGCCAGGGCGTCCCGGCGGCTGCGCCGCGTCCCGCCAAGGCGTCGCGGCCGGCCGCTTCCTCACACGCGCGCAAGACCCCGGCGAAGAGCACCCCTGCCGCCGAGCCGGCGGACTGGGAGGCGGCAGCCGCCGCGCGCTTCCCCTCAGGACCGCTCGCGGTCGTGGACACCGCCCCGGACGGCCGGGGCCTGGCGGCCTACCTCGCCGACGGCAGCCCGGCGCCCACCGCGCCGGGCGGGCGCACGCTCGCGAACGTGGTCGAGTGGGCGCTGGAGACGAAGCTCGGCCAGGGACGGCTGCACCGGCACGGCAAGGACGGCGACGCCCTGGTCGTGCTCACCGACGCCGCCCTCGCCGAGCTCGGCCTGCCGCCGATGGGCCGGGACGAGAAGACCGAGTTCGTACCGCGCCTGGGCCGCCTGCCCGACGCCCACAAGCAGGTCAAGGCCCTCGCCAAGGCCGGCTGGCTGCTCACCCGGCGCGGCCTCGGCCCCTGGGCCCGCGTCTACCGCACCCCCGAGGACGGCAGGCGCGTCTGCGTCCAGCTGTGCATCCCCGCCTGGGGCGCCCTCGCCTCCGGCGGCTGGCAGATCCCCGACGGCCTCGACGCCCCGGGCCTGGCCCGCCTGCTCGGCACCTACGCCGCCCGCGTCCTCACCCCCCGCGGCTCCACCGCCGTCTCCGGCCTGGAACTCGTCACCGCGCTGCGCCCGCCCACGAAGGCGGTGCGCACCGAGGCCGGCTGGTCCTCCGGTCCGGTGGAGGGTTCGCGGCCCAGGGAGGCGTTCGACCCGGCGCCGCCGGAGGTCCCGGATGTGCACCCGCTCGCCGAGGAGCGCGGGGCGGGCGGCGAGCTGGTCACGGAGGCGTGGGACTGGCATCGTCCCCTCGGTGAGGAGGAGCGGGTGGCGCCGTACGCGGTCGGCCTCGATGTGAACATGGCCTTCCTCGCGGCCGCGGGCAGGCTGACGCTTCCCCTCGGCAAGCCGGTGCACGAGCTCGGCCCGGCCTTCGACAAGAAGATCCCCGGCAGCTGGCTGGTCGATCTGTCGCGGGTGGAGACCGATCCGCTGCTCCCGAGCCCGTTCACGCCGGACGGCTCCCGCCCGACCGGACCGGCCTGGTACTCGACGGTGAAGGTCGCCTACGCCATCGAGCTCGGCGCCGACGTCCAACCGGCCGAGGGCTGGCTGCGCCATGAGTCCGGCCCCTACCTCGACCCGTGGCACAAGCGCCTGCGGCAGGCCTATCTGGACACCATGGCCGCCCTCGGCGTCCCGTTCGACCTCGCCGGCCAGGACCCGTTCGCGTTCCTGGACGCCATGGCCCGGCTCAAGCAGGGCGATGCGGCGGAACTGGCGGTGCTGCACGCGGTCAAGCAGACCGCCAAGGGCACCATCGGCAAGTTCCGCGAACGCCCCCGCGGCCACGGCTACAAGCCCGGCCAGCGCTGGGCCGCACTGGAGCGCCCGACCTGGGACCCGCTGATGCGCGCCCTGGTCATCGACACCGCCACCGTCAACTTCCACCGCAAACTGCGCCGCATGGCCGCCGACACCGGCCTGCACGCCTTCGCCGTCCTCTCCGACTGCGCCGTCTTCGCCTCCCCCGGCCCTGACGCCCTGGACGTCCTCGCCCGCCCCGACGGCACCCTCACCACCGCCCTGCGCCTGGGCGTGTCGCCGGGGCACGTGAAGTTCGAGGGCTCCCGGCCGATGCCGGAAGTCCTGGAGCTGGTCGCGGACGGTGCCAACCCCGGCCGGCACATCAAGACCGGCGGCCGGGTCTCCCACGACGAGTAGCCCGCCCGGGCCGGGCCCGCGCACCGCGGGCCCGGCCTCACACCATGACCAACCGCCAGCAGTAACCGCCGTCTCGGCGGCCGGGAAGGGAGCAGCGTGAGCCGGGAGATCGACGAGGGTCTGGAGCGTGCCGAGCGGACGCGTCCGATCCCGCAGTCCGTCCAGGCCCGGATGCGGTTCCTGCTCAAGGGGGCGAAGGGCTCCACCAGGCGGCTCGCCGCCGACCTGGGTGTCTCTCAGCGCACTGTGCAGCGCTGGCTCAAGGGCCAGGCCGTCCCGAAGCCGGCCGCCGCGAAGGCCATCGAGGCCAAGGTCCGCGCCACGTGGCAGCCGCGGGTGAGGCGGCGGGTGCGCCGTGCCGCCGAGCAGCAGGGGTTCATGCTGCACATCTCCGCGACGTTCGGGTTCAGTGCCGCTGGCGGGTCGACCGACGATCCCCGCCCCCGGGTGATCACGCAGAAGCTGCCCGGCGACGTCGCCCGCCGTCTCTACGCCGCGCGGGACGCCGGCGCCCCGCAGGCCGAGCAGGAGGCGCTGCTCGCGGAGGCCCTGCGGGAGCACTACTTCCAGGACGGCGGGCGCCGCGCCTCCGGGCTCGACGTCGAGCTGAACGACATCGCGTGGATGGACGTGGAGCTGTAGGCCCTTCAGAGGCTGCCGCGCCCTGCCGGTCTGTCCTCCGGTTGTTCTGCCCGGCGGCCGGGCCCGTTCTCGACGGCCCCGGCCGGGTGGAGCATGCCCTTACAGGGGTCGGCCGCTCACCTGCGGACGACGCCTTGCCCGCGTGAACGTCGGTGCAGGAAGCAGCCGTTGACGCCGCATCATGCCCGGCTCCGAGTCCGCAAGGAGCATCAGCTCAAGAACTCAGCGCATGGACACCGCGTCCACGTAGACGGACGACTGGCCGTTCGCCCCGGCGGCCGGGACGAAGTCGACGCCGAGTTCGCAGACCTTGGTGCGGTCGGGGACGCGGGCCAGGTTGAAGTACAGCTGGGTGCCGTTGGCGTCGACCGGGTAGGTGCCGCTGTCGTACCAGTCGCAGTTGGCACCGGCCTTCACGTACAGCTTGGCCTTGGTGCCCGCGGCCTGGTTGCCCCAGGGGGCGGTGCGGGCGGTCGCGGTGAGGGTGAGGTTGCCGGTCAGGTCGACCGGGGTGGCGTAGTGGCGCAGCAGGAAGGCCTCGCCGCTCTCCAGCTGGACGTCGGCCTTGAGGGAGCGGGTGCCCTGGGCCGCCCACTCGGTGACCGACCAGGGGCCGTTCTTGATCTGCCAGCCGCCCCAGCCGTCGAGTCCGGTCTCGAAGTCGCCGAGCGTGCTCGCCGGGGTGGTGGCGGTCAGGTTGTCGACGTACACCGAGCTCTGGCCGGAGGCACCCGGCGCGGGGGCGAAGCGGACCCCGATCTCCTCGACGTCGCTGAGGTCGGCCACGCCCGCGAGCGACATGGTCAGCACGGCGCCGTCCGGGCCGACCACGGTGGAACCGCTGTCGTACCAGGTCCTGTCGGCGCCGGTGCGCAGGTAGAGCTTGGCGGTCGTGCCGGCGGCCTGGTTGCCCCAAGGGGCGGTGCGGGCGTCGACGGAGAGCGTGCCGTAGGCGCTGAGGTCCTGGCGCGCGACCTTGTTGAGGTAGATCTCCGGCCGGGTCAGGTCGACATCGGCCTTGAGCGAGTAACTCTGCTGGGAGGCCCACTCGTTCACCGCCCAGGGCCCGTTCGAGGTCTGCCAGCCGCCCCAGCCGTGCGGCCCGTTCTCGAAGCCCTCGAGCACCGTGCCCGGCGCCGGCGGGCGCGGCGGCCCGGCCGGGTCGGTCTTGGCGGCCAGGGTGATCCCGCCCAGGTTGACCGTCCACCGGTCGTTCATCAGCGCCGAGGCGCCGAGCTGCAGCGTGGGGCTCCACTTGTCGTTCCAGGCCAGGAAGTACGTGGTGGCCGGGAACCGGGTGCGGATCGCGTCGGCCCAGCGCGCGTAGTCGTAACCGGCGGGCGCGGGCACGTGGGTGGCGGGGTCGTTCGGCGGGCCGATCTCGGCGAAGGCGAACGGCTTGTGCAGCGCGGTCAGTTCGCCGTACCCCTGCGCGGCGGCCGGGTCGCTCGGGTAGCAGTCGAGGCCGACCACGTCGGTGTACGCGTCGCCGGGGTAGTACGCGGTGCGGTCGCCGGTGCCGCAGAGCGGGGAGTAGACCCAGAGCAGGTTGTGCAGGCCCTTGGTCTGGGTGAGGTAGCGGTAGGTGTACTGCCAGACGGAGACGTACGTGGCCGGGTCCTGGCCGCTCCACCAGAAGGCGCCCGCGCCGGAGGTGTTCATCTCGTGGAACGGGCGGAACAGGACGGGGACGCCGGCGCTGTTCAGGTCGGCCAGGCCGGTGGCGATCCGGTCGAGGGTCTGCTGCCAGGTGGCGCCGACGGTGGTGGCCGGGTCGGTGAGCTGCTGGAAGTCGTCCAGGTGGGTGTAGAGGCCTTGGATCCCCGGCTGAGCCGGGTTCGGCATGTGGGCGCTGACGGATACCAGGCCGCCCTTGGCCGACCAGTTCTTCAGGTCGGCGTTGCAGGAGGAGTCGATGGTGGAGCTGCCGTTCGAGCCGTAGTCGCAGGCGATCAGCCCGGGGTACTGGCCGGTCTGGGTCTTCAGGTCCTCGGTCTGGGCGAGCGAGAAGGCGGAACCGCTGTAGCCGCCGAACAGGCCGGAGACCACCCGGTTGCCGGCCCGCCCCGGCAGGTGCGACAGCCAGTCGAGCACCCGGCCGGTGGCCGGAGTGGCCTGCGGATCGGACGGAGCGGCGGTGGCCGTCGGGGCGGCCGGGGCGGCCGGGGCGGCCGGGGCCGCTACGACCAGGGGAGCCAGCAGGAGTGCCGATATCACTGCGGCGCGAGCTTTCTGAAGCATGATCAGACTGTAACGCGCTCTGCTTTCACGGCCGCCGCGGCCGTGGCGCCGCGCCCGCAGTGGTGGCAGGCGCTCCGGCGGCGCAGGTGACCACCTTCGCCGCGGCCTCGCCGAGGCGGCGCCGGAGCCGGGTGACCAAGGCGCTGCCGTCGAACGGTGAGTTGTCGCCCGGCGCGCGCGGGCCGGCCTCCGCCAGGTACTCCGGGAGTTTGGCCTCGACCGCCTGCCAGGGCAGCAGTTGCTCGGAGCAGTCGACGTACTCCTCCGAGCCGATCACCGCGACATCGCCGGTGCGGACCTCCTCGGCGAGGGGCCCGCCGCTGGTCCGGCCCGAAGGTGGGCGCGGATGGGAGAGCCGGGGTGGCGAGGATCACAATCTCCTCGGTAGGTGTTATCTCCGCCGAGCCTGCCGGTCTCCTGTGATGTCGGCGCAAGACGCGTCGGCCGGTCGGGGTGGCGCGCGTGCTGGTACGGCCGCGCAGTCGCTCCGAGCTGCCAGGAGAACCCAGGGAGCCTGTTTCATGCAGTCTGTTCGTCCAAGGCAGATGATCGCCGCGGTCTTGGCCGCCGGTGTCATAGGCGCCGCGCTGAGCGCGTGCGGTCCGCAGAACGGCGGGTCCGTCACGGACACGGCAGGTGCCGCTCCGGCGAAGGCGGCGGCGACCGGCGTCGACTCCTCGCCGTCCGCGGCCGTCGCCTCCCCGTCGGCGTCCGCCTCCGCGACCAGCCAGGAGACGACGCCTCCTCCGGCCGCGCCCGCACCGACCACCCCGGCGGCCACCAAGGACCCCTCCGGCCCGGCCACGGCGAAGACTTCGACCCAACCCCCGGGCCAGAACCGGACCCAGAGTCCGCCCCAGGTCCAGACCCGGACTTCGACCGGCGCGCCGGCCAAGGCCCAGCCGAACGCGGACAGCGCGGCGTCGGGCGGGACCCCGGCAAACCCCGGTCGCACGACATCCGCCCCGGCCCCGACGAACCCCGACAGCACCGGGTCGGGCCGGACCGCGGGCAGCGCCGAGGCGCTCTCGTTGAAGCTGATCAACGAGGAGCGTGCCCGCAACGGTGTGCCGGCCCTCGTCGTCAAGGACGACCTGACGGAGTTCGCCGTGAACTGGGCCCGCCACATGCGCGAGACCGGGTTCGCCCACTCGGAGAACGCCTCCGGTGCCGGGCCCAGCCTCACCGGCAGCCGGACGCTGACCGGAGAGTGCATCGTGATGTGGAGTGACGCCTCGCTCACCGGGGAACAAGCCGCCGAGCAGTTCCAGAAGATGTGGACCGAATCCCCGGGGCACCACGCCGCTCAGATCAACCCCCGCTACACGGAGATCGGCGTCGGCCTCTACCACGACTCCAGCGGCTGGTGGGGCGTGCACGAGTTCGCGGGCTGACACGGGCTCACTGGTGTCGGTCCTGGGCCGATCCGCCACGTCCTGGCCACGCCACCGGCAACGCGCCGGTGGCGGCAGGCCCCGGAGGACGCCACCGCTGCTTCACTACCAGGCCCTGCACTCCCGGAACCCCGGCGACCTCCAGCGCGAACTCACCGAGCGGCTCCGGACCGGGCGTCGGGGTACGAGTCCGTCCGAACCCGTTCTGCTGCACCGCCTGGCCGATCACCCGGCAACGTGCCCACGCCGTCGCACACCAGCGGTGGCCGGAGGCCGACGGCACCGTCGACTGGACCGCGCCGCCCGTGGAGACCGTGGTCGAGGGCGAGCAGCCCGGCCGCCGGGCGCGGCGCAGCGGGCCGGCTGGTCCGACTTCAGCGGCGGGCCGCTGACCTGCTAATATTCTTCTCGTCGCGAGGGAGATGATTCCTCGCCAGGCGTCAGCGGTGCTACCAGAGCACGTCCTACTTTCAGTAGGGAGAGTCCGTGCAACCCGGGCCT
>NZ_JBSFGU010000079.1:0-18108 GCF_053596725.1 Kitasatospora sp. NPDC001660 | reverse complement strand
CCCGACGAGATCAGCTTCACCTTCGCGTCCAGTTCCTCCAGATTGCCCGTGAAGACCGGCACCTCGGCCGGGTTCACCGGGTTCTCGTCGCTCACTTGCTCTTGTCCTCCGGCTGGATGCCGAGCGCCTTCAGGTCCACGGACTTCGCCGCGTCCTGGGCGTTCTTCGCGGCGGCCAGGTCACCGGCGATGTACTCGTTCACGGCCTTGACCGTGCCGGTCAGACACGCCTCGATGCGCTCCGACATCGACTTCAACTCGGCCTGCCGGCCTTCCAGGTACTGCGACAGGGCCGCCGCGACGGGGCCCATCGCCTTGTGCGACAACGAGGGCGCGCCCACCGGCACCGGGCCCTGGATCTCGACCGTCGCATGCGAACCCGGCACCGCCGTACCGGCGGCCTGCGCCGCCTTCTGCATGTTCGTCACCAGGTCGTTCAGGGCCGTCGACAGATCGCCGGCGTGCCCGCCGACGATCTTCAACTGACCCTGGACACCCTGCGGCTGGATATCCCAGTCACCCGCCATGTCGAGCTCCCCCGTTGTCCGTGCCTATCCGTACCTGGTGGACGATCCGTGTCAGCCGATGTTGTCGACTGCGGACTTGGCGCGCGCCAGCGTCTGCTGCGCGGTGCCGTCGTTCTGCTCCAGCGTCTTGCGCAGCAGCGCGATGATGTTGCGCACCTCCTGGGAGGCGTTCTTCCAGCGCGTCTCCTTGGCGTGGTACTCCTCCGACACGCCGTCAGCCTGGAAGTCGCCCATGACGGCCTTCACCTGCGCGTCACGCGCGGCCATCACCTGCTCCAGCTGGCCGATCACCGCCTGGATGTTGCGCTGCGCCTCCGACGAAGCACCGTGGTCGTAGGAACGACGGTCCGAACCCCCGCCACCGGCCATGACAGATCACACTCCCCGTTGAAGTCCTGAATGTCCTGCGAGTCCTGCGAGTCCTGCAGGAGAAAGAGCCGACCGGCTCCGGTCAGCGGGCGCCGAACCGCGCCGCGTCGAAGCGCGCCGACGTCATGTTCGTCTTCGCGTTCCGGCCCTGCTCCTGGTCACCCTGGCCGAACGCCTGCTCCATGCCCGACTGACCGCCCAGGATCGCCGACAGCGACGAGTTCAGCGCGTTCGCGATCTCGTCCGCCCGGGACTTGAAACCGTCGAACATGGCCTTGCCCTGGCCGTTGAACTTGCCCTCCAGCGGCTCCGCCGCCGCCACGAGCTGCTTGACCAGCGCACCCAGATCCGAGTTCGAGGTCTTCGACCCCGACATCAGCGTCTGCAGCGCCTGCGTCCCCATGTCGAACTTCATACCGCTCCCCCGTCCGCTCGACGAATCGCCGCTCGACGAATCGTAGGTATGTCCATTTCTATCGACCTATATCCCGGCCGCAAGGCCCGGCACCCTGGTTGTGACCAACGTATGACACGCCGCCAGGTGCGTCGCCGCCGATCGCCGCCACGGCCTTCACTCGCCCTTCAAATGCCGCATCAGACGCTCGAATTCCGCCCACCCCGAGAGGTCCGAGGGATCCCCGGGCATCGGGTAGTAGTAGGCCGGCCGGGCCTTCGGACCCAGTCTGACAGGCTCCTCCGACAGCGGCGTCCGCCGGGCGCGGTCGTCCGGCATCGCCCGGACCTCCTCCGCGCCGAGCACGAAGGCCAGCGGCACGCCGGGGCCCTCGAAGTACGCCGGCACCGCCAGGTCGCGGCGGGCGCGGCGCAGTTGGAGCAGCATCGACTTGAGCCGGTGCCGGGTCGCCAGCGCCTCGGCCATCCGCGGCAGGGCGTCCAGCGGCGGCTCCTCGTCGGGCCCGTAGCCGAAGGCGAGGGTCACCGCCTCCTCGACGCCGGACCTGGTGCGGGTGACCTTCAGCGCGGCCAGGCCGGGGCGTTCGGGGCTGCCGACGACGACGAACCAGGTGGGCTCGGGCGCCCGGGAGTACGCGAGGTCGGTGAGGCGGCCCGGGGACCAGGGCAGGTTGGCGGGTTCGGCGCTGCCCCAGCCGGCCGGCGGCTCGCCGGTCAGCTCGCGCCAGACGGTCTCCAGGGCGCCGCCCAGGACGAGCCGCTCGTCGGCGGGGTGCTCGGTGCGGAAGGTGATGGCCAACTGCCGGTCGCCGGTGGGCGATACCTCCTGGTAGGAGGCCGCGACCGGGGTGCGCGGGTCGTCCTCCGTGCCCTCCGGGTTCACGACGGTGGCGAACATGCCCTCCTGCCAGCGCAGCACGGCGCCGGTGAGGCCGTCGTAGTAGCCGTCCCGCTCGTCCTGCACGACCCAGCGGGACGGCCAGCCGGGCAGGTTGCCGCGCACGGCGGGGGAGAGCGTGGTGCCGGCCGGGCTGACGATCTGCAGGCCGCGGTTGGACGCGGCGGCGGCCCGGAAGGCGTCGGAGAGCCAGGCCGTCATGGCGACCACCGGGCGGTCCATGATGACCACGGCGACCTTCTCGGTCAGCACGTCGACGGCCGGCTGCGCGGCGGCCGGGGTGGGTGCGGCGGTGATCCCGGCGGTCTCGACGACGGCCAGCGAGCGCGTCGCCTCCCGCGGCCACGCCGTGCCGTCGGCGAGGTGGGCGACGCGGGCCGCGAAGGTGCCGGCGAGCTTCTCGGCGTCGGGCACGCCGGTGGTGGCGCGGGCCTCGGTCCACCAGTACGGCACGCGCGGCGGGGTCGCGCCCAGCAGCCGCTCGGCCTCCCCCGGGACCTGCACCAGCAGCGGCGCCTCGACCGAGACCAGCGGCCGGGCCTGTTCGTCGAGGAGCTGGACGACCGCGCCCTCGCCCGTCGTGTCCAGGAGCTTGTCGGGGCCGCCGGAGAGCAGGCCGGCGAGCACCGTCCAGGCGTCCGGCATCCGCGGGGTGAGGGCTATGACGTCCTTGGTCATGTCGTCGAGTCCTTCGGTTACTCGGGCGTGTACACGGTCTGGACCAGGCGGTTCGGCTGCCCCCGGCGGACGAGGACGCCGCGCCCGGCGGGCTGCTGCGCGGCGTACACGCCGGGGAACAGCTGCCCCTCGCCGCGGTCGCCGGTCATCACCAGCGCCGAGGCACCGGACTCGCGCAGGCCCTGGACGAGCGGCTCGTACATGCCGCGCGAGGCGCCCGCGACGCGGCGGGTCACGACGAAGTGCAGGCCGATGTCCGCCGCGGAGGGCAGGTAGGGCAGGAACGGCGCGAGCGGGTTCTGGCCGGCCGTGGTGAGGACGTCGTAGTCGTCGACCAGCACCACGATCCGCGGGCCGCCGCCGCGCCAGTGGCCCGGCTCCAGGTCGTCCAGCGGCGCGTTCTCGTCGGGCAGGCGCTGCTCCAGCTCGTTGGAGACGGCGGCGGCGAGGCCCGCGCACATCCGGGCGTTGTACGCGTAACCGCCGTTGTACTCCTCGGGGATCACGCCGCGCAGGCTGCGGCGCGGGTCCATGACGGCGAACACGATCTCGTCGTCGCCGTGCCGCTCGATCAGCCCGGCGGCGATGGTCTTCAGCAGGTTGGACTTGCCGCACTCGCTGTCGCCCATCACCAGCAGGTGCTGGTCGTGGTGGAACAGGTCGAGCAGGACGGGCGCGAGCGCCGACTGGTCCAGGCCGATCGGCACCCGCTTCGGCTCGGCGACCGGGCCGGGCAGCAGGTGCGGCTCCAGGACGTGCGGCAGCACGCGGACCGGCTGGGCGACCTCACCGGTCCAGGTGGCGCGGACGGTCCGGGCGGTCTGCTCCAGGACGGTGCCGAGCTCGCCGTTGTCGGCGAGGCCGTCGATGCGGGGCAGCGCGACCTGGGCGAACAGCCGCCCGTCGGTCAGGACGCGGCCGGGCTCGTCGGGGGAGAGGGTCTCGGCGAGCTTGCGCTCGATGCTGGACTCGGTCGGGTCGTTGAGGCGCAGCTCGACCCGGGTGCCGAAGTTCGACTGGGCGGCGATCCGGACGTCGTTCCAGCGGAGCATGCCCGCCACGACGTGGATGCCGTAGCCACCGCCGCGCTTGAGGATGTCGACGACCGCGTCGTCCAGCTCCTCGAAGTCGTCGCGCAGCGCGCCGAAGCCGTCGATGACCAGGACGATCTCGGCCGAGGCGAGCTCCGGCAGCCGGCCCGCGGCGTGCAGGGTGCGCAGCTGCTCGACGGAGTCGATGTTGTGGTCGCGGAACAGGTCCTCGCGGGCGGTGAGCATGGCCCGGACCTCCTCGACCGTGCGGGCCGCGCGCTCGCGGTCGGCGCGGCCCGCGATGCCGCCGACGTGCGGCAGGCCGGCCAGCGCCTGGAGGCCGCCGCCGACCAGGTCGAGGCCGTAGACGCCGACCTCCTGCGGGGTGTGGGTGAGCGCGAGCGACAGCACCAGGGTGCGCAGCAGGGTGGTCTTGCCGGACTGCGGGCCGCCGATGAAGGCGACGTGGCCGCCGGCGACGGTCAGGTCCAGGAACCAGTTGCCCTGCCACTGCCGGGTGGGGTCGTCGAGCAGGCCGAGCGGGACCTGGAGGCGGCCGCGCCGGCCGGTGAGCTGCATGCCGCGCGGGCCGACGTCGAGCGGGCCGGCGACGGTGTCCAGCGCGATCGCGGAGGGCAGCGGCGGCAGCCAGATCCGCCGGACCGGGGCCGCGGCGTTCTCCAGCTGCCCGACGACGACGCCGAGTTCGGTCGGGCCGGTGGTGCGGCGGCGGGCGGCCGGTTCCGGGCCGTCCTGGCCCTCGGCCCTGGCCGGGGTGTTGAAGGCCCCGTACTCCAGGGCGAGCGGGCCGGCGTCCTCGTCCTCGCGCTGGACCGGGCCGCGGTAGGCGCCGGAGACGTAGCTGGCCTTGAACCGCTCGTAGTGGCTGGTGTCGACCTTGAGGTAGCCGAAGCCGGGCAGCGGCGGGAGGTGGAAGGCGTCGGTGGTGTCGAGGACCGTCCGGGACTCGTCGGCGGAGAAGGTGCGCAGGCCGAGCCGGTAGGACAGGTAGGTGTCCAGGCCGCGCAGGCTGCCGCCCTCGATGCGCTGGCTGGAGAGCAGCAGGTGCACGCCGATGGAGCGGCCGATCCGGCCGATGGACAGGAACAGGTCGATGAAGTCCGGCTTGGCGGTGAGGAGTTCGCCGAACTCGTCGATGACGACGAACAGGTGCGGCAGCGGCTCCAGGTCGGGCCGGCGCTCGGCCCGCAGGGCGGCGTAGGAGCCGATGTCGGCGACGTTCCCGGCGTCCTTGAGGACCTGCTGGCGGCGCTTGACCTCGCCCGCGAGCGAGGCGTGCACGCGCTCGACCAGACCGGCCTGGTTCTCCAGGTTGGTGATCACGCCGGCCACGTGCGGCAGGTTCGCGAACGGGGCGAAGGTCGCACCGCCCTTGTAGTCGACCAGGACGAGCGAGAGGTCCTCCGGCGGGTGCGTGGCCACCAGGGCGAGCACCAGGCTGCGCAGCAGCTCGGACTTGCCGGAGCCGGTGGCACCGACGCACAGGCCGTGCGGGCCCATGCCCAGTTCGGAGGACTCCTTGAGGTCGAGCAGCACCGGCTCGTGGCTGTCGCTGATGCCGATCGGCACCCGCAGGAAGGCGCGTTCGCCGCGCGGCGCCCACATCCGGGCGAGGTCCAGCCGGGCGACGTCCTCGATGCCGAGCAGGCCCGCGAACTCGACCGGCCCGCTCAGCGGGGCGTCGCCGAGCGACTCGGCGGACAGCCGCAGCGGGGCGACCATCCGGGCCAGGCCCTCGGCGAAGGCGGTGCCGACCTCGTCCACGGTGCCGTGGGCGCTGATCGGCTGCTCCTGGCGGAGGTCCTCGATGAGCACCTGGTCGCCCTCGACGGTGATCCGCACGCCGACCTGGCCGGGCTCCTGGACCCGCCGCTCCAGCAGGTGCAGGACGGTGACGCCCATCTCGCGCAGGCCGACCGCGTCGTCCGGGCGCGGCAGGTCGACGGCGTCCTCGCCGTGCCCGTCGGCCACGACCAGCAGCCGGGAGGTCATCGACAGCGCGTCCGCGCCGGACAGGCCGCGGCGCACCTCGGCCGCGTAGGAGGCGCGGCGGCGCAGCTCGGGCCCGAGCTGGCGGGCCAGCTGCGCCATCGACGGGGCGATGCGGCGGGCGGCGACCGGGCCGTCGTACTGGTCGGGGTCGAGCAGGTGCGGGAGCCACTTGGCCCACTCCCAGTCGGCGAGCCGCTCGCCGGGCACGGCCAGCGCGACGGCGACGTCGTCGGGCGCGTGCAGGGCGGCGGTCTGCGCGAGCAGGGCGCGGGCGACCCGCAGGCAGTCCTCGCGCGGGCCGATGACGCTGACGTCGCCGACGCGGTCGAGCGGGACGGTGAGCGGGAGCTCGGTGCCGGTGCGGAAGCGGGCGGTCAGCGCCGAGGCCTCGTTGAGCATGAAGCGGTCGGGCGGGGTCAGCGCGGAGGAGCTCTGCTGGGCGATCCGCAGGTCGCGCACGGGCATCTCGCCGGTGCCGACGCGGACCCGCAGGAAGTCGCCGTCGACACGGCGGCGCTCCCACAGCCGGGCCGGGTCGCGCACGATGTCGTACAGGGCGCCGGGCGGCGGGTTGAGCACGTCGGCGTGGTCGCCGCGGGCGCGCTCCTCGGTGGCGAGTTCCTCGCGCAGGTCCTCCAGGTACGCGAGGTAGGCCTCGCGCTGGGTGCGGCGGGTGCGCTGGGCCTTGCCGCGCTGGGAGAAGAGCAGGCCGACCGAGCCCATGACGGTGACCAGCAGGATGATCGCGCCGAGCCCGGCGAACTGGCTGTTGCGGACGACCGTCATCATGACGACGGAGGACATGACGCCGGCCATCGGCAGCAGCGACATCGCGATGTTGCCCGCCTTGCCCTCGGGCAGGTTGGGCGGGGCCTCGATGGTGCGGGCCTCGGGGGCGGCCGGCGGGCGCACCGTCCGGGCCGGGCGGTGGATCAGTCGGGTACTCATCGTCAGTGGCGCTTCTGGGAGAGCTGGAAGACGTCCGCGGCGAGCCGGGTGGCGGTGCTCCGGGTGGCGCGGGCGAGCAGGTCGGTGCGGATGACGCCGCCGGCCGCGAGGTGGCGGTCGTACGGGAGCACGTGGACGGTCGTCCCGGTGGAGCGCAGGGTGCGCACGGCCGCCTCGACGTCGACGCCCGAGTGCGGGGTCAGTTCGGTGACGACGACGACCGTTCCGGCGATGACGTGCGGGGGCAGGGCGCGCATCCACTGGAGGACGGCGTGGGTGCTGGCGATGCCGTCGAGCGTGGCCGGGGTGGTGATGACCCGGGCCTGGGCGGCGGAGAGCGCGACGCGGGCGACCTCGGCCGGCAGGGTCTGGCAGTCGACGACGGTGACGCCGAAGTAGCGGCGCATCGCGACCATGACGCGCTGGTAGCCGCGGGCGTCGAGCATCGCGCCGATCTGGCCCTGACTGCCCGGCAGCAGCCAGGAGTTGTTCTGCAGTTGGACCAGGTAGCCGGTGATGTCGAGCAGGGACATCTGCGGCTTGACGATCTCGGCGAGGTCGCTGGCCGTCCAGCGCAGCGTCTCGGTGCCGAGCCGGATCGGCAGCGAGCCGAGCGCCGTGTCGGCCTCGACGAACAGGACCGGGTCCTGGCGGTAGTGGGCGTAGGTGGTGCCGAGCAGGGCCGCGACCGTCGACTTGCCCGCGCCGCCGCGGATCGAGGTGACGGCGATCTGGCGGCCGGTCGTCACCGGCTGCTGGAGGCTCTCGGCGATCCTCGTGACCTCGGCGACCTCGCGGGAGGCGGAGGAGGAGACGTTCTTCCACACCGAGTGCGCGGCCCTGGCGGCGAAGGGCTCGCCGCCGCGCGGCTTGCGGCCGAGCGCGGCCAGGTTGCGGTCGACGGTGGGCCGGGAGTCCGGCGTCCGCTGGGCCGTCACCTGCGGCTGCTGGGCCCGCGGTGGCAGGTGCGGCTGCTGGGCCTGCGGCGGCTGGTACGGCTGCTGGTCCTGCGGCGGGACCTGGTCCTGCGGCGGGGCGGCGAGCGACGGCTCGGCCGCGTCGGCGGGCGGTGGGCCCCACGCGGAGCCGTCGAGCTGGGCCCGCAGATCGCGCAGGACCTCGCCCTGCCAGTTCTCCCCGTTCGACATGACTCCCTCTGCCCCTCCAGATTCGACCCTGCTGCCCCTCAGAACTTGGCGAGCAGCTGTCCGTACACCCCGAACACCCCGACGGCCAGCGGGAACAGCCCCACCATGCCGATCGACTCCACCAGGTCGGCCACCCGCCGCAGCCGCACCTGGGTGTGCTCCGGCGGCTGCACCGCCAGCGCGACCAGTGGGAGCACCGCCGCGACGCACAGGACGGCCAGCGCCCCGGCACCGCCGCCGTGCCCGATCCACAGCACCACCAGGCGCACCACGAGCACCGCGGCCGCGGCCAGCAGCGCCACGACCTCGGCGACCAGCGGGAACGCCCGCGCCCGGGACAGCAGCACCACGGCGACCAGCGACGGTAGCACCGCCGTCCACGCCGTGGGCTTCGCGGCCAGCGTCAGCAGCCAGCCCGCGGCGGCGGCCGAGGCGGCCGTCGCGACCGTGGCCAGCGCGAGGCCCCGGTGCGTCGCGGCCAGGGCCGTGCCGACCCCGTGCCGGCTCACCGACGCGCCCGCGGAGCGGCGGTCGTCCAGCGCCGTCAGACCCGAGGCCATCAGGGCGAGCCGCGGCAGGACGCCGAGCAGCACCACCGAGAACAGCGCCATCAGGGCGCCCACCCGGGCCGGTTCGGTCTGGACGGCGGCCGCCGCCTCCCACACCGCGGTGATCACGGTGAGGGCGCCGGCACCGATCAGGCCGCCCCGGCCGAGCGGGGAGAAGAAGCCGAGCATGACGATCGACACGATCAGCGCACCCGCGACCGCGGCCAGCCGCACCGGCGGCCCCCAGTGGTACGCGTCGGCGGCGCTCCACGCGCCGAGGATGCCGAGCCCGCCCGAGGCCAGCAGCAGCGCCGTGGCCAGACCCCGGTTGCCCTGCCCGATCCGGGAGACCAGCGCGCCCGCGGCCAGCAGCACCACGGCGACCGCGAGCAGCCCGCCGGCCAGCGAGGCCAGCGGGAACTCGTGCCGCGCCAGCACGGCGGCCGTCACCGCGAACGCCACCGTCGCGACCCCGGCGCTGCCCCGGCGCGCGGCCGGACGCCAGCGCCAGGCCTGGAGGTCCAGGTCGTCGGCGACCAGGTCGACGACGTCGTGCACGACCGGGGCGGGCGGGGCGGAGTGCGTGCGGACCAGGCGCAGGACGGCGCCGTCGGCCACGCCCGCGGTGTCCAGGGTGCTGTCGTGCGGCAGCGCGGAACCGTCCGAGGTCACCAGTTGACGGGTCATCGGCCGGGACGCGGCCTGGTCGTCGAGCAGCTGCAGGACGTCCGGGAGCAACTGGCCGATCGGGGTGTCGGAGGGCAGGACCACGTCGGCCCGGCGCCGCTCCCCGATCAGGGTCACCCTGCTGAGACGGGCCGGGGAAGTCGTTGCTGTGCTCACCACTTGCGGGAACCTATCATCGCGACCTTTGCGACCTCTCGGGCCGATGTTTCTACGAATGGGCCGGTTCGGGGGACTTCGTCCCGGCCTTCACCGGGGCTGCCGACGTGTCCGGCGTCGTCGGCGGGGCCGCCTTCGGGACCGCGGACGGGGACACCGGCTGGGGCGCCGACGGCATGGGCGACCGCGACGGTTCCGCCGTGTCGTGGGGCATCTGGAACTGCTGTTGCTGCTGTTGCTGTTTCTGCTGGTCGGCCTTCTGCTTGGCCAGCGTCGTCTGCAGGAACGACCAGCCGACGCAGCCGGCGCACAGCACGGCCGCGATCGCGATCCCCGCGAACACCTTCCCGAGCCGCTCGTCGGCCGTCCGCCGCACCCGCTGCGCGCCGAACAGCAGCGCGTCGCGCATCCTGCGCCGACGCACCGCCACCGACTCCAGCAGCTGACTGTCGTAGTCCCGTGCCATTCGCCGCCCGCCGTCTCCCCCGTGTCTTGCCTGTGCAACATAAAGCATGCATCCAGCCGAAGCACACCCTGTCGGTACGCGGAAGGGGAGGGGCGCCGGGGGGAGTCGGGAGCGCGCGGATCCCCACGCCCCTTGCAGGGCGCGGGGATTGAGGGGAGGCGGGGGGAGGGGCGCGGAATGGGGGTGAGGGCCGTGGGGGGATTGGGTGCGGATTGTGGGCATCCGCTGCGGGCCGTTCCTTCCCCGGGCTTCGACCGGGAGTGCCCCCCCGTGCCCCTTGCGGGGTGCGGGGATTGAGGGGGAGGGAAGGGAGATCGGGGTCAGGTGAGGGCGGGGGTGGGGAGGGACTGTCGGGTGGTCAGGTAGGTGTGGGTGTCGGGGAGGGTTTCCAGCAGGGTGCGCTGGTGCCGCTTGATGCGGGTGAAGGTGTCGTCGGCGGTGCGGATGGCGTGGGGGTGGTGGGCGAGGGACGGGGGCGCGGTGGCGGTGTGCGGGGTGAGGGTGGTCAGCAGGGCGCGCAGGGGGAGTTCGTCGGGAGTGGGGGCGAGGCCGGCCGCGTGGGCGTCGAGGACGGGGCGCAGGTGGTCCGGGGGCGGCGTGGGCGGTGCGTAGGGGGAAGTGAGCCGGCGGAGCCGGGCGAGGTCGAGGGCCTGCTCGTGCAGGGCGGCGGCGGTGGCGTCGAAGCGGGCGGCCGGGGTTTCGCGGCCGTCGCGGGACGGGAGGTCGCGCACCAGCTGGTCGAGCAGGACGAGGGTGTCGGCGTGGTCCTCGTCGAGGGGGTCGGCGCAGGCGGCGGCGGTGCCGAGGGCCAGGCAGTTGCCGACCCAGCTGCGGCGCAGCCGCCCGGCCGGGGCGGCGGTGTGGGTGACGACGGCGCCGGCGGGGGCGCCGAGGAGCCGTTCGGCCTCGGTGGCGGTGGTGCGGCTGCCGGCGTAGGCGAGGCCGGTGGTCCGGCGGCCGAGGAGGGGGCGGTGCCAGGTGTGGCCCTCGGGGCGGGTGGTGACGGTGGTGTAGGGCTCGACGCCGTGGCGGGCGCTGTCGTGGGGGAGGGTGACGGTGGCGAGGCTGTCGGTGGGGTGGTCGCCCGCGGGGCGGAAGGGTTCGCCGAGGATGCCGGTGAGCAGGCGGGCCGCGCGGCCGGTGCAGTCGAGGAAGAGGTCGGCCTCCTCGCGGCCGCGGGTGGTGTGCAGGGCGGTGACCATGCCCGCCGCGTCGCGCTCGGCGCCGAGGACCTCGGCGCTGTGCAGCCGTACCCCGCAGGTCTGGACGGCGGTGCGGCGGAGGAAGTGGGTGAGCATCGCGGTGTCCGCGTGCCAGCCGTGGGGGAAGGCGGTGCGGCCGTCGAGCCAGCGCGGTGACTTCCGGGCGTCGAGCAGCGGCGGGGTGACGAAGCACGCGCGGTCGACGGGTTCCAGGGTGTGGCCGGTGCTGCGGCGCAGCTGCCAGAAGTCGGTGAGCGGGAACCCCTCGCAGCTCGGGCTGCCGCCGGGGTTGGGCAGGTAGACCGGGTCGGGGCGCCAACCCCGGTACCGGGTGGCCGCGTTGAAGGAGGCGGAGCAGGCGCGCAGCCAGACGCTGTCGGGGGTGCCGAGCCGGTCGAACAGGTCGCGCTGGAAGGTCGGTGCGAGCGCGGTGACCTGGGCGGTGGGGCGTTCGGCGGTCTCGACGACCGTCACGCGGACCGTGTCCCGGAAGGCGGAGGCCAGCCGGGCAGCGGCGATCCAGGCGGTGAGCGTGCCGCCCGCGATGACGATGCGGTCGACGGGGGCGGTCGGTCGGGCGTCGATGGTCATGGGGGGAGGGTCGAACGGCCGTGTATGGCGGGCCTATCGGCGGTCTGTACCGCCGGTGCAAGGCGGAGCGGAGGGCGGGTACAGGCGCCGGTTCCAGTCTGTTGGTGCGGGGCCGGGGACGGCCCGGCGCCACCGACGGAACGGAATGAGGAACGATGTTCGAGGAAGTCAAGGTCGAGCACCCGCTGGATGTCCTGGCCGAGATCGAGCGCAGCGCGGCACTGGACCAGGACCTGCTGCTGCGGGACGGCGGGACGCCCTGGGCCGAGCTGCTGGCGGACTACGTCGACGCGCTGAGCGAGCTGGCCGTGCCGGGCACCGCGGAGAACGGGTACATCGCGACGTACGGGCTGGACGAGGGCCACGCCGGTGGGTGCGGGTGAGGGCGGGCCGGCGGCCTGGCCCCGGGGCGGAAGCCGCGGGTCAGGCCGCCAGGACGGCGGAGCGGCCGAGCAGGCCGACGAGGGCGGGCATCCGGTAGCGCGCGAGCCGGTCGGCGCCGGGGCACGGCTCCAGGAGCCGGGCGTCAAAGAGCCGCTCCAGGACGTCCTCGGCGTCGTCGAGGGGGAGATCGAGCAGGGCCGCCGCGTCCGCCGTGGTGAGGACGGCGAGGCCGGCGGCGGCCAGGACGGCGAGGGCGTGCGCGGCCGGGGCGTCGAGGGCGGCCAGGGCGGGGCGCAGCGCGGTGGTGATGTCCAGGCTGCCGATGCGCAGTTCACCGAGCCGGCGGTCGGCGGGGGCCAGCCGGTCGGCGAGCCGGGCCGGGCGCCAGTGCGGGCGGTCGGCGAGGCGGGCGGCGGCGATCCGCAGGGCGAGCGGGAGACGGTCGCAGTACTCGGCGATCCGGGCGGTGGACTCCGGGTCGGCGGCGAGGCGCTCGGCGCCGGCGATCGAGGCGAGCAGGCGGGTGGCCTCGGCGGGGCTCATCGGGCCGAGCCGGACCAGCCGGGCGCCCTCCAGGGCGGCGAGGTCCGGGCGCAGTCCGGTGACCAGGGTGCGGGTGGCACCGCCGCCGGGGAGCAGCGGGCGGACCTGGGCGTCGTCGGCGGCGTTGTCGAGCAGGACGAGCATCCGGCGGCCGGCCAGCAGGGTGCGGTACTGCTGTGCGCGCTCGTCGAGGCCGTCGGGGATGTGCTCGGGGGCGGTGCCGAGGGCGCGCAGGAACCAGCCGAGGACCTGCCGGGAGGTGCGCGGGGTGCCGTCGGTGTCGCGCAGGTCGGCGTGGAGCTGGCCGTCGGGGAAGGCGTCGCGGGCCCGTTCGGCCGCATACAGGGCGAGGGCGGACTTGCCGGTGCCGGGGGCGCCGGTGACGGTGACGTCCAGGCCGTCGTGCAACGCGTCGAGGACGAGCCGGAGTTCGGGCTCGCGGCCGGTGAAGTCGCGCGGGGCGGCGGGGAGCAGTGCGGGACGCGTTCCGGTCGCCGCGGCGGTGGACGGGGCAGTGGCGGCCGGCGCCGGGGCGGGGGCGGGGGCGGCGACGGTGGCGGCCGCCCGCTCGGGCGCGGCCGGGCCTGCCAGGGTGCCGGTGAGGATCTCCTGGTGCAGGGCCCGCAGTTCGGGGCCGGGGTCGATGCCGAGCTCGTCGGCGAGCAGCCGACGCGCCTCCTCGTACTGCGCGAGCGCGTCCGCCTGCCGCCCGGCCCGGAACAGCGCCGTCATCAGCTGCGCGCGGGCCCGCTCCCGGACGGGGTGCTCGGTGACGTGCCGGGTGAGCGCGGGCAGCAGCTCGTCGTGCCGGCCGAGGGCGAGGGCGGCCTCGGCGTGCTGCTCGACGGCGGCGAGGTGGGCCTCCGCCAGCCGGGGGCCCTCGGCGGCGGCCAGGTGCTCGGTGACGTCGCCGAGGGCCGGGCCGCGCCAGAGCGCGAGCGCGTCGGTGAGCCGGCGTTCGGCCTCGGGGTAGCGGGCGGCCTGGAGGTCGGCGCGGCCGGCGGCGGCGAGGTCGCGGAAGCGGTCCCAGTCGACGGTGGCGTCGGCGGTGTCCATCCGGTAGCCCGCGCCGTGGCGGTGCAGGCCGTGGCCGGCGCCGAGCCGGGTGCGCAGCCGGGAGACGTAGGTGTAGAGCTGGTTGGTGCTGGTCGCGGGCGGCTCCCAGCCCCACAGCAGGGTGGTGAGCCGCTCGTCGGTGACGACCCGGCCGCGGGCGAGCAGGAGGGCGGCCAGCGCGGTGCGCTGCTTGGCGCCGTCGAGGTCGACCGGACGGCCGTCGATCGTGGCCGACACCGGCCCGAGCAGCGTGAAATCCATGCCGGCCCCCAACCGTTCCAAGGCCCGCGGACGCCCGCGGGCCGACCTGGGCGAAACGGTATTGACCTGTGGTTATATCCGGCTGTCGGGTCGCTCTCGGATCGATTTCGGCGGATCGAAAGCGCTTTGAAAGCGCCCGAAAACGCGGCCTCCGTAGCGTTCATGGCGTACCGCAGGACACCGGGTCAGGCGGACGAACGAGAGGCCCTGGAGGCCACCGTGAACAGCGCTCTTCTCTCCGCCCGCAAGACCGCGCACACCGCGGTGATCGCCCCGCTCGGCAAGCTCGCGGCGAGCGCGGCCGTGCTCCTCGTCGCGGTCGGCACGGTGGCGGTGGGCCAGGGCACCGCGCTCGCGGCGGACTCCTCGACGGCCTCGGTGCAGGCCGCTGCGCCGGCCGGCCACCCGGTCGGCTACACCGTGAAGAAGGACGACCCGTGGACCTGATCCCGCCGGTCGCCGACCCCGTCAGGACGGGACGCGTCAGGGCTGGACGAGTTCGAACAGCCGCCCCGAGTCGACCGGTCCGCCGTCCGCGATCGCCACCATGAGGTGGTCGAGCTTCTCCGCCCAGCCACCCGCGCCGACCTCCGTGAAGAGGCCGGACGCCGCCCGCAGCATCACCACCGCGCCGTCGCGGTCCCCGCGCAGCGCCTGCACACAGCCGAGCACCGCGCCCGCCCGCGCCTGGAGGAAGGCGTCCGGCACCGCCTCCGCGGCCTGGAGCGCGCTGCGCAGCACCGGCTCCGCCTCCTCGGCGCGGCCCTGGCACCACAGGGCCTCGCCCAGCGCCCTCAGCACGTGCGTCTCGCCGCGCCGGTCCCCGCTGCCGAGTACCAGCTCCAGCGCACGCCGGCAGGCCTCCTCGGCCCGGATGCCGTCGCCCGCGCGGATCAGCGCCTCCGCCAGCCGGACGGTGCTCTGCGCCTCTCCCCGGACCGTGCCCAGCCCACGGCTGCGGGCCACCGCCTCCGACGACAGCACCAGGCTCGACTGCGCGTCCCCGCGCTCCAGCTCGATCTGCGCCAGCAGGCCCAGGACATGGGCCTCGGCGTAGCGGTCACCGCCCCTTCGGAAGATCTCCAGGGAGCGGCGGCCGGTCTCCACGGCCCGGTCCAGGTCGCCGCGCTGGCGCTCGCACAGCGCCAGGTTGCGCAGGACCAGGGCGCGGCCCTGGTCCTGGCCCTGCTCCTCGAACAGACGCAGAGCCAGGCCGAGCCGCCGGTAGGCACTGTCGTGCTCGTACTGGACGATCTCCAGCGTGCCGAGCGAGTGCAGCATCGCCGCCTCGGCAAGGGTGTCGCCGGTGCGGCGGGCGGTGACGAGCGCGGCCTCGGCGCCCTCGCGCCAGTCCTCCAGATAGTTGCGGTTCTGGTAGAGGGTGACGGTGGTCATCACCAGGTCCCAGGCGTAGCCGGACTCGTCGTCGCGGGCGGCCTGCTGGATCAGTCCGTTGATCGCGCCCCGCTCGGCCTCGAACCACTCCATCGGCTCCCCGACCAGGTCGTCGGTGAGGTGGCCGGGCAGCGGGTGCAGCGGCGCGGTGCCCGGCACCACGGTGAAGTCCCCGCCGTAGACCCGGCGGTGGGCCTCCTTGGCCAGACCCAGCCACACCGCGCAGGCCCGTCGCAGGGCCTCCCTCAGGTCCCCTTCTCCGTCCTCGGCAAGCGCGCACTCGCGAGCGAAGAGCCGGAGGAGGTCCTGGAAGCGGTAGCGGACGTGGCCCGCGCTGGCGCTGAGCGGCTCCAGCAGCTGGGCGTCGACGAGCTGCTCGATGAGGTCCTCGGCGTCGACCGGGTCGATGTCGAGCACGCCGGCGCCGGCCCAGGCGGAGAACTCGGTGACGTTGAGCGAGCCGAGCAGCCGGAACATCCGGGCGGCACCGGCCGGCAGGTCGCGGTAGCTGAGCCGGAAGCCGGCCCGCACACCGCGGGCGTCCAGGCTGAGTTCGTCCAGCCGCCGGTGCTGGTCCTCCAGGCGGGCGACGAGGGTGCGGACCGTCCAGTGCGGTTTGGCGGCGAGGCGGGCGGCGGCGATCCGCAGGGCGAGCGGGAGCCGGTCGCACAGTTCGCTGAGCCGGGCCGCGCCGACCGGATCGGCGGCGAAGCGGTCGGCGCCGGCCACCCGGGAGAGCAGCGCGACGGCCTCGTCCTCGCCGAGCGAGGCCAGGTGCAGCGGGACGAGCGCGTAGTCGCCGGCGAGCCGGCTGCTCAGGCTGTCGCGGCTGGTGACGAGCACGCAGCAGTTCGAACTGCCGGGCAGCAGCGGGCGGATCTGCTCGAAGGAGCGGGCGTTGTCGAGCACGATCAGCACCCGGCGGTCGTACAGGACGCTGCGGAACAGCGCGGTGCGCTCGGTCGGGTCGGCGGGGATCTGCGGGCCGGGCACGCCGAGGGCGCGCAGGAAGCGGTCGAGGACGGCGGCCGGGCGGCGCGGCTCCTCCTCCTCGTCGTAGCCGCGCAGGTCGGCGAAGAGCTGGCCGTCGGGGAAGCGCGCGGCGACCTGGTGGGACCAGTGGACGGCGAGGGCGGTCTTGCCGACGCCGCCGGTGCCGATGATCGAGCCGACCGGCAGCGAGGCGCCGCCCTGGTGCTCCAGCAGCCGGTCCAGGGCGGCGAGTTCCTGGTGGCGGCCGGTGAACGCGGCGGGCACCGGCGGCAGGTGGGCGGGGACGGTCGGCGCCGGGGCTGCCGTGGGAGCGGCGGGCAGGGTGAGCTCGGGGGCGTCGTTGAGGATGTCCTCGTGCAGTTCCTGGAGGGCGGGCCCGGGGTCGATGCCGAGTTCGTCGGCGAGCAGCCGGGCGCCGTCGCGGTAGGCCTCCAAGGCCTCGGCGCGGCGGCCGGCCCGGTAGTGGGCGAGCATCAGGTGGGCGAGGGACTGCTCGCGCAGCGGGTTCTCGCGGACGAAGGCGGAGAGGTCGCCGATGAGTTCGCGGTGCTCGCCGAGGTCCAGGCGCAGCGCGGTGAGCTGCTCGTGGACGTCCAGGCGCAGTTCGGCCAGCCGGGCGGCCTCGGCCTCGACGGCGTCGGCGGTGATGCCGGCGAGGGCCGGGCCGCGCCACATCGCGAGGGCGTCCTCGAAGTGGGCGCGGGCCTCCTCGGTGCGGCCGCGCCGGGCGGCCTCCCGGCCCTCGGCGGCGCGCTCCTCGAACTCGACGGCGTCGATGCGGTGTTCGCCGGGGTGCAGCAGGTAGCCGGGGTGACTGGTGACGATCAGGTCGTCGATGCCGATGGCGGTCTTGAGGGTCTTGCGCAGGCCGGAGACGCAGATGGCGATCTGGTTGCGGGCGGTGGCCGGCGGGCTGCCGTTCCAGACCGCGTCGGCCAGGGTGTCGACGGAGACCACCCGGCCGGGCGCGAGCAGCAGCATGGACATCACGGTGCGCTGGCGGGCGCCCTGGAGGGCGACGGGCCGTCCGTCGGCGCTGATGTCCAGCGGCCCCAGGATCCGGAACACCACCTGAAGCACGGCTGCCCTCCTCGACTCGGCCGCCGCCATATCCGGAACGGCCGCGACCTCTTCACTCTGAGTTACAGGTCGTCGGCCGGGGCCGCAACGCGGACGGCAGCAAGCTGCCAGTGGCGCTAGCCCCGGGCCGCCCAGGAGGCGGGCGGGAGAACGCCGCTCGCCTCCCAGCGGGCGGCCGGGGCCGGGTCGGCGGAGGCGTCCCGGCCCCGGCCGCGGGTGCCGAGCAGGACGGCGATCGCGGCGAGTTCCTCCGGGGTGGGGCTGCCGCTGATGACCCGGAACAGGGCGGGCCCGAGCGGGCCTTCGAGCACGGACGCGGTCTCGCCGGACATGACGCTCACTCCTCTGGTTACACCGGGGGGTTGCCGTGCTTGCGGGCCGGTCCGACGGCGTGCTTGGTCCGCAGCATGGCGAGGGCGTGGATCAGGGTGGCGCGGGTTTCGGCGGGGTCGATGACGTCGTCCACGAGGCCGCGCTCGGCCGCGTAGTACGGGTGCATCAGCTCGGCCTGGTACTCCTTGACGAGTTGCTGACGCGTCGTCACCGGGTCCTCGGCGTCGGCGATCTGGCGGCGGAAGACGACGTTGGCGGCGCCCTCGGCGCCCATGACGGCGATCTCGTTGGAGGGCCAGGCGTAGGTGAGGTCGGCGCCGATGGACTGGGAGTCCATGACGATGTAGGCGCCGCCGTAGGCCTTGCGCAGGATCAGCGAGATCCGCGG
>NZ_JBSFGU010000078.1:0-18948 GCF_053596725.1 Kitasatospora sp. NPDC001660 | reverse complement strand
ACAGGCGCTGCGCCAGGCCCGCCGACACGGCCGAGCCCGCCACCACCGCGCGCCGCACCCGGCCCCGCACCAGCCCGCGCAGCAGCGCGGGCACCGAGTCCTGGGCCCGCAGCACCGCGAGGTCCAGGCGCACGGGCAGGATCGCGGGCTCATCGGCCGCGAGCGAGGCGTCGAACAACTCGGCGCCCTCGGCGGGGGTGAGCTCCGGCATGCCCGCGCGCGCGATCCGGTGCAGGTCGACGTCGGCGAGCGTGCCGGTCATGCCGCCGTCACGGGTCCACGGGCCCCACGCCTGCGAGACGGCGGGCAGGCCGAGCGAGCGGCGGTGGAGCGCCAGCGCGTCCAGGTAGGCGTTGCCCGCCGCGTAGGCGGCCTGTCCCGGGCCGCCGAAGACGCCGGAGACGGAGGAGAACAGCACGAAGGCCGCCAACTCGCGGTCCTTCGTGGCCTCGTGCAGGTTCCAGGCGGCGTCCGCCTTCGGGCGGAGGACCTCCGAAACCCTCGCAGCGGTCAGCGAGCCGACCACGCCGTCGTCGATCACCCCGGCCGTGTGGACGACCGCGCGGATCTCGTGCCGGGCGAACAGGTCCGCCACCGCGGCCGGATCGGCCACGTCGCACGCCTCGACGACGGCCTCCGCGCCGACCTCCGCCAGCCCGGCGAGCAGCTCGGCCGTCCCGTCGGCGTCCGCACCCCGGCGGCTCACCAGCAGCAGGTGCCGCACCCCGTGCTCGACGGCCAGGTGGCGGGCCATGACCCGGCCCAGGCCGCCCGTCCCGCCGGTGATCAGGACCGCGCCCTCGCCGGCCCAGGCCACCGTCTCACCCGAGGATTCGGCGCGCACGATCCGGGCTGCGAGGATCTCCCCGTCCCGAACCAGCAGCTGCGGCTCGTCCAGACCCAGGGCGGCGGACGGCAGCTCCTCATCCCCCGCCAGGTCCACCAGGCCGAACCGACCCGGCTCCTCCGACATCGCCGACCGCACCAGGCCCCAGGCCGCCGCGCCCGACAGGTCCTCGCCCGCCACCACGCCGCGCGTCACGAACACCAGACGGGAAGCGGCGAAACGCTCCTCCGTCAGCCAGCCCTGGAGCAACTCCAACACCCGCGCCGTCCGCTCATGCACCTCACCGGCAGCCGGTCGGATCACCACCACCGGCGGAACCTCCACCGGCACCTGCGCCAGCGACTCCACCTCCACGAACTCCGCAGAGCCGGAAGCCTTCACCGGCACCCAGTCCACCCGGAACAGCCCGTCCCGACCGGCCGCCGCCACCTCGCCCGTGGACACCGCGCGCAGGGCCAGCGACCCCAGCGACGCCACCGGCAAACCCTCGGCGTCGGCGACCGCCACCGCCACGGACTCCTCGCCGGTCCGCGTGACGCGCACGCGCACCGACGACGCGCCGGACGCGTGCAGCGACACGTCCTCCCACGAGAACGGCACGACGCCGTGCGGCATCCCGTTGACGGCCGTCACGTGCAGGGCCGCGTCCAGCAGCGCCGGGTGCAGACCGTAGCCGGTGCCCTCGGTGCCCTCCGGCAGGGCGACGTCGGCGAAGACCTCGTCCCCGCGACGCCAGGCCGCCCGCAGGCCCCGGAACACCGGGCCGTACGCGTAGCCGCCGTCGGCCATGCCCTCGTACAGCCCGGTCAGATCGACCGCCTCGGCACCGGCCGGCGGCCAGACGGACGTGTCGAACGCGGTGCGCGTCTCCCCCACGGCCAGGACGCCGGTCGCGTGCTGGTCCCAGGGGCGGCCGTCGGCGCCCTCGGGCCGGGAGGCGACGGCGAAGGTGCGGCGTCCGTTCTCGTCCGCCGCGCCGACGCGCAGTTGCAGCTGGACACCCTCACACTCGGGCAGAACGAGCGGCGCGGCCAGGGTCAGTTCCTCGACGCGGTCGCAGCCGGCCTCGTCCCCGGCGCGGACGGCCAGTTCGAGGAACGCGGTGCCGGGCAGCAGGACGTTGCCGCGCACCACGTGGTCGGCGAGCCAGGGGTGGGACTGCCGGGAGAGCCGGGACGTGAACAACAGGCCGTCGTCGTCCGAGAGTTCGAGCGAGGCGGTGAGCAGCGGGTGGTCTGCGGTGTCGAGGCCGGCGGCGCCGAGGTCGCCGGCCGCCGCGGGGGCGGTGGGAGGCCAGTAGCGGCGGTGCTGGAAAGCGTAGGTCGGCAGGTCCACCGGGCGAACGGCGGTGCCGGCGAAGAGGGCGGCCCAGTCCACGTGCGCGCCGGTGACGTGCAGGCGCGCGAGGGCTGCGAGCGTGGTCGGTTCCTCGGGCTGGTCCTTGCGGAGGACGGAGGCCAGCACGGCATCCTCGGAAAGGGAGCCGGCCGCCAGGGCGGTGAGGACACCGTCAGGGCCGAGCTCCACGAAACGCGTGACGCCAGCAACTTCCAGCGCGCGCATGCCGTCGGCGAACCGGACGGCCTCGCGAACGTGGCGCACCCAGTAGTCGGGGGTGCACAGCTGCTCGGGCGCGGCGATCTCACCCGTCAGATTCGAGACCACGGGAATCGAAGGAGCCGCGTACGTCAGCCCGTCGAGAACCCCGCGGAAGTCCTCCAGCATCGGGTCCATCAGCGGCGAGTGGAAGGCGTGGGACACGCGAAGACGCGTCGTCCTGCGCTCGGCGAAGTGCGCGCGGATCGCCTCGACAGCCTCCTCCGCGCCGGAAACGACCACCGACGTCGGGCCGTTGAGAGCCGCAATCGACACGAACTCGCCCAGCAACGGCAGGACTTCGCCCTCCGTCGCCTGCACCGCGAGCATCGCACCGCCCTCCGGCAACGCCTGCATCAGCCGGCCGCGAGCAGCGACCAGCGCGCAGGCGTCCTCCAGCGAGAACACACCGGCCACATGCGCAGCCGCAACCTCACCGATCGAGTGCCCCGCCACGAACTCCGGCCGCACACCCAGCGATTCCACCAGCCGGTACAACGCCACCTCGACCGCGAAGAGCGCCACCTGGGCGAACTCCGTCCGGTTCAACACCTCCGCGTCCGCACCCCACACGACCTCCCGGACCGGAAGATCCACCGCCCCGCACACCGCATCGAACGCCTCCGCGAACACCGGGAACCGGGCATACAACTCCCGCCCCATCCCCAGCCGCTGCGACCCCTGCCCCGAGAACAGGAACGCCGTCCCGCCGCCCCGGACCGCGCCCTCGACGGCCCCGGCCGTCCCGGCCTCGCCCGCCGCCACCTCGCCGAGCCCGCGCAGCAGCGCGTCCCGGTCCGAACCGACCACCACGGCCCGGTGGTTGAGCATCGACCGGCTGGTGACCAGCGCCGCCGCCACGTCCGCGACGGGCAGGCCCGCCGCACCGTCGAGCAGGCGGGCCGCCTGGGCGCGCAGCGCGTCCGCCGTCCGGCCGCTCAGCACCCACGGCACGACTGCCGGAACGACCTCCGAGCGCTCCTCCGGCTCACGTTCGTCGGCCTGCTCCAGCACCACGTGCGCGTTCGTCCCGCTGATGCCGAACGCCGACACGCCCGCCCGGCGCGGGCGTCCGGTCTCCGGCCAGTCCCGGGCCTGCGTCAGCAACTCGACGGCGCCCGCCGTCCAGTCCACGTGCGAGGACGGCTCGTCGACGTGCAGGGTGGCCGGCAGCAGCCCGGCGCGCAGCGCCATCACCGTCTTGATCACGCCCGCGACACCGGACGCCGCCTGGGCGTGGCCGATGTTCGACTTGACGCCGCCGAGGTAGAGCGGCCGGTCCGCGGGCCGGTCCTGCCCGTACGTCGCGAGCAGGGCCTGGGCCTCGATGGGGTCGCCGAGGGTCGTGCCGGTGCCGTGCGCCTCGACGGCGTCGACCTGGTCGGGGGTGAGGCGGGCGTTGGCGAGGGCGGCCTGGATGACGCGCTGCTGGGAGGGGCCGTTGGGGGCGGTCAGACGGCTGCTGGCGCCGTCCTGGTTGACGGCGGTGCCCCGGACGACGGCGAGCACCTCGTGGCCGAGGCGCCGGGCGTCGGAGAGCCGCTCGACGAGCAGGACGCCGACGCCCTCGGCCCACGACGTGCCGTCGGCGGCCTCCGCGAAGGGCTTGCAGCGCCCGTCCGGGGCGAGGCCGCGCTGGCGGGAGAACTCGGTGAACAGCCGGGTGGTGGGCATGACGGCGACGCCGCCGGCGACGGCCATCGAGCACTCCCCGGCGCGCAGCGCGCGGACCGCGAGGTGGAGGGCGACGAGGGCGGAGGAGCACGCGGTGTCGACGGTGACGGCCGGGCCCTCCAGGCCGAGGGTGTAGGCGATGCGGCCGGAGAGGACGCTGACGGCTCCGCCGGTGAGGAGGTGGCCTTCGGTCTCCTCGGTCTGCCGGGCGAGGGAGCCGTAGTCGGTGTCGGCTCCACCGATGAACACGCCGGTGTCGGTGCCGCGCAGGTCGGCGGGGGCGATGCGGGCGCGCTCGATCGCCTCCCAGGCGGATTCGAGGAGGAGCCGCTGCTGCGGGTCCATGGCGAGGGCCTCGCGGGGGGCGATGCCGAACAGCTCGGCGTCGAAGTCGGCGACGCCGTCGAGGAACCCGCCGTGGCGCACGTAGCTCTTGCCGGGGGTGCCCGGGGTGGGGTCGTAGAGGTTCCCGGTGTCCCACCCGCGGTCGGCCGGGAGGTCGCCGATGGCGTCGGCGCCGTCGGCGACCAGCCGCCAGAGGTCCTCCGGGGTGCGGACGCCGCCGGGGTAGCGGCAGGCCATCCCGATGATCGCGATCGGCTCGGCGTCCCTCGCCTCGACGGACTCCAGGCGCTGCTTCGTGCGCCGCAGGTCCGCGGTGACCTTCTTGAGGTAGTCGCGGAGCTTGTCCTCGGAGGTGCTGGCCATGGGTGGGAAACCTCGCAGTTCGGAAGGGTGGTACGGGTGCGCGGGCCGGCGGTGCCCTGCGGGCCGGTCGGCGGTGCCCGCAGGGCGGGTCAGGCGAGTCCGAGTTCGCGGTCGATCAGGTCGAACATCTCGTCGTCGGTGGTGCCGTCGAGCGCGTCGTCCGGCCCGTCGGCGGCGGTCGGCCCGTCCGCGTCACCGTCGAGCCGCCACTGGAGGCTCTTGAGGCGGGCGAGGAGCCGGGTGCGGGAGTCGGCGTCCAGTTCGGTGGCGCCGAGCGCCGTCTCCAGGTCGTCGAGTTCGGCGAAGACGGGCCGGTCCGGGGCGGCGGTGCCGGTCGGCGCGCCGACCAGTTCGCGCAGCCGGCCGGCCAGGGCGGTGGGCGACGGGTGGTCGAAGATCGTCGTCGTGGGCAGCCGGAGGCCGAGCTCGGCGTTGAGGCGGTTGCGCAGCTCGACGGCGGTCAGGGAGGTCATGCCGAGGTCGAGGAAGCCGCGCTCGGGTTCGACGGCCTCGGGCGAGCCGTGGCCGAGGACGGCGGCGAGGTGTCCGACGACGACGTCCAGCAGCAGCTTCTCCTGCCGGCCGGCGGCGAGCCCCGGCAACCGGTCCAGGACGCCCCGGTCGCCGCCGGGCGACGCGCTGCCGGCCGGGCCGGCGGCGGTGGGCCGGGCGGCGGCGCGGCGGGGCGCCAGCTCGGCGAAGAGCGGCGGCGCGCCGGCCGCGGCGAGGGCGTGCCGGTCGAGCCGGACGGGGACCAGGTGCGGTCGGTCGACGGCGCTCGCGGCGTCGAGCAGGGCGAGGCCCTGGCCGGCCGTGAGCGGCAGCATGCCGGAGCGCGCGAAGCGGGCGATGTCCACGGCGTCCAGCGTGGACGTCATTCCACTCGATTCTCCCCAGTATCCCCACGCGAGGGAGACGGCCGGGCGGCCCTCGGCGCGGCGGCGGTGGGCGAGGGCGTCGAGGAAGGCGTTGGCGGCGGCGTAGTTGGCCTGGCCGGGGCCGCCGGCCGTGGCGGCGAAGGAGGAGAACAGGACGAAGGCCGAGAGGTCGAGGTGGCTGGTCACCTCGTGGAGGTTCCACGCGGCGTCCGCCTTGGGGCGCAGCACCTCGGTGAGCTGGTCGTCCGTCAGGCTTTCGAGCAGCCCGTCGTGCAGGACGCCGGCGGCGTGGACGACGCCGGTCAGCGGGTGCTCGGCGGGGACGGTGGCGAGGAGCGCGTCGAGGGCGGCGCGGTCGGCGGTGTCGCAGGCGGCGACGCGGGTGTCGGCGCCGAGGGCCGCCAGGTCGGCGAGGAGCTCGGTCGCGCCGGGGGCGTCCGGGCCGCGCCGGCCGGTGAGCAGGAGGTGGCGGACGCCGTGTTCGGTGACGAGGTGGCGGGCGACGAGGGCGCCGAGGGTGCCGGTGCCGCCGGTGATCAGGACGGTGCCGGCGGGGTTCCAGGACCAGGCCCGGCTTTCCCCGGTGCCGTTCGCCGGGCGCAGCCGGGGTGCCGTCACCTCGCCGCCGCGGACGGCCAGGCGCGGCTCGTCGGGGACGGCGAGGGCGGCGCGCAGGGCGGCCTCGGGGGCCGGGTCGCCGTCGAGGTCGACGAGGAGGAAGCGGCCGGGGTTCTCGGACTGGGCGGAGCGGATCAGTCCGTGGGCGGCGGCCTGGGCGAGGGCGGTGACGTCGTCGTCGGGGGCCGTGGTCTCGGCTCCGTGGGTGAGCAGGGCGAGGCGGGCGTCGGCGAGACGCGGTTCGCCGAGCCAGGCGCGGGCGAGGCCGTGGGCGGCCCGGACGGAGCGGTGCGTGGCGGCGACGGGGTCGCCGTCGTCGGCCGCGGAGAGGCGGTGGACGACCGTGCCGGGTGCGGGCTCGCCGGCGTCGAGGGCGGCGGTGAGCGCGGCGAGGTCGGCGTAGGCGCGGGCGCCGAGGGCGGCGGCGAGCGCGTCGTCCGCGCCCAGGACGGCGAGGTCGTCACCGTGGTCGGCAGGAGCCTTGACCGGGATCCAGTCGACCGCGTGGAGCGGGTCGGCCGCCGAGGCGAGGCGGTCGGCCGCGATCGGGCGCACGGTGACGGCCTCGGCGGTGAGCACGGGGGCGCCGTCGGCGTCGGCGGCGGTGAGCGCGTGGGTGCCGTCGGCGGCCGGGGTGAGCCGGACGCGGAGCAGGGCGGCACCGGTGGCGTGCACGGTGACGCCGCGCCAGTCGGCGGGCTGGGCGGGGTCGGTGCCGGCCGGGTCGGTGCCGGCGGGCAGCCCGGCGAGGAGGGCCTGGAGCAGGGCGGGGTGGACGCGGAAGCCGGCCGTCTCGGTGCGGTGCTCCTCGGGCAGGGCGACCTCGGCGAACAGCTCGTCGCCGCGCCGCCACCGCGCCAGGACGGTGCGGAAGCGCTCGCCGTACCCGGCGCCCGCCGGCTCGACGGCGTCCACCGCCTGGGCATCGGCAGGCGGCCAGTCGGCCACAGGCGTGCCGGCGGCGTCGGCGCCGGTCAGGGTGCCGGTGGCGTGGCGGGTCCACGGGGTGTCGTCGGGCGCGCCGGTCGGGCGCGCGTGGACGGTGAGGGGTCGTCGGCCGTCGGCGCCGGCGGGGCCCACGGTGAGCTGGAGGTCGACGGTGCCCTGCTCGGGCAGGGGCAGCGGGGCGAGCTCGGTGAGTTCGGCGACGGTCGGGCAGCCGGCCTCGTCGCCGGCCCGCACGGCCCAGTCGAGCAGCGCGGTGCCCGGGACGACGGCGGTGCCGCGCACGCGGTGGTCGGCCGTCCAGGGGTGCGGCGTCGTGCCGATCCGGCCGGTGAGCAGGACTGTGTCGTCCTCCGCGAGGCGCACGACGTGCTCCAGGCCGGACAGGTCGGACGGGCCGGGCGCGCCGGGGCGGGCGGCGTCCTGGGCGAGCCAGTAGCGGCGGCGCTGGAAGGCGTAGGTGGGCAGGTCGACGGGCCGGCCGCCGGCGACGGCGGGGTGCCAGTCGATCCGCACGCCGCTCACGTGGGCCTCGGCGAGGGAGGCCAGCAGGCGGGCGGGGCCACCGTCCTCGCGCCGGACGGTGCCGAGCACGACGGCCTGGGCGCCCGCGTCGGCCGCGGTGTCCTCGACGGCCATGGCGAGCACGGGGTGCGGGCTGCATTCGAGGAAGGCGTCGTGGCCCTGGGCGAGCAGGGCGCGGACGGACTCCTCCAGGCGGACGGTCCGCCGCAGGTTCCGGTACCAGTACCCGGCGTCGAGCGGGGTGTCGCCGAGCCAGTCGGCGGTGACGGTGGAGAAGAACGGGATGCGGGCCTCGCGCGTCGTCAGCCCGGCGAGCTCGGCGAGGAGGGTCTCCTCGATCCGCTCGACCTGGGCGGAGTGCGAGGCGTAGTCGACGGGGATGCGCTTGGCGCGGACGCCGTCGCGGGCGCAGCCGGCCAGGAGGTCGTCGAGGGCGGCGGGCTCGCCGGAGACCACGACGCCGGCCGGGCCGTTGGCGGCGGCCACCGAGATCCGGCCGTCGTGGGGCTCGATGCGGGCGAGGACGTCGGCGTGGGCCTGCGGCACCGACACCATGCCGCCGTGGCCGGAGAGATCGCGGGCGATGGCCTGGCTGCGCAGGGCGACGACCTTCGCGCCGTCCTCCAGGGAGAGCGCGCCGGCCACGCAGGCGGCGGCGATCTCGCCCTGCGAGTGGCCGAGCACGGCGGCGGGGGTGACGCCGTGGGCCTGCCAGCAGGCGGCGAGCGCGATCATGGTGGCCCACAGCGCGGGCTGGGCGACGTCGACGCGGTCGAGCGGCGGCGCGTCGGGCCCGCCGCGCAGGACGGCTTCGAGCGACCAGTCCGTCCAGGGCGCGAGGGCCTGTTCGCAGGCGGCGATCTGCTCGGCGAACTCCGGTGAGGCGTCGAGGAGTTCGGCGCCCATTCCGGCCCACTGGGAGCCCTGTCCGGGGAAGAGGAGGACGACCCGGCGGTCGCGCCCGGCGGCGTGCCGGCCGGTGACGACGCCCGGGGCGGGCGTGCCGTCGGCGAGCGCGCCGAGGCCGGCGCGCAGGTCATCGACGCCGGTGCCGACGACGGCGGCGCGGTGCTCCAGCAGGGCGCGGCCGGTGGCGAGGGAGTGGGCGAGGTCGAGCGGCTCGGCGGCGGTGCCGTCGAGGTGGTCGAGCAGGGCGCGGGCCTGGCCGCGCAGGGCCTGGGCGCTGCGGGCCGAGAGCAGCCAGGGCAGGGCGGGGCGCTCGGGCGCGGGTGCCGCCCCGTGTTCCTGGTCCGGGGCCTGTTCGAGGATGACGTGGGCGTTGGTGCCGCTGAGGCCGAAGGAGGAGACGCCGGCGCGGCGGGGCCGTCCGGTGGCGGGCCAGGCGCGGGCCTCGGTGAGCAGGTCGACGGCGCCCTCCGTCCAGTCGACGTGCGTGGTGGGCCGGTCGATGTGGAGGCTCTGCGGGAGGGCGGCGTGCCGCAGGGCGAGCACGGTCCGCATCACGCCGGCGACGCCGGCGGCGGCCTGGGTGTGGCCGAGGTTGGACTTCACCGAGCCGACGAGGAGCGGGAGTTCGCGGTCCTGGCCGTAGGTGGCGAGCAGCGCCTGGGCCTCGATCGGGTCGCCGAGGCGGGTGCCGGTGCCGTGCGCCTCGACGGCGTCCACCTCACCGGGCGTCAGACCGGCGTCGGTCAGGGCGGCGCGGATGACGCGCTGCTGGGACGGGCCGTTGGGGGCGCTGAGCCCGTTGCTGGCGCCGTCCTGGTTGACGGCGGAGCCGCGCACGACGGCGAGGACGGGGTGCCCGTTGCGCTGCGCGTCCGAGAGCCGTTCGACGAGCAGGACGCCGACGCCCTCGGAGAAGCCGGTGCCGTCGGCGGCGTCGGCGAAGGGCTTGCAGCGGCCGTCGGCGGCCAGGCCGCGCTGGCGGGCGAAGTCGACCGGGATCATCGGCGTGGACATCACGGTGACGCCGCCCGCGAGGGCGAGCGTGCACTCGCCGCCGCGCAGCGCGCGGACGGCCAGGTGGAGGGCGACCAGGGAGGAGGAGCACGCGGTGTCGACGGTGACGGCCGGGCCCTCCAGGCCGAGGGTGTAGGCGACGCGGCCGGAGAGGACGCTCGCGGCGTTGCCGGTGGTGACGTAGGGGGCGGCCTCCTCGGGGACGCGGCCGACCCGGTCGAGGTAGTCGCTGGAGGACAGGCCGGCGAACACGCCGGTGCGGCTGCCGCGCAGCGTGCCGGGGTCGATGCCGGCGCGTTCGAGGGCCTCCCACGAGGTCTCCAGCAGGAGCCGCTGCTGCGGGTCCATCGCGAGGGCCTCGTTGGGGCTGACGCCGAAGAAGGCGGCGTCGAACCCGGCGGCGTCGGCGAGGAAGCCGCCCTCGCGGGTGCGGGAGGAGTCGGGGTGGTCGGGGATGCCGTCGTAGAGGCGGTCGAGGTCCCAGCCGCGGTCGGCGGGGAAGGCGGCGACGGCGTCGGTGCCGGTGGACAGCAGGGTCCACAGGTCCTCGGGGGTCGCGACGCCGCCCGGGAAGCGGCAGGCCATGCCGACGATCGCGATCGGCTCGTCGGCGGTCTGGAGGGCGGCGCCGGTCTCGGCCGCTCCGCCGGTGCCGGTGAGACCGTCGGCCAGGTGTCCGGCGAGTGCCCCGGGGGTGGGGTGGTCGAACACCAGGGTCGCGGGCAGCCGCAGGCCGGTCGCGGTGTTGAGGCGGTTGCGCAGCTCGACGGCGGTCAGCGAGTCGACGCCGAGGTCGCGGAACGGCCGTGCGGCGTGGACCTGGTCGGCCGAGGAATGGCCGAGGACGGCGGCGGTGCAGCCGCTCACCAGGTCGAGCAGCGCCGCGTGGCGGTCGGCCGCGGTGAGCCCGGCGAGGCGGGCGCGCAGCCCGTCGGCGGCCTGGGCGGTCTGCGCGGTGCGGCGGGCCGGGGTGCCCCCGAGAGAAAAGCGCAGCAGCGAGCGCAGCAGGGCGGGGAGTTCGGCCGCGCCGCGGGCGCGCAGTGCGGCGGTGTCCAGGCGGACGGGCACGAGGACGGCGCGGTGGGCGGCGAGGGCGGCGTCGAACAGGGCGAGGCCGTCGGGGGTGCTGAGGGTGAGTGCGCCGGACTGTTCGGCGCGGGCGCGGTCGGTGGCGCCGAGGTGGGCGGTCATCGTGCTGGCCTGCGCCCACAGGCCCCAGGCGAGGGAGGTGGCGGGCAGGCCGTTGACCCGTCGGTGCTGGGCGAGGGCGTCGAGCCAGGTGTTGGCGGCGGCGTAGTTGCCCTGGCCGGGCGAGCCGAACACGCCTGCGGCGGAGGAGAAGAGGACGAGGTCGGCGAGGTCGAGGCCGCGGGTGAGCTCGTGCAGGTGGCGGGCGGCGTCGGCCTTGGGGCGCAGGACGGCGGCGAGCCGGTCGGCCGTCAGGCCTTCCACCACGCCGTCGTCGAGGACGCCCGCGGCGTGGACCACGGCGGTCAGGGGGTGCTCGGCGGGCACGGCGTCCAGCAGGGCGGCCAGGGCGTCGCGGTCGGCGGTGTCGCAGGCGGCGACGGTGACGTCGGCGCCGAGGGCGGTCAGCTCCTCGGCCAGCGTTGCCGCTCCGGGGACGGCGAGGCCGCTGCGGCCGGCCAGCAGCAGGTGCCGCACGCCGCGCGCCGTCACCAGGTGGCGGGCGAGTTCGGCGCCGAGGGTGCCGGTGCCGCCGGTGATCAGGACGGTGCCGGCGCGGTCCCAGGGGCGCGGGACGGTGAGCACGATCTTGCCGGTGTGCCGGGCCTGGGCCATGTGCCGGAAGGCCTCGCGGGCGCGGGTGACGTCCCAGCAGGTGAGCGGGAGGGAGCGCAGGGCGCCCTGTTCGAACAGCTCGACCAGGTCGGCGAGCATCTGTCCGATCCGCTCGGGCCCGGCCTCCTGGAGGTCGAAGGCGCGGTAGCGGGCGCCGCCATGGGCGGCGGCGATCTCGTCGGCGCCGCGGACGTCGGTCTTGCCCATCTCGATCAGCCGCCCGCCGGGGCCGAGGAGGCGCAGCGAGGCGTCGACGTACTCCCCCGCGAGGGAGTTGAGGACGACGTCCACGCCGGCGCCGCCGGTGGCGGTGCGGAAGCGCTCCTCGAAGTCGAGGGTGCGGGAGGAGGCGATGGCGGTGTCGGGCAGGCCGTCGGTGCGCAGCAGGTGCTGCTTGGCCTCGCTCGCGGTGGCGTAGACCTCGGCGCCCCAGAGGCGGGCGAGCTGGGTGGCGGCCATGCCGACGCCGCCGGTCGCGGCGTGGACGAGGAGGCGCTCGCCGGCCTGGAGGCCGGCGAGGTCGCGCAGGGCGTAGTAGGCGGTGAGGAAGACGACGGGGACGGAGGCGGCCTGGGCGAAGGTCCAGCCCTGCGGCACGCGGGCGACAAGGCGGTGGTCGGTGACGGCGAGCGGGCCGAAGCCGCCCGGGACCATGCCCATCACGCGGTCGCCGACGGCGAGTCCGGTGACGCCGGGGCCGAGCTCGCGCACGACACCGGCGGCCTCGGAGCCGAGGAAGCGCGCGCCGCCCGGGTACATGTCGAGGGAGTTGAGGACGTCGCGGAAGTTGAGGCCGGCGGCGCGGACCTCGATCCGGACCTCGCCCTCGGCGAGCGGCGCGGCCGCGTCGGGGCTCGGCAGGAGTTCGAGGTTGTCGACGGTGCCCTTGGTGCGGATGTCGAGGCGCCACGGACCGTCGGGCACGGGCAGCGGCTCGGCGGTGTGGGCGCGGGCCAGGCGGGCGGCGTGCGCGGTGCCGTGGCGCAGCGCGAGCCGGGGCTCTCCGGTGGCGAGCGCGGCGGGCAGGGCGCGCCAGGAGGCGGGGTCGTCGTCCAGGTCGGCGAGCACGATGCGGCCGGGGTGCTCGCTCTGGGCGGAGCGGACCAGGCCGTGGACGGCGGCGGCGGGCAGGTCGTGGACGTCCTCGGCGGGGTCGGCGGCGACCGCTCGGCGGGTCGTCACGAGCAGGGTGGCGTCGGGGCGGTCGCCGGCGAGCCAGGTCCGGAGGACGGCGAGGGCGCGTTCGAGGGCGGCGAGCGGTTCGTCGCCGCTCAGCTGCACGAGCGTCAGGTCGGCGTCGGCGTCGGCGCCGTCGGTGAGGGTGACGCCCGCCTCGGCGAGGGCCGCCGCGTGGGCGGGCCGCTCGCCGAGGACGGCCCAGCGGGCGGGGGCCGGCCCCGGCTCGGGGATGGTCAGGGCCGGCCAGTCCAGGTGGAAGAGCGCCTCGCGGGCCACCCGGGCGGCCGGGTCGAGGGCACCGTCGGCGAGCGGGCGCACGGCCAGGGCCTCGACGGTGGCCACCGCACGGCCGGTCGGGTCGGACATCTCGACGGACACCGCGTCGGGCCCGGCCGGGGTGAGCGTCACCCGCAGCGCGGTGGCCCCGGCGGCGTGGAGCGTGACGCCGGTCCAGGCGAACGGCAGCCCGGGGCGGCCCTGCAGCGGGCCGAGGCCGGCGGGGTGCAGGGCGGCGTCGAGGAGGGCGGGGTGCAGGCCGTAGCGGGCGGCGTCGGCGCGGGCCGGCTCGGGCAGCTCCACCTCGGCGTGGACGGCGGCGCCGAGGCGCCAGGCCGCGCGCACGCCCTGGAACACCGGGCCGTAGCCGTAGCCGTCCTCGCGCAGGCCCGGATAGAAGCCGCTGACGTCGATCGGCTCGGCGCCGGCGGGCGGCCAGGCGGCGGACGCCGGCGCGGGCTCGGCCCCGGCGGGGCCCACCCGGCCGTCGGCGTGCCGGGTCCAGCCCTCCGGCGCGTCCGCGTCCGCCGGGCGGGCGTGCACGGCGACCGGGCGCAGGCCCGTGCCGTCCGGGGCGCCGACCTCGATCTGCACCTGGAGGGCGCCGCGCTCGGGCAGCAACACGGGCGCGTGCAGGGTCAGTTCCTCGATGCGCCCGCAGCCGAGCTCGTCGCCGGCCCGTACGACCGCTTCGACCAGCGCGGTGCCGGGCACGACGACGGTGCCCGCGACGGCGTGGTCGGCGAGCCACGGGTGGGTGTGCAGCGACCAGCGGGCGGTGGCCACCAGCCCGCCGGCCTGGGCGAGTTCGACGGCGGCTCCGAGCAGCGGGTGCTCGGGCGCGGCCAGTCCGGCCGTGGTGACGTCGCCGCCCGCCCCGCCCGGGCGCGGCCAGTAGCGCCGGCGCTGGAACGGGTAGGTCGGCAGCTCGGTGGCCCGGGCACCGGTGCCGGCGAAGAAGAGGTCCCAGTCCACCCGGGCGCCGTGGTTGCGGGCGTCGGCGAGGGCCAGGAGGAAGCGGCCGAGGCCGCCCTCGTCGCGGCGCAGCGTCCCGAGGGCGGCGGCGGGCAGGCCGCTGTCCTCGATCGTCTCCTGAACGCCGGTGGTCACCACGGGGTGCGGGCTGACCTCGACGAACACCCGGTGGCCGGCTGCCAGCAGGGTGCGGGTGGCCTCCTCGAACTCCACGGTGTGGCGCAGGTTGCGGTACCAGTAGGCGGCGTCGAGCCCGGCGGTGTCGATCACGGTCCCGGTGACGGTCGAGCAGAACGGGACGTCGGCGCTGCGCGGGGCGATCGGCGCGAGGAGGTCGAGCAGTTCGTGCTCGATGCGCTCGACGTGGGCGGAGTGCGAGGCGTAGTCGACGGGGATGCGGCGGGCGCGCACGCCGGACCGCTCGCAGTCGGCGATCAGCTCCTCCAGGGCGTCGGGTTCGCCCGAGACCACCACCGAGCCGGGGCCGTTGACGGCGGCGACGGAGATCCGCTCGTCCCAGCGCGCGAGGCGCTCGCGGACGGCGGCGACCGGCTCGGCCACCGACACCATGCCGCCGAGGCCCGCGAGCTGCCGGATCGCCCGGCTGCGCAGGGCGACGACGCGGGCGGCGTCGTCCAGGGAGAGCGCGCCGGCCACGCAGGCGGCGGCGATCTCGCCCTGCGAGTGGCCGAGCACGGCGGCCGGTTCGACGCCGTGCGCGCGCCACAGCTCGGCGAGCGACACCATGACGGCGAACAGCACGGGCTGCACGACGTCGACGCGGTCGAAGCCGGGCGCACCGGGCTCGCCGCGCAGGACGCCGGTGGCCGACCAGTCGGTGAACGGCTCCAGCGCCGCCGCGCACTCGGCGAAGCGCTGCGCGAACACCGGTGCGGTGTCGAGGAGTTCGACCGCCATGCCGATCCACTGGGAGCCCTGGCCGGGGAAGACGAAGACCGGCGCGCCCTCCCCCGCGGCCTGGCCCTCCAGGACGGCGGGGGTGGCGCGGCCGTCGGCGAGCGCGTCCAGGCCGTCCAGGAGTGCCGCCCGGTCGGGCGCGACGACGGCGGCCCGGTGCTCCAGGGCGGCGCGGGTGGTGGCGAGGGAGCGGGCGACGTCGTCGAGGGCGGGCTCGGTCGCGCGGACGTGGGCGGCGAGACGGCGGGCCTGCTCGCGCACGGCCTCCGGGGTCCGGGCGGACAGCAGCCAGGGCAGCGGTCGCGCGGGGGCCGGACGCTCGGGCAGCGGCTCCGGCTCGGGGGCCGCCTCCAGGATCACGTGGGCGTTGGTGCCGCTGACGCCGAACGAGGACACGCCGGCGCGCGGCGGCCGTCCGGTCGCGGGCCAGGCCCGGGCCTCGCTCAGCAGCTCGACGGCGCCGGCCGTCCAGTCGACCTGCGCGGTCGGGGCGTCGATGTGCAGGGACTTCGGGAGCTCGCCGTGCTGCATCGCGAGCACGGTCCGCATCACGCCGGCGACGCCGGCGGCGGCCTGGGTGTGGCCGAGGTTGGACTTCACCGAGCCCAGGAGCAGCGGGAGTTCACGATCCTGGCCGTAGGTGGCGAGGAGCGCCTGGGCCTCGATCGGGTCGCCGAGGCGGGTGCCGGTGCCGTGCGCCTCGACGGCGTCCACCTCACCGGGCGTCAGACCGGCGTCGGCCAGGGCGGCGCGGATCACCCGCTGCTGGGACGGGCCGTTGGGCGCGGTGAGGCCGTTGGAGGCGCCGTCCTGGTTGACGGCGGAGCCGCGCACGACGGCGAGGACGGGGTGGCCGTTGCGGCGGGCGTCCGACAGCCGCTCGACGAGCAGCACGCCGACGCCCTCGGCCCAGCCCGTACCGTCCGCGGCGGCGGCGAACGGCTTGCAGCGGCCGTCGGGGGCCAGACCGCGCTGGCGGGAGAACTCGACGAACACCTGCGGCGTGGACATCACCGTCACGCCGCCGGCGAGGGCCAGCGAGCACTCGCCGCGGCGCAGGGCCTGGGCGGCCAGGTGCAGGGCGACCAGGGAGGACGAGCACGCGGTGTCGACGGTGACGGCCGGGCCCTCCAGGCCGAGGGTGTAGGCGACGCGGCCGGAGATCACGCTCGCGGCGTTGCCCGTCATCACGTGCCCGGCCACGCCCTCCCGGGCCGCGTCCAGCAGCACCTGGTAGTCCTGGAAGTTGGAGCCGACGAACACGCCGGTCCGCGAGCCGCGCAGCGCGCCGGGGTCGGTGCCGGAGCGCTCGACGGCCTCCCAGACCGTCTCCAGCAGGAGCCGCTGCTGCGGGTCCATCGCGAGGGCCTCGCGCGGGGAGATGCCGAAGAAGGCGGCGTCGAAGTCGGCCGGGGCGGTGAGGAACGCGCCCTCGGCGACGTAGCTGGTGCCCTCGTGGTCCGGGTCCGGGTGGTGCAGCCGGTCGGTGTCCCAGCCGCGGTCGGCCGGGAACGGGCCCACCACGTCCCGGCCCTCGGCGAGCAGCCGCCACAGGTCCTCCGGCGACTCGACCCCGCCGGGGAAGCGGCAGGCCATCGCGACGATCGCGATCGGCTCGTCGGCGGCGGGCGCCACGACGGTGATCGCGGCACCGGCGGCCGTACCGGCCAGTTCGGCGCGCAGGTGAGCGGCGACGGCGGCCGGGGTCGGGTGGTCGAACAGCAGGGTCGCGGGCAGCCGCAGACCGGTCGCGGCGGCGAGGCGGCCCCGCAGCTCGACGGCGGTCAGCGAGTCGAACCCGAGGTCCCGGAACGCCCGGGTGGCGTCGACGGTCGCGATGGAGGCGTGCCCGAGGACGGCGGCGGCCTCGGTGCGCACGAGCTCCAGCAGCAGGCGCTCCTGCTCGTCGGCGGTGCGGCCGCGCAGCTGCGCCAGCGGGGAGTCGTCGGCCGTCCCCGCGGCTTCCGGGCGGGCCGCGCGACGGACCTCGGGCACATCCGCGATCAGCGCGCTCGGGCGGGCGGCGGTGAGCACGGGGGCGAGCGCGCTCCAGTCGACGTCGGCCACGGTGAGGCCGGACGCGTCCGCGCTCAGGGCCCGGCGCAGCGCGGCGACCGCCCGCTCCGGGTCCATCGGGGCGAGCCCGCTGCGCCGCATCCGCCCGGTGAGGCCCGGGTGGTCGCCCGCCATGCCACCCCCGGCCCACGGGCCCCAGGCGACGGCGGTGGCGGGCAGCCCGGCCGCGCGGCGGTGCTCGGCCAGGGCGTCCAGGTAGGCGTTCGCGGCGGCGTAGTTGGCCTGGCCGGGGTTGCCGAGGACACCGGTGATCGAGGAGAAGAACACGAACAGGGCGAGGTCGTGCCCGGCCGTCAGCTCGTGGAGGTTGCGGGCGGCGGCGGCCTTGGCACGGAGCACGGCGTCGAACCGGTCGGCCGTGAGGCTCTCCAACACGCCGTCGTCGAGCACACCGGCGGCGTGGACGATGCCGCTCACCGGGTGCTCGGCCAGCAGGGCGGCGAGCGCGTCGCGGTCGGCGACATCGCACGCGGCGACGGTGACGCGGGCACCGAGGGCGGCCAGCTCGTCGCTCAGCTCCTGCGCGCCGGGGGCATCGGGGCCACGACGCCCGACGAGCAGCAGGTGCTCGGCACCGGCGGACGCCAGCCAGCGGGCGACGTGGGCACCGAGGGCGCCGGTGCCGCCGGTGACGAGGACGGTGCCTCGGGGGGCGGTCCAGCCGTCGGGGGCGGCGTGCCCAGGAGCCTTGCGCTCCACACCGCAAACCCCCGGACCACCGGCCGCCCCACGCTCGTCCGAAGCGTGCCTCGTCGACTCCGCCGGCAGGTGGCGGCGGGTCAGGCGGCGGGCGTAGGCGCCGGAGCCGCGCAGGGCGAGCTGGTCCTCGGCGGTCTGGGCGAGGAGACCGGCCAGGCGGACGGCGGTGCGGGCGTCGGGGGCGTCGGGCAGGTCGATCAGCCCGCCCCAGCGCTGCGGGTGCTCCAGTGCGGCCACCCGGCCGAGGCCCCACAGCTGCGCCTGCTCAGGCTCGCGCACCCGGTCGGCGCCCTCGGCGGCGACCGCGCCCCGGGTGAGGCACCAGAGCCTCGCCGGACCGCCGGCGGCCTCCAGGGCGCGCAGCAGCTCGACGGTCGCCGGCAGGTACCGGGGAACGGCGTGGAACCCGGCGTGCGGGCGGCCGTCGGCGGCGAGGAAGGACAGGACTCCGGCGACCGGCTCGGCGGAGCCGTCCGCGAGCAGGGCGTCCACGTCCTCGACCCCCGCCACGCGCTCGGTCCGCAGGCCCCGGTCGGCCAGGGCATCGAGGACGGCGGCGGGCCAGTCGTCCACCTCGTCCTGCGCGTCGTCCGGGACGACGGCCAGCCAACGGCCGGACGGGACGGTGTCGGTGAGGCCGCGCACGGGCACCCAGGCCGTCCCGTACGTCCAGCCGTCGAGCGCGCCCAGCAGGCGCCGCTGCCCGCGCCAGGAGGCCAGGACCGGCAGCAGGCGGTCGAGCGAGGCCTCGGCGGCCTCCTCCGCGATCCCGAGCACCGCCGACGCCTCCCGCAGGTCGCCTGCCTCGACGGCGGTCCAGAACGCCTCCTCGACCGGGTCGGCCGCGGGCGCGCCCGCGGCGCGCCACTGGAGCTCGGGCAGCCAGTAGCGCCGGCGCTGGAAGGCGTACGTGGGCAGGTCGACGCGACGGCCGCCGGACCCGGCGAGCACCGCCGCCCAGTCCGGCCCCGCGCCGCGCACGTGCAGGCGGGCGAGGGCCGCCAGGACGGCCGGCTCCTCGGGGCGGTCCTTGCGGAGGACGGCGGCCGGGGCCGCGTCGGCGGGCAGCGATTCGGCCGCCATGGCGGTGAGCACGCCGTCGGGGCCGAGTTCGAGGTAGCGGGTGACGCCGGCCTCGTGGAGGGTGCGGATGCCGTCGGCGAAGCGGACGGCCTCGCGGACGTGGCGCACCCAGTAGTCGGGCGCCTGGAGGCCTTCGGCCAGTCCGCCGGTCAGGTTGGAGACGACCGGGATCGAAGGCGCGCTGTAGGTCAGCCCGTTGAGGACCGCGCGGAAGTCCTCCAGCAT
>NZ_JBSFGU010000077.1:0-20057 GCF_053596725.1 Kitasatospora sp. NPDC001660 | reverse complement strand
CACGAAGGTCTCCTGAGTCAGATCCTCCGCGAGCTGGGTGTCGCCCAGGGTGCGCCTGGCGAGGTAGCTGTGCACGGCCTGGTGGTGCGTGCTGAGCAGGGTACGGAACTCGGCGTCGGCCATCCGGGGCCTGGTGGTGGGCGCGGCCGGGGCCTGACTGGCGAAGTCCGTGGCGAGCTCGGTCATGAGGGTCCTCTGGTCGGGTGCTGGCGTCGCAGTTCTGGCGAGGTGATCCGAGCCTCTCGGCCGGCCGGGTCACGGACATCCGCCAACTGGCTCCCGGCCTGCGCGGATCCGGCACCGCCCGCCGGTCACCGAGCCATTCGTCGCGTCGGCGGCGCGCTCCCGGCGCCGGAGGGTGCGACGAACGGTCGAATTCACCGGTCGAACGGCGCGGGTGCCCGACCCACCGCTGACCCACCATCACGCCGCTGACCTGCGAGTTCGCGCCAGTCGGCGGGTATTCGTGACAGCTCGGCCGGGCGGACCGCCCGGGTGCGCCGAACGGCGGGCCGGAAAACGCGAAAACGGCCCGGTCAGCGCGACCGGGCCGTCCTCTTCGAGGGGGCGGAGGTGATCAGACGGGTATCGAGACCAGCTCGCGCCCGTCCGCGGTGAGCACTTCGAAGTGGTCGAGCTGCTGCCGGGCCAGCGAGGTGCCGCCGTGCACGAGCAGCGGGTCCGGACGGCCCGGCACGCCGTACCCGGCGGCCGGTACGGACCAGCTGGTCACCGACTCGCGCCGGCCGTTCCTGGCAACCGCCACCAGCGAGCAGACCAGCGGCCCGTTGACGCCGCTGAGCTGGAGCGCGACATGCGTGCCCCAGGCCTTGTCCTCCAGGCCGACCGTCCCCGTGACGCCGGTCACCGCGTCGGCAGCGCCGTGCTGCTCACCGGTCATCATCAGCATCGCGGCCGGGCTCGGCATCGAAGTGGCCGGGCCGCCGGCCACCGGTCGGCCGGAGCCGGACCATAGCGCGACGAAGGGCAGCGCGACCAGCAACGCGGCGACGGCGGTCAGCGCGGCAGCCGTCCGCCAGGCACGGCGGTGCCGGTCGCGGGCGACGTCCCGCAGCAGCTGGTGCAGCAACTCGTCGTCCGGCTCGGCGGTGGGCTGGTCGTCGTCCGCGTCCAGCGGCTGACCGACCAGCGGGAGCAGCAGTTCGCGCACCGACTGGAAGGAGCCGATCTCGCCCAGGCACTGGTCGCAGTCGAGCAGGTGCTCCTCGAACCGGTCCGACTCCGGGCCGTCCAGTCCACCGAGGACGTACGCGCCGAGGTCGGCGCAGGCGGGGCTGTTCACCAGGCCGACTCCTGCTCTTCGATGGCGAGGGCAAGGCGGTGCAGCCCGTAGTAGAGACGGGACTTCACCGCCTCCGGCGGGAGACCGAGCGCCTCGGCCGCCTGCCGGACGGTCCGCCCCTTCAGGAACGTCTCGGCCAGGGCGGCGCGGTGCTCGGCCGGCAGAGCGGCCAGCGTGTCGGCGATGGGCGGTGGCGTGCCGGCCCGGCCCGTTGGCCGGGTGGGCTCCGCCGGGGCCGCTGCGGTGCCGCGCCGCCGAAACGCGAAGCGCGGCCGTCCGGCGGACAGTCGGCGTACCTCCTCGGCCAGCCAGTGGCCGACGCCGGCACCGGTCGCATCGGCGGGACGGCGGACGGCGTTCAGCAGCGCGGCCCGGAGCAGTGTGCGGGCCCGCGTCCGGTCGCCGTCCGAGAGGGCGAGGGCATGCGGATACAGCCCGGCGGCGTGCCGCGCGTACAGCTCGCGCGCCAGCCGCTCCTGCGCACGCTTCGTCAACCTGGTGCTCTCCCCGTCTCGGTTTCCCCACTCTACGCACCGGACGACCGACGGGTTCGACGTGATCCACACCACAGCCCCAGAGGTCGGAGTGGGTATCAGGTAGCCTCCTGACCGGAATCGGGAGCGAACGGTTGATCGACTCTCTTCCTGGTCAGTGCGGGCAAAACGGGCGGATGACGGGCGGCGGGCAGAAGACGATGACGGCAACCGACGAACCGCTGTTCGGCCGTGACACGGAGCTGGCCCGCCTGGCGGACCTGCTCACCCGCGCCCGCCAGGGCTACGGCGCCGCCGTGTTGGTCGAGGGCGAGCCCGGCAGCGGCAAGACCACGCTGGTGGGGGCGCTCGAAGCACAGGCGCGGGCGGCCGGCTGCACGGTGCTGCGCGGCTGCTGCGACGAGGCCGCCGTCGATTTCCCGCTGCTGCCGGTGCTCGACGCGCTGGGCGTGCACCGCCGCGGCGAGGACGTCGCCCGCGCGGAGATCCGTCAGTTGCTGCGCGTGGGCGCGGGAGCGAACCAGGACGCCATCCCCGCCCTCGTCGAGCGGCTGCTGGACCTGGTGGAGACCGCCTGTGCGGCCGGACCGGTGGTGCTCACCGTCGACGACCTCCAGTGGGCCGACGACACCAGCGCCGTGTGGTGGCAGCGGCTCGCGCGCTGTGCCGGCGAGCTTCCCCTGCTGCTGATCGGCGCCGTGCGCACCAGGGCCGACTCCCCCACCGTGGACGCGCTGCGCCGCAGCCACACCAGGCGCCAGGGCCCGACGCTGCGTCTGGGCCCGCTCGCCCCGGCCGCGCTGACCGCACTCGCCACCCACCGGCTGGGCGCCGCCCCTGGCCCGAGGCTCTCCCGGCTGCTGCTGGCCACCGGCGGCAGCCCGCTCTGCGCGGTCGAGATCCTCGCCCACGTCGGCCGGGAGAACCTGCTCCAGCCGGGCGCGGACGGCCAGGCCCTCGACCTCACCAAGGAACTGGCCGGCGCCACGCTGGCCGGCGCGGTCCGCAACCGGATCAGCCATCTCAGCCCGGAGCAGCGCGAGTTCCTGCAGACCCTCAGCGTGCTCGGTCCGGAGTTCGGCACCGATCAGGCGCTGGCCGTGCTGGACGGCTCGGCCCGCGAGCTGGCCCCGCTGTTCGCCACGACGCAGGGCGTCGGCCTGCTCGCCCAGCACGGCACGGTGACCGCGTTCCGCAATCCACTGCTCCAGGAACAGCTGTACGAGGAGATCCCGCTCCCGCTGCGGGCCCGGCTGCACACCCGGGCGGCCGAGCGGCTGGAGGCTGCCGGCGCCCCGCTCGACCCCGTGCTGCAACAGCTGACCAAGGCCGCCGCCGCGTCGGACTCGTATGCCCCGCCAGGCAGTTGGGCCCACGGCTGGCTGCACGAGCACACCGAGGCGCTGGTCAACCGCACCCCCGCGGTCGCCGTCGAGCTGCTGTCCCCGCTGGTCGATCCGGCGGCACCGGGCGGCCCGGTGCACCTGGCCGTCCTCACCGCGCTGCAACGCCTGCAGCGGCACGATGAGGTGGAGGCGCACTGCCGGCGGCTGCTGGACGCCGCCGCCGACCCCGAAACGATCGGCCAGGCCGGCTACCAGCTCGCGGTCTGCCTTCAGCGCGGGGCCCGGTTCGCCGAGGCGAACGACCTCACCGACCGGCTCTTCGGCCGCCGCGACCTCCCACCGAAGTGGCGCGCGGCGCTCCATGCCGTCCGCAGCACGACCGAGGACAACGTGGGCCACCAGGAGGCGGCGGAGCACCACGCCGAGCTGGCGATCACGCTGGGCCGGTCCTGCGAGGCCTGGTTCGCCGTCGGTCTCGGCGGCTGGTACAGCGCGCAGTTCGCGGCATCGGCCGACCCGCATCTGGCGCTGCGCCGGTACGACGAAGCCGTCGACGCGCTGCGCCGCGACCCGTCGCAGCGCTTCATGCTGACCATCGCGCTGGGCGGCCGGCTCGGTCCGCTCCACTGGCTCGACCGCACCGCCGATCTCGCCGACACCGTCGACTCGATGCGCCGCCTGATCGGGGCCAACGGCGGCGTCGCGCCGTTCGTCACCACCATGGTCCTGGCCGAACTCCGGTACCACCAGGGCCGCTGGGACGAACTCCTGGCGGACACCGAGCACCTGACCGAGCAGAGCCCGGCCGAGAACTGGCAGCTCTACACGCTGCACGGGATGCTGGCCGTGGTCGCGGCCCACCGCGGCGACGAGGCGGCGCTTCGCCGGCACCTCGACAAGTGCGCGGACATGCCGCAGGAGGAGGGGTACCTGCTCGACTTCGGACAGTGGACGAGGCTGGCACGGGCGGTGGCGGCGGACCGGGCCGGGGAGCCCGGCCGGGCGGTGGCCGCTCTGCTGGAGTTCCACCGCCCCGAGCTGATGCACCACCAGCGGCTGCGCTTCCACCTGCTGCCCCACCTGGTGCGGTTCGCGCTGGCCGCCGGAGACCGGACCACCGCCGCCGACGCCGCCCGGCTGTGCCGGGCCCAGGCGGAGCCCCGCCCGGTCACGCACTGGCAGCAGGCCGCCGCGCACTGCGCGGCCATGCTCGCCGACGACGCGGCCACCCTGCTCGACGTGGCGGCGTACTACCAGCGCACCGAGCGACCGTTGGAACACGCCCAGACCTTGCAGGACGCGGCGCGCGCGTTCACGGCCGTCGGCGACCACCAGGCGGCCGAGGCCGCCACGGCCCAGGCGGCCGCCGCCTGCCACCGGCTCGGCATCCCGGGCGGCGTGGACGCCCCGGCGCAGCAGCCCGACCGCGGCTGGGAGTCCCTGACCGCCACCGAGCAGCGGATCGCCCGGCTGGCCGCGCAGGCCAGGTCGAACCCGCAGATCGCGGCGGAACTCAACCTGCCGCGTCGGACCGTCCAGACCCACGTCTCACGAATCCTCACCAAGCTCCAGCTGCGCTCCCGGGTGGAGATCCCGCTGCACGTCCCGGCCGACGCCCGGTAGCCTCAGCGCGCGCCCGGACCCTCGGCGCGGAGGGCGAGTTCCCGGGCGATGGCGACCCGGGAGGTGGCACCGAGCTTCGTCAGGATGCTGGACACGTGGGTCTGCACCGTTCGCGCGGAGACGCCCAGCCGGGCGGCGGTCTCCGGGTTGGACAGACCCTGGCCGACCAGCCGGGCCACCGTCAGTTCGGTGGGCGTCAGCGCCTCCCAGCCGGCGCCGGCCCGCCGCCGCCCGGCCCGGTGCCGGACGACCGCCTCGACGCCCGTCGCGCGCAGCCGGTGCTCGGCCCGCCGGGCCTCGGCCAGCGCGCCCATGCCCCGGTACAGCTCCAGTGCCTCGGCCAGGGCCGGCCGGGCCTCGGCGATCCGCCCGGTGGCCGCCCGGGCCGCCGCCAGGTCCTCCAGCACCCAGGCCAGCTGGGTGCGCCGCCCGGCCGAGCGGAGGTACTCGGCGACGGCGCCCAGCCCGGTCGGGTCCACCGCGACCAGCGCCTCGCACCAGGCCAGCACCCAGGCCCGGTGCGGCACCGGCTCCACGGCCGCCGCCTGCCGGGCGAACTCGACGAACCGCTCGGCGAGTTCGCGGTGTCCGCAGTCCAGAGCGTGCCGTACCGCCCGGGGGCACCAGAGCAGCCGGTACGCCGCGCCCGCCACGCGCCCCGCGGTCAGCTCGCCCTCCAGCGCCCGCAGTGCCCGGTCGGGTTCGCCCGCGCGCTCGGCCTCCATCGCCTCGGCGACCCGGAGCAGCGTCGCGGCCCGGCCCACCGCCCGGCCGCCGGCGATCTGCTGGGCGCGGCGCAGCTGCTCGGACGCGGCCTTTGGCTCGGCGCAGACGGCCTGCTGGACGGCAAGGGCGCAGTACGCGCTGAGCATCGGCTGCGGCTCGTCCGGGCGGCACAGCTCGGCGAGTTCGTCCCCGCCGAGGGACCAGTCGCCGTTGCGCAGGTGGAGGGCGAAGCCCGCCACGGCCGTCCAGCGCCCGTCATGGGTGCGCGAGCGTGCGGCCGAGGCCCTGGCGCGCGCCTGCGCGGCGTCCGATTCCGTCCGCCGGTCCAGCTCGCCCAGCAGGTCGGCCAGTTCGGAGAGCACCACCGCGTGCAGCTCGGGCCGGCCGTCCTCGCCGCCGCCCAGCAGGCCGTCGGCCTCCTTCAGCAGCGCCAGAGCCCGCTCGGCCGGGCCGTTCGCCCGGGCCGCGACGGCCCGGCAGAGCGCCAGTCCGGCCAGCGCCCAGTGGTCGCCGGACGCGCGCGCCGCGGCCTCGGCGGCGGCCTCGGCGGCGGCGAGCCGGGCCGGGACGGGCTCGCCGGGCACCACGAGCGCGTAGACCAGGCAGGCCCCGAGCCGGGCGCGCAGTGCGAGCGGAACGCCGTCTCTGGCGAGCTGCTCCGCGCACAGCCGGCCGGCCTCGGTGTGGCCGCCGACCAGGTGGAGGCTACGGGCGAGGTCCCAGGCCAGCTCGGATGTCAGCACCGGGTCGTCGGCGGAGGCGAGGATGTCGCGGGCCAGTTCCAGCGCCTGGGTGTAGCGCCGAGTGCGCAGCATGGCCCGGGCCAGCGCGGCCTGCAGTGCCGTGTCCCGGTCGTCGAGCTGTTCCCCGCCGGCCGCCGCGCGCAGCACCGGTACGGCGACCTGCGGCGCCTGCTCGACCAGCACGGACGCCTGTTGGCGGACCCAGCCGACGGCCCACCGGCTCAGCACCGGCCCGGCCTGCTCCAGGTGCTCGGCGACCTGGCCGGCGTCGGCGCCGGCCTCGGCCAGCCGGCGCGCCGCGTCGGCGTGCATCGACCAGCGCAGCACCGCCGGGACACTCTCGCGGATGCCCCGCCAGAGCACCGGGTGACGGAAGCTCAGGCCCGTCTCGGTCTCCGCCAGCAGCCCCGCCGAGACGGCCTCCCGTACCCCGGCCAGCAGGGCGGTCGCGGGCTGCCCGGTGACGGTCGCGAGGTCCGAGACCCGGGTGCGCCGCCCGAGCAGCGCCGCTTCCCGGACGGCCTGCGCCGCGCCCGGCGAGAGCTCCGCGAGCCGGAGTCCGGCCAGCTCGGTGAAGGCCGGTTCGGTCTCGCCCTCGGCGACCTCGACCGCGGTCGCGGTACGGCGCAGCAGGCCCTGCCGGTCCAGGACGTCGAGGAGTTCCAGCAGGTAGCGGGGGTTGCCGCCGACCTGCGACAGCAGCCGGACGAGGCGCTCGCCCGGTGCGGCGCCCAGCCGGTGGCGGGCCAGCGCCAGGGTGGCGTCCGGTGCGAGCGGGCCGAGTTCGATCACGTCACCGTCCAGCCGGCCGGCCACCACCAGGGACTCCACCAGCCGGGACCACTGCCCCTGCCGCACGCAGGCCACCAACAGCAGCGGCAGGTCCACGGCGGCCCGGGCCAGCCGGCGCCAGACCGCGACGGAGGCGTCGTCCAGCCACTGCGCGTGGTCGATCACCAGGACCAGCGGCCCCCGCGCGCACTGCTCCTCGACCGCTTCCAGCAGCAGACCGCTGGTCGCGGCCACCGACACCGCGCCGCCGGCACTGCGGGCCAGCTCGGCCAGGTCCGGGCTGGAGCGGTAGAGCGCCCGGCCACCCGCCGTCCGGCACTCCAGGAAGGGCAGCAGCGGCAGCCGCCGGTCGAGCTCGTCCGCCGCGCCGCGCCAGACCTGCACGCCGGCCCCGACGGGCTCGGCCAGGCAGTGCTCCACCAGGCCGGTCACGCCCGCACCGGCCTCGCCGGTCAGGAGCACTCCGCCGCCGGAACCGCTCCGGGCCCGGGCCAGCCGGTCCCGCAGCGCGGCCGTCTCGCGCTCCCGGCCGAACAGGGCGGCGGCGTCGGCCGCGCGGCCCGGCCGGCGCTCCGACAGGATGGAATCGGCGTCCAAACGGAACTCCTCAGCGGTACGTGACGGGCCGGCCCGGTGCGCCGTCGATCCGTCAGGTGCGGTCCCGATCCCGGCCCTCATCCTCCGCCGGGCGGCGCCCGGCCCACAACCGGGTGAACACGTGATCGGCGTCCGGGCGGAGTACGTGCTCACCCCTCGCGGCGGACCACCCAGACCGCGAGCTGGGCCCGGGAGCCGAGACCGAGCTTGGTCATGATGCGGCTGACATGCGTCTCGACCGTGCGTTGCGAGAGCACCAGCCGGTCGGCGATCTCCCGATTGGTCAGGCCCTGCGCCACCAGGCCGGCGACCTCCTGCTCGCGTCGGCTGAGCTCCGACCGGTCGGCGGCCGTCGGCCGTTCCCCGGTGCTCAGGGCGAGCCGGACCGCCTCCGCCAGTTCCAGCCGGGTCCCGGCGTGGAAGGCCTCGGCGAATCGCCGCTCGCCCAGCTCGGCCCGCGAACGCCGCACCGCCTCCTCGTAATACGCGACCATGTCCTGGAACCCGAACTCCAGCGCGCCGACGGACTGCCAGATCGGCTCGGTGGAACCCAGCAGGCGGGCCGCGAACTCCGCCCGCCCGTCCGCCGCCGCGACAAACCCGAGGATGTCGACCGCCATCGCCAGCCCCAGGGCGTCCCGGAACGGCGCGCGCAACTCCACACTGCGCAGAGCCAGCGCCTTCGCCTCGCCGAGCTCGCCCCGGCGCCAGGCCGCCAGGCTCAGCATGTACAGCGCGTAGGACTGGCACCACTGCTCGCCCTGGCCCTCCGCGACCTCGCGGCTCTCCCGCGCCACGGCCACCGAGCGGTCCGCCTCGCCGAGGAAGGAGAGCACCGGCGACCACATGTACAGGCTCTTGCCCAGCCCGAGCCGGTTGCCGGCCGCGCGGTGCAGGGCCACCGCGCTCTCGATCAGCCCGGAGGCCCGCTGCAGGTCACCGCCGCCGAACATCAGGGCCAGCCCGAGGTACTGGCGCGCCCAGGCGAGCCGCTCGGGGTCGTCCAGTTCGACGGCCAGGCCCTCGCACTCCGTCAGCAGCGCCGTGCCGGTGGGCAGGTCGCCCTGCAGGACGGCGAGCGAGCCGGAGCTCCACAGCGCCCGGCCCCTGGCGGTGGTCCGGGCCGCAGCGGCGCCGAGCATCAGGTCGAGCCACTGCCGCCCCTCGGTCAGGAAGCCGCAGCACACCCAGTACGGCCACAGGCTCGCCGCCAGCTCCAGCCCGGCCTGGTCGCCACGGGGTCCGGCCGCGCAGAGCTCCAGCGCACCGCGCAGGTCGGCGTGCTCGGCGCGCAGGCGGTTCGCCCAGCTCAGCTGGTCGGGGCCGAACCACTCGGCGGCGGAGGCGGCGGCCAGCGCGCGGTAGTGCTCCCGGTACCGGAGCAGCAGGGCGGGCTCGCCACCGGACTCGCGCAGGCGGGCCCGGCCGAACTCCCGGATCGACTCCAGCATCCGGTACCGCCGGCCTCCGGTGGCGTCCTCGGTCAGCAGAACGGACTTGTCGACGAGGGCTGCGACCAGGTCGAGCATCTCGTCCGGGTCGATGCCCGCACCGGAGCAGACCGCGGTCACGGTCGGCAGGTCGAAGCTGCCCGCGAAGACCGAGAGCCGGGCCCAGAGCAACTGTTCCTGCGCCGAGCAGAGTCGATAGCTCCAGTCGACCATCGCAGCGAGCGTCTGCTGGCGCGGCAGCCCGCCCCGGTGGCCGCCCTTGAGCAGCCCGAAGCGGTCCTCCAATCGCTCCAACAGCTGGTCGACGTCGAGCACCCGGAGGCGGGCGACCGCCAGCTCGATGGCGAGCGGCAGCCCGTCGAGTCGCAGGCACAGGCGGGCGACGGCGGTCCGGTTCCGCTCGGTCAGGGTGAAGGCCTGGTCCACCGCGCGGGCCCGGGCGAGGAACAGGCCGGGCGCCTCCCACTCGGCGAGCTCGGCCGCCGACGGCAGCCGTTCCAGCGGCGGCGAGGCCAGCGGGGGCACCGGGAAGACGTGTTCACCCGCAGCGCCGAGCACCTGGCGGCTGGTCGCCAGCACGCGCAACTGCGGACAGGCGCGGAGCAGGTCGAGGGCGAAGGGCGCGACGGCGTCCAGCAGGTGCTCGCAGTTGTCCAGCACCAGCAGCAGCCGTCGGTCCTTCAGGTGGTCCAGCAGGGCGGGCAGCGCACCGCGCGCCGACTGGGGCAGCGCGAACACGTCGGCGACCGACTGGGCGAGCAGCCGCGGCTCGGTCAGCGCGGCGAGCTCCAGCACCCACACCCCGTCCGGGAACTCCGGCCGCAGCTCGGCGGCGGCCCGCAGAGCCAGCCTGGTCTTGCCGACCCCGCCGACGCCGGTCAAGGTCACCAGGCGGGCGGACGACAGCGACCGGCGTACCCCGTCGAGCTCGCGCCGGCGTCCGACGAAGCTGGTGAGGTCCGCCGGGAGGTTCCCGTTCATACGATCGACGTGCGCTTCCACACAGCAGAGGTATCCCGCTCGTCGATCGTCTGTCCAATCGCGCCCCACCGGACAACCGTCAGGAAGCGGCCCACACCTTCGCCCCGCTGCTCGACCACTTGGCACAGGACACCGAGCTCGGGCTGCACCTGATCACGGCACGCAGCGCCAACGGCATCGGACGGGCCCTGGGCGATCCGCTGCTGCGCAAGCTGCAGGAGGTCAACACACCTGCCGTGCTGCTCTCCTGCCCGCCGTCGGAAGGGTACCCGTTCAACAACGTCAAGCCGCGCCGGCTGCCGGCCGGGCGCGCTCTGCACATCACCCGCCGGCGCACCGTCCAGGTGCAGACGGCGCTGCTCGGGCCGGAACGGCCCACGGACTGAGCCAGGAAGCCGGTCACGCTGAACTCTTCGCGTCCAGGCACGTAAGACGCCGCGCCAGGACAACACCAGCAGAAGGAGTGAACCGTGCGCGCAGCGTACATCGAGGCGTTCGGAGCCATTGCGGACGTCGTGCGGATCGGCGACCGGCCGGATCCGGCCATCGGCGCCGGCGAGGTGCTCATCCGCGTCCGCAGCGCGGGCGTGAATCCGATCGACCACATCGTGGCGTCCGGGGCCCTGCAGACGGTGCACCCGGTCGCGCTGCCCCTGACGCTCGGCAACGACGCGGCCGGGGTGGTCGTCGGGAAGGGCGAGGCGGTGACCCGGTTCAAGGTCGGCGACGAGGTCTACACCCGGGTCGACCCGGCCGCCTCCGGAGCGTTCGCCGACTACGTCACGGTGAATCAGGACCTGGCCGCACTGAAGCCCGCGAACATCGGCTTCGACGCCGCCGCATCGCTCCCGCTGGTCGCCCTGACCGCCTGGCAGGGCCTCGTGGAGCGCGCGGGCCTGAGCGAGGGCCAGAAGGTGCTGATCCACGCCGGCTCGGGCGGGGTGGGCTCCATCGCCATCCAGCTGGCCCGGCACCTGGGCGCCCACGTCACCACCACGGTGTCCGCCGACGGCGCGGCCCAGGCCCGCGAGCACGGCGCACACCAGGTCGTGGACTACCGGACCGAGAAGTTCGAGGACGTCGACCGCGACTTCGACGTGGTACTGGACACCCTGGGCGGCGAGGTGCAGGAGCGGTCCTACGGCGTGCTGAAGCCCGGCGGTGTCCTGGTCTCCACCGTGTGGGTCCCCGAGGCCCAGGAGGTGGCCGCCCGCCACGGCATCCGGGTCGAGCCGTTCTTCATGCGCCCCAGCGGCGATCAGCTGGAGACGATCGCCGCCCTCGTCGAGGCCGGCGCGGTCCAGCCCTTCATCGACCGCGCGTACGAGCTCGACGAGACCGTCGACGCCCTGCACTACAGCGCTTCGAAGCGCGCCAAGGGGAAGATCGTCATCCGCGTCTCCTGACCGGCCCGCGACTCCCCGCGACGACCGCCCGGCGCCGCGCCGGGCGGTCGTCCGCTTTGGTGCCCCCGTCGCCCGGCCCGTGCGACAGCAGAACGCCCGCCGGTTCCCGGAGGAACCGGCGGGCGTCAGCGGACCGAGGCGATCTCCTTGTCGAACCCGATCTTGGAGAGATCCGGGATGCTGCTGGTCCCGACGGCCGAGGTGCCGGTGCGGTCCGGGCCGGTCCAGATCCTGACCGGGCCGTCCCCCGCTCGGGGAGCAGGCCGTCAACGCCGCCGGCCCCGTGGCCAGAACGGCCACGAGTACTGCGGCACGTGCTCGGATCATGTCGATTCCCTTGGCAGTTCGACCGGTTGCCCGTTCCTCCGCCAGCCGTCCGGGCCCCTTGACGGACCGGGACCCGTGAACTCCCCAACCCGAACCCGCGCAACTCGGGTGATCCGCGTCACGCCATTTCCGCGAGACCCGGTCCGGACCCGGCTGAACCGGGCACCGCGACCATCCGTCAAGCAGGCCGGCGGCACCCGGAACGAAAGAGAGAGCATGTCGGCGACACTGGCACCGCGCACACCGTCCACCGAGGAGGGCCACCGCACTCCCGCCGGGGACGGGCCGCAGTTGCTGAAGGACCCGCTCGGCTCCGTCGCCTCCGTCCGTTCCACCGAGGAGATCGTCCCGGTCCGCCTCGGGCCTCGGGAGGTGTATCTCCTCACCTCGCCGGACCTGCTCCGCCGCGCGGTCAAGCCGGTCCGGCTCGGCGGCCGGCAGCTTGCGCCCGGCGACGCGATCCTGGTCAGCCCGTACGCGCCGCACCGCGCCCCCGGCTCGGTTCCCGGAGCCGGACCGCTTCGACCCCTACCGGTACAACTGCCCGACCGCACGCCACACGCTGATCCCCTTCGGCACGGACGACCGCGGCTGCGTCGGCGCACCGTCCGCCCGGACCGGCTCGTGCCGGCAACCAGCCCTCGTCGTGCAAACCCCACCGTCACCTCCCCAGCCCCGGAAGGTCCGCTGCCGTGCGCGCCATGAGCAGGATCAATCTGCTGTTCACGCTCACCTCCCTGTCCGTCGTGCTCGTCGCCGTCGAGCGCTTCTCCTTCACCACCGAAGTCCTGCTGCAGCCCTACGGGTTCCTGCGTCTGCACGAGCTGCTGCAGATGACCGTACTGATCCTCGTCACAGTGATCATTCCGGCTCTGATCTTCCGCGAGGTGTCCCGCGACTTCGGGGCCCTGCGGTCGGGGAAGGGGACATGGCTCTTCCTCCTCTTCGTCATCGGCGTGTACTTCTACGCCACCGGAAACGGCCTGCACGAAGTCGCCTCCGCCACCTTCAACGAGTACTGCGACCCCGACACCTTCAGCGGCGATCTCTGCGGCGGCCTGTTCGTCAACGACTTCTACACCGGCAACACGATGTTCTTCGTCGGCGCCCTGCTGATGAACACGAGCCTGCTGATCACCGAGCGCGGGAATCCGGACGAGACTTCCGCCGGGCGCTCACAGGCCGCCCTCATGGTCAACGCGGCCGTGTACGCGGTGACCGTCCTGGCGTACGCCGGATTCGACCGGGCCCCCGTCGGCCTCGTCTACTCCGTAGCGATGCTCCTGATCGCGGGCGGGTTCTTCCTGAACGTCCGTCGGCAGCACCGGAAGTTCCCGTTCATCACCTACAGCGCCCTCGCGTACGCGCTCGGCGGATTCGCGTCGCTGGTGGTTCGGCTATGGGCCTGACATCCTCCCCGCCGCGAAAGGCAATCACATGAGCACCCCGAAGACTTTCTCCCGCGTCGCCGTCGTCGGCGCCGGCACCATCGGCGCCTCCTGGGCCGCCCTCTTCCTCGCCCACGGCCTGCACGTCACGGTCAGCGACCCGCGCCAGGACCTGGAGGAGTACGTCACCGCCCAGCTCGCCGCATCCACCCCGACGCTGGCCGCGCTCGGCCTGCCGACCGATGACCTCACCGCGCGACTCGTCTTCGAGCCGGAGTTGGAGAAGGCCGTCGCCGACGCCGACGTTGTCCAGGAGAGCGGCCCGGACGACCTGAACCTCAAGCAGGAGCTGTTCGCCCGGCTGGGCGCGGCCACCCGCCCCGGCACCCTCCTGCTCTCCTCCACCTCCGGCATCCGCGCCACCGACTTCACCGCGCGGATGGCCGACCCGGCCCGAGTCGCGGTCGGCCACCCGTTCAACCCGCCGCACCTGATCCCGCTGGTCGAGATCGTGCCCGGCGAGCAGACCGAGGCCGGCACCCTGACGGACGCCGCCGCGTTCTACCGCCAGGTCGGCAAGCAGCCGCTGATCCTGCGCCGGGAGATTCCGGGCTTCGTCGCCAACCGCTTGCAGTCCGCGCTGTTCCGCGAGGCCGTCCACCTGGTCACCACCGGGGTCGTCGGCCTGGAGGACCTGGACACCATCGTCACCAGCTCGATCGGCCCGCGCTGGGCGGCCGGTGGCCCGTTCCTCACCTTCGATCTCGGCGGCGGCCCCGGCGGCCTCGAGCACTTCCTGAAGCACCTCGGCTCCGGCATGGAGATGCTGTGGCAGCTGCTCGGCAAGCCGTCCTTGGACGAGGCCACCGTCGCCACCCTGAACGCCCAGGTGCGTGAGGCCTACGGCGACCGGACCCACGACCAGCTGAGCGCGGCCCGCGACCGTGACCAGCTGGCCCTGATGGCCGCCCTGCGCAACGCCGACTGAGCGATCCGGAACAGAAGTCAGCCATCTCCTCCGACAGCCGGCTGCGCGCCGCACGCACTCCCGGCAGCACTCCGGTCGACGTCCGAACCGAGCTTCCCGGCGGTGCCGGCTACTGAACCGCCGTCCGGCCCGGCCGCACCACGGCAATCATGCCGGTCCGAGGCGCCAGGACCCGCCCGCCACCGTGGCGATGCCGCTGCGCCGTGCTCGCCACGGCCGCAGCCCCGAACTGACGGGCGCAGGCCCGTGACAGCACGTCCGTTCCACGTCATGGCCTACCGGCCCCACGAACCCGCACGAGACAGGCAGGGCCCGATGAACAGTGAACCGACCAGCCCGTTGGTCCCCGGAGCACACCTGGGGGAGGCGCTCCCCGCCGAGCTGCTCGATGACGCCGAGCGGATGTCGCGCGAGGAGCTCAGGGAGCTCCAACTCGACCGTCTCCAGGCCACTTTGCGACACGCCTACGACAACGTCGAGCTGTACCGACGGAAGTTCGACGAAGCCGGAGTCACCCCCGCCGACTGCCGCACCCTGGCGGACCTGGCCAGGTTCCCCTTCACCACCAAGGCCGATCTTCGCGAGACCTACCCGTTCGGCATCTTCGCCGTTCCCATGGACCGCATCCGGCGGCTGCACGCCTCCAGCGGCACCACCGGACGTCCCACCGTGGTCGGCTACACCGACGGCGACCTGTCGATGTGGGCCGACGTGGTCGCCCGCTCGATCCGCGCCGCCGGCGGCCGCCCCGGGCACAAGGTGCACATCAGCTACGGCTACGGGCTGTTCACCGGCGGCCTCGGCGCGCACTACGGCGCGGAACGGGCCGGCTGCACCGTCATCCCCGCCTCGGGCGGCATGACAGCACGCCAGGTGCAGATCATCCAGGACTTCCGGCCCGAGATCATCATGGCCACCCCCTCCTACCTGCTCACCCTGCTCGACGAGTTCGAGCGCCAGGGCGTCGACCCGCGCGCCACCTCCCTGCGGGTCGGCATCTTCGGCGCCGAGCCCTGGACCGAGGAGATGCGCCGCGAGATCGAAGGGCGGATGAACATCCACGCCGTCGACATGTACGGCCTCTCCGAGGTGATCGGCCCCGGTGTCGCCCAGGAGTGCGTGGAGACCAAGGACGGCCTGCACGTGTGGGAGGACCACTTCCACCCGGAGGTCGTCGACCCGATCACGGACGAGGTGCTCGCCGGCGGCGAGAGCGGCGAACTGGTCCTCACCTCGCTCACCAAGGAGGCGCTGCCGATCATCCGCTACCGCACCCGGGACCTGACCCGGCTGCTGCCCGGCACCGCCCGGCCCGCCTTCCGCCGGATCGAGAAGATCACCGGCCGCTGCGACGACATGATCATCCTGCGCGGGGTGAACCTCTTCCCCAGCCAGATCGAGGAGATCGTGCTGCGCACGCCCGGCGTCGCCCCGCACTTCGAGATCCAGCTGACCCGACGCGGTCGCCTGGACCACCTGACCGTCCAGGTCGAGGCACGCTCCACCACCACCAGGCACGAGCAGCGCGAGGCCGCCGCCAGGGCGATCGCCAAGGGCGTCAAGGACGGCATCGGCGTCACCGTCGAGGTCTCGGTCGTCGACCCCGAGACGCTGCAGCGCTCGGTCGGCAAGCTCAGCCGCGTCCATGACCTGCGGGAGCGGTGATCTGCGCCGGCCGGCACGGACTCGGGACTCGACGGCCCGGCCACTGCGGCGCATGCCCACCCTTACGACGGTGCACCGGCTCGGGTTCAGGCAGTGGAGGGGGCTCATTGCCGGGAGACCCGTCCGGGCCGCCAACCGCGCCGGCGCCCGCGCGGGGCGACCACGGCGAGGCCGGCGACCAGCAGGCTCACCCCGAGGGAGACAGCGCCCCAACGGCGTTCCCGCCCACGACAGTTGGCCGAACCCCTGGGTGACCCACCTCACATGCCGGAGTTGGGGCGCGGTTGAGGAATTCGCGGACCGGTTCCGTCAAGTCGCCGGACGGCTGCCACCGCAACAGGCGGCCGACGGACTACCGAGGGAACGACATGATCCGAGCACGCGCAGCGGTACTCGCGGCAGCCCTGGCAGTGGGCGCGGCAGCAGTGACGGGCTGTTCGCCGAGCGGAACGGCCGCGAAGCCCCAGCCGGCCGACAGCGCGACGGCGTCCAGCCCCGTCAACTACGTGCCGGGTACGGCGCAGGAGAACAACGCCCCCGCCGGCACTGGCGACTTCGCCGACGGCCCCGCGAACTCGCCGGCCGCGATGAAGTGGGTGCAGCTCAGCGCCGGGGCGGCGGGCGTGCTCAACCCGGTCGTCCGCAACGCCGCCGGCTTCACGCTCTACCGGTTCGACAAGGACACCGCGAAGCCGTCCAGGTCCAACTGCAAGGACGCCTGCGCCACCACCTGGCCGCCGGTCCTCGTCCAGCCGGGCTCGCGGATCTTCCTGGACGGCGTGTCCCGGGCGGACATCGGCGTCGTCAAGCGGGACGACGGCGCCCTCCAGATCACGATCGGCGGCTGGCCGGTGTACCGCTTCAGCAACGACACCGCGCCCGGCCAGGCCAACGGCCAAGGCGTGGGCGGCACTTGGTTCGCCGTGACGCCGGAGGGCGGCAAGGCCGGCCAGTCCCCGCAGGGTACGGACACCAACACCCAGCTGGACTACCAGAACGGCACCGCCAAGCAGCACGACGCGCCGCCGAACACCGGTGACATGTACAACGGGCCGCGCAACAGCCCCGAAGCGATGAAGTGGGTGCAGCTGACGGCCGGTTCGGCCGGTGGGCTCAGCCCGATCGTGCACGACGGCGCGGGCTTCACGCTGTACCGGTTCGACAAGGACACCGCGAAGCCGTCCAAGTCCAACTGCAACGACGCCTGCGCCACGACCTGGCCGCCGGTCCTGGTGCGGCCCGGTTCGCGGATCTTCGTCGACGGCGTGCCCACCTCGGAGATCGGAATCGTGGACCGCGCCGACGGAACCCGTCAGGTCACCATCGGGGGTTGGCCGGTCTATCGCTTCAGCAAGGACACCGCCGCAGGGCAGACCAACGGTGAAGGTGTCGGCGGTACCTGGTTCGCGGTCTCCCCGCACGGTGGGAAGGTCCTGCGCCCGACGGAGGGTACGGGCGCCACCTCCTCCGCCGCGCCGAGCGCCGGCGCCTCCGCGTCCGCCTCCTCGCCGGCGAGTGCAGCCTCCTCGCCGGCGAGTGCAGCCTCCTCGCCGGCGAGCGCTCCCGCCGGTACGCCGAGCGCCGCCGCGCCGTCCAGCCCGGTTGCCTCCCCGGTGGCCCTCGGAAACGGCGTGGTCACCCTGGACAGCGGCCTCGCCTTCACCGAGCCCGACGGCTCCGAGAACGTTGCCGGCCCGGGCTGCAAGAACACCGGCCGCGGTGACCTGGCGCTGTCCCTGGACCTCAGCGGCGGCCCGGTCAAGATCTGGACCGGTCGCGACTGCACCGGCACCTCGGCCGTGGTGACCAGCAGCATTCCGGACCTTTCCAAGATCGGCTTCGACAAGAAGATCGCCTCGATCCGCTTCGGCGACTGAGCGAAAGCCGGGGCACAAGGCCCCGAAGTCCCGACGCCCGCCGGTTCTCCTCGGAGAACCGGCGGCGTCTTGCTGTGATTCGGGCGCGCGGGAACCGGCTGACGTCCCGCCGCGGTTCGGGCCGGGCACCGGCCGTGAGAGGCCGCCCGTCGGGCATGAGCCGGGCGTTGAACGCCGACCGCTCGGCTCCCGGCCGGCCGTGGAGGCTTCGAGGCGCTGTAGCGCAGCGCGTCCATGGTGTCGTCCATGGTCTGGTCCAGGTCGTACGACCGGTCGAGGTACGGCCGCACGGCGCCGGCGTCGACCAGGGCGGCGAGCTTCTCCAACTGCTCACCGCTCGGCCGCGTGAAGAACGGCTCGACCCGGATGCCGTGGCGCGCGGCCATCTCCTGGGCCTGCGGGACGAACACGGTGGAGACGAGCACGCCCCCGCGCTTCAGCACGCCGTAGGAGCGCTCCTGAACCGGACGCCCGGCCCGTCCGTAAGGCGAGGAGACGTCGAATGGGAGGCGGCGCGGCCGGGTGCTCCCACCGCTGCCCCGGAAGGTTGCCACGCTGATGAAACATGCTCAGGAGCGGCTGGTGCGCGAGTTGTACGCGCGGCACGCCGCCGCGGCGTATCCGCAGGCCCTCGGGCTCACGGACGGTGACCGGGAGCGGGCCGGTTCGCTGCTCCGGGCCGCCCTGATGGGCGCTCTGCGCCGCCCGGCCGCTGCGGCCGGTGCCGACATCGGCGGCCGACTGGCCGACGAGCTGCGCCGGCTGTCCGCCGCCCGCCCGCGGTTCGGGCTGCTGCGAAGGCGCCGCGGTGCCCCGGCCGAGCCCGAGCCCACCCGGCCGCCCGCCGGGCCGCCGACCATCGCGGACACGCTGGCCGGACTGCCGTCCGAGCACCGGGACGCCCTGGTCGAGACCTTCCTCAAGGGCCGGACCGTGCAGCAGGCCGCGCAGGCCCTCGGCATTCCGCCCCAAGCGGTGAAATCCCGCCTGTACTACGGGTTGCACCGCCTTGTCCTCGCGATCGAAGAACAGGAGTCGGCCCGGTGAACCGGAGTCCCGCCTGCGCCGACCTGGGCGCCTACGTACTCGGCGGACTGGACGGGCCGGAGACCGACCGTTTCGAGGAGCACCTGCTCGACTGCGAGCAGTGCCTGAGCGAGATCGGATCCTTCCAGTCGGTGCGCGACCTGCTGGTCCCGCTCGTCGGGCAACCGCTGGAGCCCGCCGTCGCCGGCGAGAGCCGCACACCGGCCGCCGACCCGCCGGGTGACGACCTGCTGCACGAGCTGCTGCGGGACGTCGCCCGGGAACGGCACCGCGCGACCTGGCGGACCGTGGCGGCGCTGACCGCTGGCGCCGCGCTGCTGGTCGCGCTGCCCTTCGTCGCGCTGTGGTCCGGCTCCGGCCGGCCGGTGGCCGGCGGCCCGGCCGCTTCGATGCCCAGCCCGGCCGCGATGCTGATGATGACCGGTGAGCAGCACGGCGGCGCCGACGCGGTGACCGGCGTCACGGGGACGGTCGGTCTGGAGGACAAGGCCTGGGGCACCCATGTCGCGCTCCAGTTGAGCGGCGTCGACGGGCCGCTGGTCTGCTCGCTGGTGGCGGTGTCCAGGAGCGGTGAGCGGGAGCCGGTGACCAGCTGGTCGGTGCCGTCGCCCGGGTACGGCGTCGCGGGTCACCCCGATCCGCTGGTCGTCCACGGCGGCACCTCGCTGACCCGGCGCCAGCTCGACCACTTCGAGGTGCGCACCGCGGACGGCCGCCGGCTGGTGTCGGTTCCCGTCTGAACCCGCTCCGCCCCTGGTGAAGGGGACGGTCCGGTCCACTGGACCGGGCCGTTTCCGCGTTTCCGGCCTCCGCCGCGTACGCCGGTGGCACCCGCTGGACAGAACTGTCACGGAACCCCGCCAACTGGCACATCGTCGCAGGTCAGCGCGGCGATGAAGGCCTATTCGCGGCTCGGCCGCCGGTGCACCGGGAGGAACGGGCGACCGTTGGACCCGCGAAATCCGCCGTTCGTCGCGCACGGCGGCGCCCCGGACGTGCCGTCACCTCGGTGAAACGGCGCGGACCGCGCGCCTGCGGAGCCAGTTGGCGGATGTGCGCGATCAGGGTGGCCGGAAGGCTCGGTGTGGCTCGCCAGAGAGACCAGCCATCACCGCACCAGAGGACCCTCATGACCCAGCTCGCCCGTCAGCCCCAGGCCGCTCCCGCGACCGGACCGCGGATGACCGACGCCGAATTCCGTGCCCTGCTGACCACGCACCAGCCGGCCGTGTACGGCTACATCGTCAAGCGCACCTTCGGCGACGCCCAGCTGGCGGAGGATCTGACTCAGGAGACCTTCGTC
>NZ_JBSFGU010000076.1:0-20630 GCF_053596725.1 Kitasatospora sp. NPDC001660 | reverse complement strand
GGTCTCGTCGTCCGCGGCCCGCGCCCGCTCCGGGGCCGGGGTCGCCCCCGTCCGGGACCCCCAGGGCATTACCAAGCTCCTCGCCCGCAGCGACGCCCGCGGCACCACCGCCGCCCTCACCCCGCGCGAACACGACGTCCTCAAGCTGATGGCCGAGGGCCGCTCCAACGCCGCCATCATGCACACCCTGCACATCAGCGAGAGCGCCGTCGCCAAACACACGGCGAGCATCTTCGCCAAGCTCCACATCGAGGCCTCCGCCGACGACAACCGCCGCGTCCTCGCGGTCCTCGCGTACCTGAAGAAGGCTGAGCGGATCACGCAGCCGTTCTGATCCTGCGAGTGCCCGACTGCTCGGAAAGCCGCCACGCAGCCCCACGGGCAGCCGAGGATGCACTGCCGCCCCCACCCCCTACACCCCACCCGCACGCACGAAGAAGGCCCGGTCCGGAGAGATCCTCCGAACCGGGCCTTGCTTGCACCTACCGAGCCGCCTGCGGGATTCGAACCCGCGACCTACGCATTACGAGCCCGAGAGTGATCATGCTGGCTGCTGCCAGCATCGATCACTTGGTGACAAATCCGCAGGTCAGAGCGTTGCCCCGTGATTCACGATCCCCCTCGAACCGGCACGTGCTGCCCCGTCCGCTCACGCATCGCTCACGCAGATCAGCCCTGGCCGAGGTCACGGAACGCTGAACCCTGGGACGCTGGCTGCCGCCTCTGGCAGAGTGGTCGTCTCTGCTAGACGATTCTCGTGAGGAACCCTGTGAGCGCGCTCGGTAGCTTCATCTGGTCAATCGCTGACCAGCTTCGAGGCCCCTACCGTCCCAACCAGTACGGGACAGTGATCCTCCCGTTCACGATCCTGCGACGGCTCGACTGCGTACTCGAGCCGGACCGCGCGGCGGTACGGGAGCTGGCCGCGAGGTACGAGAACCCGAACCGGCTCAAGGTCGAGGTCAAGAAGGTCACGGGGCGGACGTTCTACAACACCTCCAACTACGAGTTCGCGAACCTGCTGGCCGATGCGGACGGGCTGGCGGACAACCTCACTGACTACATCGACCGGTTCTCCGCCGACGTGGACGTGTTCGAGTACTTCGACTTCAAGAAGGAGATCCTCGCCCTGGAGAAGGCCGGGCTCCTGCGCGAGATCGTCAAGTCCTTCGGTGTCGTCGACCTGCATCCCGAGGTGGTGTCCAACGCAGACATGGGGGATGCGTTCGAGTACATCATCCGCAAGTTCAACGAGGCCGCGAACGAGACCTCCGGAGACCACTACACGCCACGCGACGCGATCCGGCTGCTGGTCGACCTGCTGTTCGCGGAGAAGGACGTCGACCTCTCCGAGGGCAGCATCATCCGGACGCTGTACGACCCCACGGCCGGCACCGGCGGCATGCTCTCCCTGGCCGAGGAGCACCTGCTCGCGCAGAACCCCGACGCGAAGCTGAGCCTGTACGGCCAGGAGTACAACCCGCAGTCGTACGCCATCTGCAAGTCCGACCTGCTCGCGAAGGGCCACGACGCGACCAACATCGCCTTCGGTAACACGCTCACCGACGATGCGTTCAAGGGCCGCCAGTTCGACTTCTGCATGTCCAACCCGCCTTACGGGGTGGACTGGAAGCAGTACGCCAAGGCGGTCAAGGAGGAGCGCGACTCCGCCGGCCCTTACGGCCGCTTCGCGCCGGGACTCCCCGCGACCTCGGACGGGCAGATGCTCTTCCTGCTCCATCTAGCCCACAAGATGCGCGCGCCCCAGGATGGCGGTGGCCGCGTTGGCATCGTCATGAACGGCTCGCCGCTCTTCAACGGCGCCGCCGAATCCGGCCCCTCCAACATTCGCAGGTGGCTGCTGGAGAACGACCTCGTCGAGGCAATCGTCGCCCTGCCGACCAACATGTTCTTCAACACTGGCATCGCCACCTACATCTGGATCCTCGACAACATCAAGCACCCCGACCGCCAGGGCAAGGTCCAACTCATCGACGGCACGTCGTTCTGGACCAAGATGCGCAAGAGCCTCGGCTCCAAGGGACGGGAGATCAGCGACGCTGACCGCGCCAAGGTCGTGCAGCTGTACGCCGACTTCGAGGACGCCGACCCCGAACTCTCCAAGGCGCTGCGCAACGACGAGTTCGGCTACTGGACCATCACCGTCGAGCGCCCGCTGCTAGATGAGGACGGGAACCCTGTCGTCGACCGCAAGGGCAACCCGAAGCCTGATTCGAAAAAGCGTGACACCGAAAACGTGGCCTTCACCTATGGCGGCTCAACCGCCGGGGCCGCAGGGGAGCACGAAGTCATCCAGACGTACTTCGACGCGGAGGTGAAGCTGCACGTTCCTGACGCCTGGATCGACTGGTCCAAGACCAAGACCGGCTACGAGATCCCCTTCACCCGCCACTTCTACAAGTACACCCCACCTCGCCCTCTCGCCGAGATCGACGCCGACCTGGAAAAACAGGTCGCCCGGATCCTCGACCTCCTGCGTGAGGTGGAAGCGTGACCTGGGCCCGCCTGCCGATCAAGCGACTCGGGGATGTCTTCCTCGGAAAGATGATCCAGTCTGAGCCGAAATCAGAGTCAGACGTTGCGGCGCCGTATCTGCGTGCTGCGCATGTCCAGCCGAACGGCCAGATCATCGACGTGGACGACAAGACAATGTGGTTCTCAGAGAGGGAACTGAGGCTCCATGATCTCAGGGCAGACGACGTTGTAATTGTAGAAGGCGGCGCTGGTTACGGTAGGTCGGCAGTAGTGCGAACTGAGCGTATGGGCTGGGGCTTCCAGAACTCGATCGTTCGAGTTCGCCCACGACCTTTGAAGGCGACAGGCAGGTTTCTGGACTACGCGCTCCAGGCCGCACTCGCAGCAGGTGAGATCGAGACTGCCTGCTTCACAGCGACGATTCCGCACTTCACGGCTGACAAGGTTGGAGCATTTCTTGTTCCTGCCCCACCGGTGAGGGAGCAGCGCGCCGTCGCCGACTATCTCGACCGCGAGACGGCCCGCATCGACACGCTCATTGAGGAGCAGCTGCGGCTAATCGAGCTGCTTCGCGAGCGGCGTAATGTCGTCCTCTCCGCAGCCTTCAGCGCCGGGCCCTCAACTGACACAACCAGGGTTGGCAGGTTGCTGTCGGCTCGTCCCTCGTACGGCGTGCTGGTGCCGAGTTACGTGGACGAGACGGAGGGGGTCCCGTTCGTCCGGGTCGGCGACATCCTGAACCTCGCGACGGAACGACGCCTGCTGGCGATTGCGCCCGAGCAGTCGAATGAGTACTCCCGTACGAAGATCAGCGGCGGTGAGGTCCTCCTTGGCGTTGTCGGCAAGATGGGACAGGCTGCGATCGCGCCTCGGTGGCTCGCGGGGGCGAACGTGGCGAGGGCCGTGGCGGTGCTTCGTTGCAGAGACGCAGCTGTGGCGCCGCTCCTGTGCGCCTGGCTCGGATCGAACGACTTCCTGCGTCAGGCTGAGTTGGCGACGAGCGGCGACAGCATTCAGCCCACGCTCGGCATGAAGGACCTCGCGCGGTTCGATATCAACCTGCCGACTCATCCGCATGCGGCTGCGGACCTCGCAGGTCAGATGGCGAAGTTCGACACGCTCATCGCGGAGACGGAGCGGTTCATCGAGCTTGTCGGCGAACGCCGGTCGGCGCTGATCACAGCGGCGGTGACGGGGCAGATCGACCTACAGGGGGTGGCGTGATGGCTGACCACAACGAGGTGGTCTTCGAGACAGAGATCTGCGAGCACCTGGAGGCGCACGGCTGGCTGTACTCGGAGAACGACCGTGACGGCGGGGAGTACGACCGGGAGCGAGCGCTGTTCCCTGAGGATCTGTTCGCATGGCTGAAGGAGACCCAGAAGTCTTCGTACGAGAAGGCGTTAAAGGCAGCTGGGTCGCAGGCGAAGTTCCTCGACGTACTGACCGCGGCGCTCGACCGGCCGCTGGAACATGGCGGTGGAACGCTGAACATCCTGCGTAACGGGGTGCAGTACATCGGCGGTGGTCGGTTGAAGATGGCGCAGTTCCGTCCGGATACGTCGCTCAACGAGACCACGGCGGCGCACTACGAGCAGATGCGGGTGCGGGTGGTGCGGCAGGTGCACTTCTCGACCGCTGACCAGCGCAGCATCGATCTGGCGTTCTTCGTCAACGGGATCCCGGTGGCCACGGTGGAGCTGAAGACCGACTTCACCCAGTCGCTGGACGAGGCGGTCAACCAGTACAGGAAGAATCGCAACCCGTTGACGAACGGGCGGCCGGAGCCGTTGCTGTCATTCGGTCACCGGGCGCTGGTGCACTTCGCGGTCTCGAACGACCTGGCGGCGATGACCACGAGGCTGGAGGGGGAGAAGACCCACTTCTTGCCGTTCAACATCGGCTTCGACAGCGGTGCCGGCAACCCTCCCGGCGCGGACGGACGGTCGTCAACGGCGTACCTGTGGGAACGCGTCTGGGAGAAACACGCCTGGCTGAACATCATCGGGCGACTGATGATCGTGCAGACCAAGGAGGAGTGGGACGTCACTACCGGGACCTCGATGCGGCGCACAAGCATGCTCTTCCCGCGATTCCACCAGTGGGAGGCCGTCACGAGCATCGTCGATGCGGTGCGCGAGGAGGGCGTCGGGCGGCGGTACCTGATTGAGCATTCGGCCGGTTCGGGAAAGACAAACACGATCGCCTGGACGGCCCACCGGCTGGCGCGGCTGCACGTCGATGACCAAAAGGTCTTTGACTCGGTCATCGTGGTCGTGGACCGTACCGTGCTCGACTCCCAGTTGCAGGATGCGATCCGGCAAATCGACGGCACCGGAAAGATCGTCGCCACTATCAGCCCCGAGGACGTCCGCAAGGCCGGCGCGAAGTCGAAGTCGGGCCTGCTGGCGCAAGCGCTGAAGAACGGTGAGCTGATCATCGTGGTGACGCTGCAGACGTTCCCGCACGCGCTGGACGAGATCCGCACTGACGCCGGCCTGAAGGGCAAGCGGTTCGCCGTCATCGCCGATGAGGCGCACTCCTCCCAGTCGGGTCAGATCTCCGCGAAACTTAAGCAGGTGCTGACCGCTGAGGAGATCAAGGCGATCGAGGACGGCGGCGAGGTCGATGTGGAGTCGATCCTCGCATCGGAGATGACGGAGCGGGCCGAGTCGGAGAACATCTCCTACTTCGCCTTCACCGCGACACCGAAGAGCAAGACCCTCGAACTGTTCGGCCGCAAGGGCGCCGACGGGAAGCCGCGCGAGTTCCACCTGTACTCGATGAAGCAGGCGATCGAAGAGGGCTACATCCTCGACGTACTCAAGGGCTACCAGCACTACGACACCGCGCTGAAAATCGCGGGCAAGGCCGGGAAGAGCGATGGAGACGGGGACGAGGTCGAGGAGGCCACCGCTCGCAAGGGTCTGATGCGGTGGGTGCAGCTCCACCCGACGAACATCAGCCAGAAGGTGCAGATCATCGTCGAGCACTTCCACACCAATGTCGCCTACCTCCTCGAGGGTAAGGCGAAGGCGATGGTGGTGACCGATTCACGCAGGTCCGCAGTGAAGTACAAGCTGGCCATAGACGCCTATATCGCCAAGCGTCGCGCCGAGGACTCCTCGTACAACTACCGCACCCTGGTCGCCTTCTCCGGCGGGGTGACGATGCCCGAGGACGAGACCTGGCACAAGGACTGGGGGCCGCAGCCATCGAAGGACGACGAGTTCACCGAGGCCAACATGAACCCCGGCGCCGGGGCTGATCTGGCGGCCGCGTTCAAGGGCGACACTTACAAGATCATGCTGGTCGCCAACAAGTTCCAGACCGGCTTCGACCAGCCCCTGCTCTCGGCGATGTACGTCGACAAGAAGCTGCCGGGGATCACCGCAGTGCAGACGCTCTCTCGGCTGAACCGCATCCACCGCACCGCTGGTGGGGAGCAGAAGCGCAAGACGTTCGTCATTGACTTCAAGAACAAGCCCGAGGACATCAAGACGGCCTTCGAGCCGTACTTCAAGAACGCCACCCTGGAGACCGAGACCGACCCGTACGTCGTCGTCCACCTGGCGAACAAGCTCGCCCAAGCCGGAATCTACGCCGAGGACGACGTCCGCAAGGTCGCCGAACTGTGGGTGACCCGGAAGGGTAACAACGCGCTCTCGGCAGCGATCAGCCCGGCGCAGCACGACTTCCGGCGCCGCTACGCGAGGGCGATCGAGGAAGAGGACAAGGTCACGCTCAATGCGCTCGACCTGTTCCGCAAGGATGTCTCCACCTACGTACGCCTCTATGACTTCATGTCCCAGATCGTCGACTACGGCGACCCCTACATGGAGATGCTCTCGATCTTCCTGCGTCTCCTGGAGAAGGTCATCGCCGAGTCCGCCTGGGCCGCCGACGTCGACCTCTCCGATGTCGTACTGGTCGGGGTCAAGCACAACAAGGCAATCCCGGTCGACATCTCGCTCGTGGGCGATGGGCAGCTGAAGGGCATCAGCGCCGCCGGCACAGGAACGAAGAAGGATCCGAAGTACGTCGCACTCCAGGTCGTCATAGACAAGATGAACGACCTCTTCGGCGCCGAATCGTTCGCCGCCTCCCAGGTCCGGGAGTTCGTGCAGGGGCTCATCCAGCGGTTGCTCGCCGACCGGAACCTGGTCAACCAGACCAAGGTGAACTCCAAGAAGCAGTTCATGGAGTCACAAGACTTCCAAGCAGCCGTTACGGAGGCGGTCGCAGACAACCAGAACGCCCACAACACGATGGCTGACTACTTCTTCACCGACGGGCCAGCTATCAACTCGATCATCGCCGCCCTCGCGGATGCCTTCTACGAAGCCGCGGTCGATCAGCAGGTCGATTCTTAGATACGGCAGCACGCATGTCCGGGTCTGTACGGTCTTCGGTGTAACTCCCGATCATGGAAGTAGCACCTGATGAGCGACGTGACTGCCTCGGTTGAGGCGGTTGAAGAGGCCCGACCGATCGAGCTGTCGGCGGACCTGTTGGATGACCAGCTGATCGGGCAGCTGGTCGATCGGGCCCGCGCGAGTGGGCTGCAGTTGACCGGCGAGGGCGGGCTGCTGCGGCAGCTGACCAAGCGCGTGCTGGAGTCCGCCCTCGAGGGCGAGATCACCGACCACCTCGGCTACGAGAAGCACGACCCGGCCGGCGCCGGCAGCGGCAACAGCCGCAACGGTGTCCGCGCGAAGACAGTGCTGACCGACGTCGGCCCGGTCGAGATCTCCGTCCCACGCGATCGAGAGGGCAGCTTCGAGCCGCAGATCGTCAAGAAGCGCCAGCGCCGGCTGACCGGCGTCGACGAGATGGTCCTTTCCCTGTCCGCACGGGGTCTGACGCACGGTGACATCTCCGCCCACCTGGCCGAGGTCTACGGCGCGAGCGTGTCCAAGCAGACCATCTCGACCATCACGGACAAGGTCATGGACGGGATGGCCGAATGGCAGAACCGGCCCCTCGACCCGGTCTACCCGGTGATCTTCATCGACTGCATCCACGTGAAGGTCCGCGACGGGCAGGTGGCCAACCGGCCGATCTACGTAGCCCTGGCCGTGACCGTGGACGGCACCCGCGACATCCTCGGCCTGTGGGCCGGCGATGGCGGCGAGGGCGCCAAGTACTGGCTCCAGGTCCTCACCGAGATCAAGAACCGGGGCGTCGAGGACGTGTGCATGGTCGTCTGCGACGGGCTCAAGGGCCTGCCGGACGCGATCGGGACGGTCTGGCCCCAGGCGGTGACGCAGACCTGCATAGTTCACCTTCTGCGGGCGTCGTTCCGCTACGCGGGCCGCCAGGACTGGGACAAGATCTCCCGAGCACTCAAGCCCGTCTACACCGCGCCGACCGCGAAGGCCGCCGAGGACCGCTTCCTGGACTTCCAGGAGGAATGGGGCGCCAAGTATCCGGCGATCGTGCGGCTTTGGGAGAACGCCTGGGCCGAGTTCGTGCCGTTCCTCCAGTTCGACGTCGAGATCCGCCGGATCGTCTGCACGACCAACGCGATCGAGAGCGTGAACGCGCGTATCCGCAAGGCTGTCCGGGCCCGCGGACACTTCCCGAACGAGGCCGCGGCCCTCAAGTGCGTCTACATGGCCGTCATGAGCCTCGACCCCACCGGGCAGGGCCGCAAACGCTGGGCCATGCGTTGGAAGCCCGCACTCCAGGCCTTCGACATCGCCTTCGACGGCCGACTCTCCGTCGGCCGCCGATAACTCACACCACACGAGTTACACCGTTGGCTGGACAGGCTCGCATGTCCCGCATGTCCCGCCCCAGCAGACCACCCCGCTGCGGAGGTGAGGACAAGCAGGATCGTCAGCTCAAGATCGAAACATGTCCGCCACTGTCAGACTAGGGCGATAGCGGTGGCACCGGTCAGCCGAGGTAGGGGTAGGTGCCGGCGAGGTAGTCGCCGATCTGCTGGCGCATGCTGGGGTGGATGTCGTATTGGTCGAGGTCGGCGGGGTGGACGAAGCGGACGCCGTCGGCCTCGTCGTTGATCGTGGGCTTGCCGCCGATGGGGCGGCCGATGTAGGCGTTCTCGTACTGCTGGCGGATCTCGCCGTCGGTGTACGCGACGATGTGGTTGGGGTTGGTGTAAATGCCGAGGAAGCCGGTGATCTCAGCGATGATGCCGGTCTCCTCCAGGCACTCGCGCACGGCACACTCGGCGGCAGTCTCGCCGATGTCCTGCGCGCCGCCGGGCAGAGCCCACTGGCCGGTGTCGCGGCGGCGCTGGAGCAGGATCGCGCCGCTGTCGTCGACGACGAGCAGGTTGCTGGCAGGGATGAGGGTGTTGGCCTTGGGGGCGTTCGGGTCGTTGTAGTACTCAGTCCTGCCCATGTGCGGTGGACCCTTCCCGGTCAGATGGTGGGCGCCGGCCTACCGGTGTTCAGCGGCGAACAGTTCCAGAGTAGGGAAGGCGCCGGTGTCGATCGTGTTGGACGACTCATACTGATCAAGTCCTATCGTGAACAGAGCGCGGCGGTACTGCCACTTGATGTGCTTGTCGTGCCGTGCGGGGTCGGTGGGCCGCATGAGGGCGAGGAAGAAGAAGCACTTGACGAGCAGGAAGTCGCCCAGGTGCTCGCTCACGCGCCGCCCGATCAGGGATGCGGTGGTCTCGTCGAGTGCGGCGGCGTAGGCGGCGCGCTGCTCCGGGGTGATCGTGTAGCCCTTGCCTCCGCCCTTGAAGGCCACGATGTCGAGCGCAGGGTAGACGTCGTAGCCGAGCGGGACCGGTCCGTGATGCTGCCAGTCGATGACCCCGGCCCGGAGGGCGTTGGGCAGGCCGTAGTCCAGGTGCCCGTGCACCATCGGAAGTTGAGCCAGCCGGTCGAGGGCATGCTTGACCGCCTCGTGAACCCGCGGGTTGTCGAAGTCCGGGTTCTCCTCGAAGACCTCAGGCGCAAAGGCCGCCCTCTCGAACCACGGTGTCGAGGGCAAGGGGTGCCTCGCCTGAGCCTGCAAGAGACACGACGCGACAGCAGCAGCCGTGCTGATCACCTGGCAGCTGACCTGCCCGTCTCGCCTGGCATCGGCCAAAGCCTCCTCGTGCAGCGAGGTATCACCGATGGCTCGCTCGACGACGAAGTAGCTTCCACCTTCGGACCCGCTGTCGACGATCTCCGGGACGGGGTAGCCCAGGCTGGCAGCCACCCGCTGGAACTCGCACTCCGAGCGCAGGTCCTCGCCGCCGATTCGCTTGTAGAGCAGGCCGTCGGCTGACCTCAACACCGCGCCTTCAGTGGCGGTTCTTGCCTTCACGAACTCCCAGTCGCTCATCCATCCATCCTTCCGTAGCGCCGAGTTGGCGTGGAGCAGGTACGACCGTGTCGAGCAGGTCGCGTGTGGCTGGACAGAGGTGAACGAGACCGAAACTGAAACCAGGCGACCGGCCGTGGCAGCCCTTGGTGGCTAAGGGGCCTACTTCGGAACGTCGCCAGCGAGCCACCCATCCACTACCGAGAGTGCAAGGGCTTCCTGGAGCCAGGGGGTTGCCTTGATGATCTTGATGAGGAGCTCGCGGGCCTGGTCGGACGGGAGTAGCTCCGAGATCACATGGCTGCCGTCGCCGAGTTGGCTCCCGCTCGCGCAGTCGATGTAGATATCCACGAGGCCCTGCCTGGTCGGCCCCACGCCGATGAACGCCGTGCCGCTTGCCAGAGACTTGCCGACCTTGATCAAGTTCTGTTGAGGTCCAGACACCGAGGTGTTGGCCGATCGCGTGCCTGCGGTTGGCAGCGGTCCTCCCCAAGCGCGCTCGGTGAGTTCACCCCAGACTCCGGCGGCGACGGTACGAGGATCTACGCCTTCGGATGGGGCGCAGGCCTTGTACACACCATCGGGCTGCTCTGATCGATCGTGATCCTTGATCCAGAAGACACGGCGAGCGAACCGAAAAGGTGCTTCGCCCGCAGGCGCGTCCGGTTTGAGCACCGAGTACCCCACCCGTCGGCCATGCCCGTTCCAGCGGACAGGGCCGCGACGGGTGCTGGCCGCCACCTCCAGATATTCGCGCACCTAGTCGAGGTTGCCGATGCTCTCAGTCCAGACAATGCCGTCCTCGTGGCGGATGAGATCTGGGTCCCTGTTCATGAATGCCCCTCCCGAGTAGACCGTGGCAAGCTTGCCCCCAGCCTGCTGGCGCGAACCGCCCGGACTCCCTGTCTCGTCTTCAAGTCGACCGTGTTCGGAATGGGCCTGACGAGAGAGTCAACGGGGCAGGGCCAGGAGACTCTTGAGAGAGCGCCGGTGGGAGTCCAGTTTTCGCACTTGGCAGCCTTCTCCGGTTCTATGGTCGTGTCGTGGACCTCATAGAGATCGCCCCCGGGGTGACGGCAACGCCCCGGTTCGTAGCGCACGAGAGCAGCGTAGGCACACTCGCGCGAATCCGTGGAACGCACCCGAGGTATGGGTTTGCCCGAGACTTCCTGCCGCGCTCTGGTTCGCCGCGGGGATGGGCCGTTCCGGAGAATGGACTGTACGAGTGGCGAGTTCGCAGTGATGATCGCGATGGTGCTCGATTCTTCGTCGTGAAGGGCATGTTCAAACGCAGGGTGATCCTTGTATCGCAGGAAGCCGCAGCTGCTCTCGCCAATCGCATGGGCTCGCGAGCCACTTGATCAGTTACGCCAGGCGCCGGACCTGGGAGGCCGGCTCCTGCACGCAGGGGTTGTGTTCTGCGGCCGGTCAGTAGGCCCAGGTTGAACCTGTACCCCGGTACTCCTCGACCGGGATCGGGCGGACATCGGGGCGCATGCGGTCGGTGTAGAGCAGGCCGTCGAGGTGGTCGATCTCGTGGGCGATGAGGCGGGCGAGGCCGAACTCGTAGGTGACAGTGGTGATGGCGCCGTCGAGGCTCGTGGCGGTGACGTCCATGCGGAGGGGGCGGGGGACCATGCCGCGGACGTCGAAGAAGCTGAGGCAGCCCTCGTACTGTTCGTCGGCCTCCTCGGAGACGGCGGTGATCTCCGGGTTGAGCAGGATGATCGGGCCGGCGCCGGCGGTCGGGGGCAGGACGAGGGCGGCGGCGCGGGGGATGCCGATCTGCGGGGCGGCGAGGCCCATGCCCTTGGCGAAGGAGTGGACGCGGCCGATCTGCTCGACGGCGGCGAACAGTTCGTCGATCACGGCCTGGGCGGCGGCGTGTTCGGTGGGGAGGTCGAAGGGCTCGGCGGGGCGGTTGAGGATGGGGGTGCCCTGCTGGACGACGCCGAGGGACTGCATCTGCTGGCTGGGACGCACCTTGATCACCTGTTCCCGTGGTCTGCGTCTGGCTTGGGGCTGCCAGGAGTGAGCGTGGAAAAGCAGGACCGCGATGGCCCGGGCGAAGTGCTGGGGCCCCGTTCGGCGTGGCGACTGACGCGAAGCCAAGCGGACCTCTGACCCACGCTACCGGCGGTGCCCTGCTGCCTTCCCTGTTTCGTCTCTGCGCATGGCGGTCATCGACAACTCGGCAAGGCGCGGGAGGAATTTCACGTCGAGCTGTTCCACCGGGTGCAGGAGGCCACGCTCGCAGGTCTCAGCGATCCACATCGCGCAGTTAGCTCGCGGGTAGGCGGGGTTGATGCCGACCTCTCCCTTCGGGACCGTCCCGTTGAACGGGGCGGGGATGCCCTCGGTGTTCCAATAAGCCCATGCCTCCATGGCCTTGGCCTGCTCGAAGGCGAGGTAGAGCTGCGGGTAGCGGTCGATGACCCGTAGGTCGCGAAAGACGAGCTGTCCCAGCAGCCCGGGCGCCGCTTTGGTGAGAGTGTCGAAGTCCGAGTGGTGGAAGGTGAAGGAGGCCGCGTCCTGACCGGGGGCGAGCGCCACGGTGGCGAACAGGTGCGACAAGCGCCTCCTCGTGTACTGGGCGACTCCGGCGGTGAGGCCGGTCTCGATTTGGCCGACGAGGTCGAGGAGGCGATCGTGTCCTGGGTTGAAGCGGGATAGGTCGAAGAGTTTGTCCATGCCCTGGACGGCGGTGAAGGCGAGCTGCTTGTAGAGGCGGTTGTTCATCTCTCCAAGCTGGGCGTACGCCTTGGTCTCGTAGCTGGTGGAGTGGAGCATCAGGTATTCGGAGAGCACCTCGAAGTAGAGGTAGCCGAGGAACGGGAGGGCTGGCACGGTGGCGGCGAGCTGGTCGATGAAGTCGACGTCCGGCGTCGGTGTTCCGGTGGCGTTGGCGAGGACGGTGTCGAGGAAGGGCGCCGCAGCCTGAATACGCCGCAGCACCGTCTGACGGAGCTGGACGTCCTCGTGGTCGGTGAGGAAGCTGCGGTGGGTGAGGTAGGTCCGCAGGTGGATTACGCCGAGGCGGAGGTAGTCGATGCCCTTGGGCGGGACGGGGGCGTCGGGCTTGATCTCGAAGACGAGGGTACGGGTGTGCGTTTTGGTCTCCAGGAGGTAGGAGCCGAGGTTGTGGGGGCGCAGGCCGGCGGGTCCCGGTGTGAGGAGCGCGCAGTAGAGGGCAGCGACGAGGCAGCCAGTGGAGGCGTAAAGGTGTCCGCTGGCGCGGATGGCGTCGAGGGCAACGGTGGTGTGCATCAGGTGGATGGGGCGGCCGGAGGTCAGGGTCTCGGTCATGGCGTTGCCGCGCAGGAGCCAGCCGTTGGGGGTCTGGTGTTCGAGGTGGGATCGCCAGTCGGCTTCGGTCTCGGTGAGGCCGGCGGGCTCGGGGTGGGTGGGGGTGGTGGTGTGGTCGGTGTGGGCGTTGTCCCACTCGGCGTGCATGGGCTGGCCTCCTACTGCGCGGGGTCGATGATCTGGCGGGCGTGGATGAGCGCCCCGTGGTTGCTGGCGCCGTCGAGGCGGGCCTGCTCGCTGCGGATGACCAGGGCGTGGGCGACGGCATGGAGCCAGGCGGGCGGCACGAGCCGCAGGTGGGATGGGTTTGGCCACCAGCGGGCGAGGGGGAGCCGGTAGCGGTCCAGGCAGTCGGCGGTCTTGAGTAGGTCGATCAGGTGCGGTGCTCGCCGGTAGAGGTGGCTCTGCTGTGGGGTGAAGCGCTCATACGGCACGTCGTGGAGGCTGATGGCGGTGGTGGCCTGCGCGAGGACGTCCTGCGGCAGCTCGCGCCCGATCAGGCCGGTGACGATGGCCTGGTTGCGGGTGAACCAGGCCGCTGCCCGCAGGCCGTGGCCGGGGTCGTCCCGGTCGTTGTGGCGCCGGCAGTCGTGGACGGCTGCGGCGGCGCACAGCGCGGCCGTGTGGTCACGGCCGAGTCCGTACTCCTGGGCGAGGATCGACGAGAGCAACGAGACGCGGGCGTTGTGCCGGACGCCGTGGATGGAGTCGGCACACCGGGGCTCCGCGAACCAGGTGACGTCCGGTACCAGCATGAGCGGCGCGTGTGGCAGGGTGGGCGGCGCGGCGGAGACCTCGGGCCGCATCCCGGCGATCCAGGTCAGTGTGGATTGGTCCATGACCTGGTGGTCCGGAAGCATCCGGTTCTCGGCGAGTTCTCTGAGCGACGCGGCGCCCGAGCGGTGCGTTCGTGAGGTCATGTCTGCTTCCTCGAAGGGATGGGTTCGGTGGGCTTGAAGCTGGGCGTGGCGGTTCTGACCATGGGCACGCGGCCGAAGGAACTGGCCGAGCTGCTGGCCTCGGTGGAGATGCAGACCGTCCCGGCCGCGAGGGTCGTGGTGGTTGCCCAGGGTTGCCCCCTGCCGGAGCTACCGGCGTGGGTGGAGGGCGTCGAGCTGGCCGAGAACCTCGGGGTGACCGGCGGCCGGAACGTTGCCCTGGAGCACCTGCGTGACGTGGACGTCGTGATCGACCTGGACGACGACGGCCTGCTGGTCGCCGACGACGTTTTCGCGAGGATCGAGGCCCTCTACGAGGCCGACCCCCAGCTGGGCATCGTGTCCTTCCGGATCGCCGACGAGACCGGGCTGACCCAGCGCCGCCACGTCCCCCGGCTGCGGGCCGGCGATCCGATGCGCGGTGGCGAGGTGACCAGCTTCCTCGGCGGCGGCCATGGGCTGTCGACGAAGATGCTGGCGCAGGTCGGGGACTGGCCGGACGCGTTCTTCTTCGCGCACGAGGAGACCGACATGGCCTGGCGGGCGCTCGACGCTGGCTGGAGGGTGCTGTACGCCCCGGAGCTGCTGCTGCAGCACCCGCGGACCAGCCCGACCCGGCACTCCTTCTTCTACCGGGTGAACGCCCGCAACCGCGTGTACCTCGCGCGCCGTCACCTGCCCGCTGTGCTGGTACCGGTCTACCTCGGCATGTGGGTGGCGCTCACCATCGCCCGCACCCGGGACATGGCCGGTCTGAAGGCGTGGTTCGCGGGCTTCGTCGAGGGCTGGCGCACACCGTGCGGTCGGCGCAAGCCGATGCGCTGGCGCACGGTGTGGACCATGACCCGGCTCGGCCGGCCCCCGATCATCTAGACCGCAGCGGCTCGGGGCATCCATTCCGGGATCGCGCTGGGGTTCGCCTGCAGCCAGGCCACGTACCGGGCGACACCCTCCTCGATGCTGGTGGTCGGTCGCCAGCCCAGCAGCTCCTCCATCCGTTCGACGGAGGCGTACCCGCCTTCGGGGTCACCGGGTGGCATCGGCGTCTCGACAAGCTGCGTGTCGGGGTAGTGGGCGCGGACCAGTTCGGCGACCTGCCGGATCGACGTGCCGGTGCCCGTGCCGATGTTGACCGTCTCGTTGTGGGCGCGGGGCGCGACCAGCGCGTACAGGGTGCCGGTGGCGATGTCGTCCACGTGGACCAGGTCGCGGATCTGGTGGCCGCCGCCGTTGAGGTGCAGCGGCAGCCCGAGCGCGGCCCGCATGGCGAACCAGGCGACCACCCACGAGTGGCTGTTCTCCTTGACGACCTGCGGCTCGCCGTAGACGGAGAAGTACCGCACTACGGCGTACGAAGTGCCGACGCCGCCGAGCACGGCGGCGGTCTGGTACTCGCCCCAGACCTTGCTGTTCCCGTACACCGAAACCGGGGAGACGGCCGCGCCTTCGGTGAACTGCGCGGGCACGTGGTCGTGCACGGGCTCCGGCGAGGTGCCGTTGCCGTAGACGCTGGCGGAGGAGACGAACACCATCCGCTGCACCTGGTCCGAGGCGGCCACGGCGTCGAGCACGCGCTGGGTGCCGATGATGTTGGTGTCGATGGCATCGAGCGGGCGGCGCGTGCAGGCGGCGACGTCGGCCAGGGCGGCGGCGTGGATCACGTAGTCGCAGCCGGAGATCGCCTCGCTCATCAGCTCCGGGCCGGCGATGTCGCCGACGATGAAGTCCGGCTCGGTGGTGTTGATGCCGAACCGGTCGCGGTAGACCTCGGGCGGGTAGGCGTCGAGCCTGCACACCGAGATGGGGCGGGCGCCGAGCCGGCGGAGCTGGGAAGTGATTCGGCTGCCGATGAGGCCGCCCGCTCCGGTGACCAGCACGGTCTTTCCTGAAAGCTGTTCGAGGGACAAGGGGGCTCCTCTACTCGGTGGTTGATTAGCCCTCGCGGTGCTGCGGGCACTTGCAGATGGGCCAGGTCGCGGATGGGTGGTAGGCCGCCACGTCGGGCTCCGAGTCGACGAGGACGACTCCGGAGTCGTCGTAACGGGTGCCGTCGGCCGCGACCCTGAAGGTCCGGATGTACAAGCCCTGGCGCCGTTCGGCGGGGAGCTTGAAGTCCGGGGAGTTCTCGTTCCTCACGCCGCCGACTCCCGGTACTGCTTGCGGCGACGCCGTCCAAGAGCGAGCTGACGCAAGACCTGGGCGCGCCTTCGGGCGCGTTCCCGGTCCGGAAGGAAGACCGCAGTCCGGTCGTCGGCCTGGATGTAGAGGTCCACGGTGTTCACGTCATGCCCCCGGACCTGATGCTCCTGGTCACGTCGCAGGGCCACGGGCTCCCGCACCGTACGCACTGCCCGTTCTCGCTGCGGTGCTCGTCCAGCAGCATGCGGGTGTTGGTCGCCGTGGTGCTCTCGGCCGTCGAACTCGCAGTCCGGCGCGGGGCCGAGGGGTTGGGGTCCACCAGCGTGGAGGAGCCGTTGAGTCTCCACGGGTGCTGTGTGCGGTCGGCAGTCGTCATCAACCTCTCCGGGTTCGCGAACTGGCGCGGCTGCCTGTCGGCGTCGAGGGACGCAACGACGGAGTTGCCGCAGACGGCCGCGCCGCGGGCTCCCTGCCGGTGTCGGCTGCACCCTGCGGAGCGGCATGTCAGTTAGTGAACCGCCCAACCGCTACCAGGAGTACGGTGTTGGACACGCAATGCGGTTTAAGCGGTTTAACGGCCAGTCAGGTAGGTGGGCGTTGGCGTCGGCGAAGGAACCGAACGAGAAGCTGCGGGCGCTCATCGACGAGGCGAAGCTCTCGGGCGATGCGATCGCGCGCCTGGTCAAGCGGGTTGCGGCCGAGCACGACGAGTTCCCGGAGACCAACAAGTCGAGCATCACGCACTGGAAGAACGGCGGCCAGCCGTCCGGGAACGTCGGGCTGTTCCTGGCCGAGGCGCTGGGCCGTGCGCTGGGCGGCCGGGTCGTGACCCTGGAAGAGATCGGCCTGATCGCCCCCTCACCCCAAGTTCCCGACTGGGACGCCGATACGCTGAGCGCGCTGGCCGAACTCGGGAGAACCGACGTGGACGTGGAACGCAGGCGGGCGCTGGGGATGGCGGTCTACTCGGTGGGCGCCCTCTCGCTACCCGGCGAGGACTGGTGGAGCCGCATGTCCGAGCGGGGCAGCGCGCGCAGCTCGGCCGCAACGCGACGGGTCGGCCCCGGAGACCTTGCCGCCGTCCGGGACATGACCACTCTGTTCTCCCAGGTGGACCAACGTCGTGGCGGTGCCCACGCCTGGACGTCCGTGGTGCAGTACCTGACCACCGACGTCACCGCCTACCTGCGCGGGAAGTTCGCCGACGAGCGCGTTCGTCGTGACCTCTTCTCCTCCGCGAGCGAACTCGCCTACCTGGCAGGTTGGATGGCGTTCGACAGCGGTCGACACGCGACCCCACAGCGGTACTTCACCGAAGCCGTGAAACTGGCGGCCGAGGCCGGCGATCCACCCATGGCCGCCCACGTGCTGCGGGCGATGGCGCACCAGGCGATCGACCTCGGGCACCACCAGCAAGCGCTGGCCCTGGCCGCCGCGTCTGTCGACGGCGACCGGTACGCGCTCGCCTCCCCACGGGAGCGCGCTCTCCTGGGTGTCGTCCACGCCCGGAGCCTGGCCGCTGCCGGGCGCAAGAACTCCGCAGCCAAGGCGCTGCTGCGGGCAGAGGACGACCTGTCCGCCGCCAGCGATGGCATTGCGGAACCGGACCGGGTGTTCTTCTTCGGCGAGGCCAGCCTGGCCCACGAGACTGCGTGTGCCCTGCGCGACATAGGAGACCTCGACGGCTCCGTCCGCGAGTTCCACCACAGCGTCCGCACCCGCAAGACGACGAAGTTCACCCGCACCCACGCGGTGACGCTGGGATACCTCGGCTCCGTGTACGCGCAGATGAACAACATCGACCGGGCCTGCGCCACTTGGTCGCAGGCGCTCGACGCCATGGACGGCGTACGGTCCGGCCGCACCCGGCAGGCCGCCGCCGACATGCGCGCCCTGCTGTCCCCCTACCGCCGACGCGGCACCTCGACCGTCAGCGAGATCGACGCACGCGCTGCCGCGTACCTGTCCGAAACAGCCTGATGAGGAGTCACTGATGGCAGACCGTGAGACGTTCGAGGTCGAGGCCCTCGGCCACGTGGTCGGCGGCCGGACCGAACCCACTGACGACTTCTGGGGCGGAACCCGAGCGGTCATCCGGCTGGACGGATCCCTCTTCACGCCCGACGCGACCAAGGGCCTGGAGGACTTCTCGCACCTGGAGGTCGCCTTCCGGTTCCACCTCACCGACCCGACCGACCTGAACCTCGGAGCCCGCCGGCCCCGGGACAACCCGGACTGGCCGGAGGTCGGGATCTTCGGCCACCGCAACATGCGACGCCTGAACTGGCTCGGGGTGTCGCGCTGCCGCCTGATCAAGGTCGACGGCCTGGACCTCCACGTCGAAGACCTCGACGCGGTCGACGGCACCCCGGTCCTGGACGTGAAGCCGTGGTTTGCCGAGATGGGGCCGCGCGGAGAGCACCGCCAGGCCGACTGGACCACCATCATGCTCCGCGACTACTTCGCGCCAGCAGTCAGCGACTGACAGGGGCGAGGCACACCAAAGCTGCAGGCCGCCACTGCTCAGTGGCGGCCTGCAGCTTTGAGCCGGTCAGGTTGGTAACGAGCACGTATTCCACGGATGCCGCATTCGGGCGGATGGGGCCGTCACGTGGGCGGGCGCCGTGGCTTGATGCCGCTGGCCGCCGTTCCATGTTGACGGCCGGCACGCGTACGGCACCGGGCAGGTGCGCTTCGGCTGGTAGTGGGCCGTCCGCAATTGAGCTTCCCCTGAGCTGAAGTTAGCTGTTGCTGACAACTTGTCAGTAACATGCCGAGGGCAGGCCTGCCCGTCCCCCTGACCACTCACGTCGAAGGTGCCCCTCCGCATGTTCATGCGCACCCTCCGGCTGTCCGCGCTCGCCGCATCCGTGGTGCTCGCGCTCAGCGCCTGTGACCCGTCGACGCCGACTGCCCAGTCGGCCGGCCCCGCCTCCGCGTCCGTCTTTGCCGTGCCCAGCCCGACCGGCGAGGTCCTGCCTGAGGCCGCCACCGGTAGCCAGAAGGTCACCCTGGTCGCCCCGTCCACGGTGCCGTCGGCCGCGGCGGCCGCTTCTGGCACAGCGAAGGCGTCTGCTGCTGCGTCCCCGTCCAAGGTGCCGTCGGCCGCTCCGGCTGCTTTTGGCACAGCGAAGGCGTCCGCCGCTTCGTCCCCGTCGCCGTCCGGGACACCCGCCGTGGTGGCGGGTGCTCCCGACCTCAAGCTGGACGCCTACGACAAGGGGACCGGCAAGGCCGTTCTCGCTGTGGCCGACACCGGCAAGGGCACCCCGAGCCCTGCCGCCACGGCCGCTGCCACCGCCGCCGTCCAGGTCGGTCAGGTGATCGACAGCCCTCCGTCGGCCGTCGCGCCGCACGGCGCGCTGCTGGCGATCACCGACGTCAAGCCGGCGGGTGGCGGGAAGGTCGCGGTAAGCACGCGCCCGGCCTCCATATCCGAGCTGCTCGGGTCGGCCTGGGCCAACATCAAGACCGCCCTGGACCCGCACAAGATCCAGGTCACCCCGAAGGTCAAGGACCTCAAGGCGTCCTACGTCCCGAAGCCCGACGGCGGCGAGGGTTCGGCCTCCGCTGTCCTGCAGTTGGACGCGAATGCCACCGTCCCGCTGCCCGGTGGCGCGAAGGCCTCGCTCACCGGCTCGCTCGAACTCGACCCGAGCGTCATGTTCTCCTACCAGGGCACCCACGGCATCCTCGCCCCCGAACAGGCCAAGGTCGGTTTCGACCTGGGCGCGCGCGCCAACTGGCACCTCACCGCAGGCCTCACCGGCTCCACCGGGCAGGTGAAGATCCCGATCGCCACGCTCACCGCCACCCCCACGGTGATGGTCGGCACGGTTCCCGTCGTGATCGTCCTCAACGTCACGGTCTACGCCACGGCCCACGCCGACGGCACCGTCAGCGTCGACGTCACCCAGGAGATCACCGGTGACTGGGCCCTGCACGCCGACTACACGAAGGCGGGCGGCTGGACCTCCACCACCGAGCCCGTCAAGACCAGCGTCTCCCCGGTCAAGGCGTCGTTCGAGGGCCGGGCCTCGGTCAGCGCAGGCCTCGTCGCCGAAGGCTCCGTCGCCCTCTACGACACGGTGGGCGTGAAGGCCACGGTCGAGCCGTATCTGCGGGCGGACGTGGACGGCTCGGTCAGCATCGACTCCAGCGGCGGCAAGCCGACCGTTCATGGCAAGGCCGGGCTTTACGGCGGCCTCGACGTGGACGGAGCGGTGCTGGCGCGGATCGCCATCATGGGTACTCCGCTGATCGAGAAAGACATCCCGTTCAAGCTCTACCACAACGAATGGCCCATCGTGGCCCGGGAGTTCACCTCCCCGACCGTGGGTGCCCAGCCGAGTGCCTCACCGGCGAACTGACGGCTCCTGCTGTCACCTGATGCTGCGGGGCCTCGGCCACCGGGCGCGAGCTTTGCCCAGCACTCCTCCTCCGGAAGTTCCTCCAGGACGG
>NZ_JBSFGU010000075.1:0-20931 GCF_053596725.1 Kitasatospora sp. NPDC001660 | reverse complement strand
TCCGCGGAGACCACCACGGTGTGGGACACCCCGGGGGTGTTGTCCACGAAATTGGTGATCAGCCAGTTCAGGTTCTGTGCGGCCTGGCTCATCTGGTTCAACTCAACGCTCCTGGTGATCTGCGCCGTTGCCGTCGGTCCGGCCACCGAAACTATCGAATCCGGGCTGCTGGGCACCATGGGGGAATCCGGTCTGGTTGGCCTGCTCCGCACCCGCCCGGCGGCCCTGCTGGATGCCGCGGCGCAGGTTGGTCAGCCGGCCGCGCACCTCCTCGGGGGCCCGGGAGACCTGGGGACCGGCCAGCGGGGAGGACTCGGCGGTGCCGGAGACCAGGTTGGCCTGCGGGGTCCGCCGGGGGAGGCCGGACATCGTGACACCGCTGGTCGAGGGCTCCCGGATCTGCTCCGCGCGGCGCCAGCGCTCGTCGTTGGCCGACGGGCGCCACGGGGCCTCACCGGCGCCCGGCTGCGGCGGCTGCTGGCCCTGGGGGGCCTGCTGAGCCTGCTGCTGGGCCTGCTGCTGGGGCTGCTGGGCCTGGGGCTCCTGCCGGAACTCCGGCGCCGACGTGCCGGGGCGGCGCGGCTGGTACGGCCGCGGCCGGGTCTCCTGCGCGGCCCACGGCTGCTGCTCGGCGCCGCCCTCGGACGGGCCGGTCGGCAGCGCCATCGGCTCCTGGCGGACGGGCTCCGGCCGGACGGGCTCCGGGCGCGCCGGGTTCGGCACGTCCGGCAGCACCGGCTCGACCAAGCCGAGGCCCAGCGGGTCGCGCGGGTCGATCTGACTGGCCTCGAAGCGCGGCCGGGCGAGCTGCTGGGTGCTCTCGACCGGCGCCGGCTCGGCCGGCGGAAGCTGCGGCTGCGGGCCCTGCTGCTGCTGCGGCGGCAGCTGCGGCTGGCGGTCGCGCTGCGGCGCGTCCGGGCCGGGGCGCTGCGGGCGGCGCGGACCCTGCGGACCCTGCGGACCCTGCGGGCCCTGGCTGCCGGGACCCTGCGGACCCTGCGGGCCGGGGCGGCCCGGCTGGCGGCGCTGCGGCAGGCCTTCCTGCGGGCGGTTGCCCGGGCGGTCGCCCGGCCGCGGCGCACCGGGCGCACCCGGGCGGCCGTGCTGCGGCTGCTCGCCGGTCCGCGGACCGCCGTTCAGGTCGCCACCGGGGCGCGGACGCTGCTGGCCGGGGCGGCCGGGCGCGGCCTGCGGTCCACCGGGCTGACCGGCACCGGGCTGCTGGCCGCGGCGGGGCAGGCCGGGGCCGCCCTGCTGCGGGCCCTGGCGGCCCGGGCCGCGCTGCGGCAGACCGCCCTGGGCGGACTGCTGCGGCTGCGGGGCCTGCTGCGGCTGCTTGCCCTGCGGGGGCGGGTTCTCGCGGAGCGACTTGCCGACCTGACGGGTGGGCAGGCCGCCGGGCGCGCCCGGCGCGGCGGGGCCACCGGGGCCACCGGGCGCCGCCGGCGCGGCCGGACCGCCCTGGCCGAGCTGCGGACGGCCCTGCGGGGCACCGCCGGCCGGGCCCTGGCCGAGCGCGGCCGGGCCGCTCTGGGCGGCCGGCACCTGGCGCTGCTGGCGCGGCGTCGGGGCGACCCCGCGCTGCTGCTTGGCCTGTGCCGGGCCGGGGCGGCCGGAGCCGCGGCGGTCGGCGGAGTTGGTGACGTCCACCGGGAGCATGACGAGCGCGGTGGTGCCGCCGGAGTCGCTGGGGCGCAGCTGGATGCGGATGCCGTGTCGCAGGGACAGGCGGCCGACCACGAAGAGGCCCATGCGGCGGGAGACGGAGACGTCCACCGTCGGCGGGTTGGCGAGGCGCTCGTTGATCTCGGCGAGGTCGTCGGGGCTCAGGCCGATGCCGGTGTCGTGGATCTCGACCAGCACGCGGCCGTCGGGCAGCGCGTGGCCGGTGACCCGGACGCGGGTCTGCGGGCTGGAGAACGAGGTGGCGTTCTCCAGCAGCTCGGCGAGCAGGTGGACGAGGTCGTTGACGACGCGGCCGGCGACCTCGGCCGACGGCACCGTGGCGAGCTCGATGCGCTCGTACTGCTCCACCTCGGACGCGGCGGCGCGGAGCACGTCGACCAGCGGGACGGGGCGGGTCCAGCGGCGGCCCGGGTCCTCGCCCGCGAGGACGAGGAGGTTTTCGCCGTTGCGGCGCATGCGGGTCGCGAGGTGGTCGAGCTTGAAGAGGTTGGCCAGCTGGTCCGGGTCCGCCTCGCGGCTCTCCAGCTCGGAGATGAGCGACAGCTGGCGCTGGATGAGGCCCTGGCTGCGGCGCGAGAGGTTGGTGAACATCGCGTTGATGTTGCCGCGCAGGAGGGCCTGCTCGGCGGCGAGGCGGACGGCCTCGCTGTGCACCATGTCGAACGCGTGGGCCACGTGGCCGATCTCGTCCGTGGAGTCGATGGCGACGGGTTCGACGGTGACGTCGACGTCGTGCGGGTCGGTCTCGGAGAGCGTCTTGACCAGCTCGGGCAGCCGCCGCTCGGCGACGTCCTCGGCCGCGGCCTGGAGGCGGGTCAGCGAGCGCACCATCGAGCGGGCGATCAGACCGGCGCCACCGAGGGCGACGAGCAGCACGAGGGCGACGGCGCCGGCGATGATCAAGGCGTCGGTGTCGGCCTGGGACTGGAGGTCCTGGGCCTTACCGTCCAGGTTCTCCAGGAGCTTGGACTCGATCCGCTGCTCGGCCTTGATCTTGGCGGTGGCCTTCTCGTACCAGTCCTTGTAGGTGACCGGGTCGGTCTGGTGGATACCGCTCTGCTGCAGGATCGAGCGCGAGTAGCGGTCGGCGTCGGCGACCACGTTGTTGTAGCTCAGCTGGCCGCGCAGGTTGTCCAGGTCGTGCGCGGTGTAGATGTTGTTGAACGTCGTGAGCGCGTTGTCGTAGGTCGTGCGCAGGCGGATACCGAAGGACTCGTCGCTCAGGCTGAGGTCGGGGCCCTTGGGGTTGGCGAGCGCGGCGCTGATCAGGGCGCGCTGCTGCGAGGTCGCGTCCTTGGCCAGCGAGAACTGCTGGAGCGCGCGGGTCGCGACGACCAGGTCCTTGTTGTTCGACGCGAGCGCGATGTCCTGGGAGATGGACAGCAGGTCGCGGATGATCACGTCGTACGCGGTGATCGTCGACTGGATGTTCTGGTTGTTCTGGTACGGCGTGTTGCGCGCGTCCGAGATCGAGTTCAGGTCCTTGCGGATCTGGAACAACAGCGCCTTGCCGCCGGAGAGATCGAGGTTCTCGAACTTGTCCGAGGAGGTGGTGAAGGTGCGGCTCAGGTCGTCGGTGGACTTGCGCGCGGCGACGATGTCGTCGTCCAGCGGGTCGTTCGGCCGGTTGGTGATCGGGCCGGCGCTGATGTCGCGCTCGGTCTGCAGCGCGTCCGCCAGGTTGGTCGCCTTCTTGGCCAGGTCGGACAGGTTGGCCATCTGGGCGAGCTGCTGCGAGGCCTGCATCGAGGTCTGGATGCGCAGGCCACCGAGGACCAGCGAGACCAGGACGGGGAGCGCGAGCAGCGCGATCAGTCGGGTCCGGATGCGCCAGTTGCGCATCGCGAGCCGGCTCAGACCGGTGGCGCGGCGCCTGGTGAGGGACTTGCGGAGCTTGTCGCGGGCGGACTTCCGGTCCTGACCGTCCTGCTCCGGGCGGCCGGGGCCCTCGGGCGTCGTCGGCTCGGCCGGGCCGCCGGGGGCCGCCGCCTGTTGGGGGGCTGCCACAGGCTCGCGCGACTCCGGGTTCCCCGCGGCGCCGCTACCCCTTTTGAAACGTCCCTGCACTGGCGTCGCAACCTCTGGACCGGGCGTCCCGCCGCGTCGCCACGGCCTGGACGGTGTCGAGTTTCCATCCGCACCCCGGCCGGTCCGGGAGAGCGGGCACCGGGGTGGACTGCTCCCTACCCACGGTCCGTGGCATTCCAGCACAGCCGGGGAATCCCAACAAGGGCCGCCGGGAACCGTCGGCCACTGCTACCGACCGCGTGCGCGGTTTCACTGACTGTGCGGTAACCGGACCGGAATACCGCCTTTTTCGGACACTCGTCGGATACATGCCAACGCGACCCTAGATCGAAAAGAGTCGCAGACCTGCTGGAATGCCCGACATGGGCGTTTTGCCGGGAAATCCCGTTCCGGCGATATGTCGGATATCGGTGCTTTGTTCGCCCATTTGTGAGCAAAGTCACAGGCGAATGTGTAGCTTTGGTCACGGTCCCTGTGGAATGAGATCTCGTAACCTGGCTGCATCCGGAGCACGGCCCCGATCAGCCTGCCCAGAATCCCTCCGAATCAATCGGACTCACTCAGGCCGGTGCCGCCGTGTCGCGGCGCGCCCGGCCGCGAACACGAGGTGCTGACTCGATGTCCCAGGCGAAGAAGGCCACCAAGTCCACGCTGTCCTGCCGCTCCACGGCGAACCCGCGCCGGACCACGCTGGCCTCGGTCGAGGACTTCAGCAAGATCCCCGGCGCCCGCAAGCCCGAGGACGCCGCCATCTACTCGACCGACCTGCCGGCCAGCACCGCGAACCCGCGCCGCACCAAGCTGATGGTCGCCCCCGTGATCGTTCCGCAGGACTGACCGCACCACCGCGCCGAGGGCGCCGCCGCCGTCGAACCGGCCGCGGCGCCCTTCGCGTTCGCGTGCCGGGCCGGTTCGACCCCAACCGTGCTGAACAGGGGCAAAGCGGCCGGGGGAGGGCCCACGCGATAGCCTGGACGACGATTGACGGGGCCGCGCCCACGGAGGGCGAGGCGCCCACCAGCGCCCGGGGGCGCCCCGGGCGGCCGACGAAGCGAGGGGTAGCCCAGCCGTGCGCATTGCGAGGTTTTCCGTCCGGGAAGGGAGCCCTGCCGCCGGCAGCGTCTCCTTCGGCGTCGTGGAGGGGGACCCGGCCCGGCCCGAGTCGCTGGTCGTCCACGCCCTGGCCGGCCACCCGTTCGGCCAGCCGCAACCCACCGGCGAGAGCTACCGCTTCCAGGACGTCCGGCTGCTCAGCCCGATGCTCCCCAACAAGATCGTGGCGGTCGGCCGCAACTACGCGGCCCACGCGGCGGAGATGGGCGGCGGCGTCCCGGACGTCCCGCTGACCTTCTTCAAGCCGTCCACCTCGGTGATCGGCCCGACCGAGAACATCGCCTACCCGCCGTTCTCCTCGGACGTCCACCACGAGGCCGAACTCGCCGTGGTGATCGGCCGGATGTGCCGCGAGGTCCCGCTGGACCGGGTGCCCGAGGTGGTCCTCGGCTACACCTGCGCCAACGACGTGACCGCCCGCGACGTCCAGCAGCGCGAGGGCCAGTGGGCCCGGGCCAAGGGCTTCGACACCGCCTGCCCGCTGGGCCCCTGGATCGAGACCGACCTCGACCCGGGCGACCTCGCCATCACCTGCACGGTCAACGGCGAGCTCCGCCAGACCGGGCGCACCTCCCAGATGGTCCGCTCGGTCGCCGAGTTGATCGTCCACATCTCCGAGGCCATGACGCTGCTGCCCGGCGACGTCATCCTCACCGGCACACCCGCTGGGGTGGGCCCCGTCAACGTCGGCGACGAGGTCGCCGTCTCCATCGAAGGCATCGGCACTCTCACCAACAAGGTGATCAAGCGTGGCTAACACTGACCCGGCCGTCCGGGTTCGCTTCTGTCCCTCCCCGACCGGCAACCCCCACGTGGGCCTGGTCCGCACCGCCCTCTTCAACTGGGCCTACGCCCGCCACAACGGCGGCACCCTGGTCTTCCGGATCGAGGACACCGACGCGGCCCGGGACTCCGAGGAGTCGTACGACCAGCTGCTCGACGCGATGCGCTGGCTCGGCTTCGACTGGGACGAGGGCCCGGAGGTCGGCGGCCCGCACGAGCCGTACCGCCAGTCGCAGCGGATGGACATCTACGCGGACGTCGCCCGCCGCCTGCACGAGGCCGGTCACGCCTACCACTGCTACTGCAGCACCGAGGAGCTGGACGCCCGCCGCGAGGCCGCCCGCGCGGCCGGCAAGCCCTCCGGCTACGACGGCCACTGCCGGAACCTGACGGACGACCAGATCGCCGTCTACAAGCTGGAGAAGCGCGAGCCGATCCTGCGCTTCCGGATGCCCGACAAGACCATCGCCTTCGACGACCTGGTGCGCGGCACGCTCAGCTTCGAGCCGGAGAACGTGCCGGACTACGGCATCGTCCGGGCCAACGGCGCCCCGCTGTACACCCTGGTGAACCCGGTCGACGACGCCCTCATGGAGATCACCCACGTCCTGCGCGGCGAGGACCTGCTCTCCTCCACCCCGCGCCAGATCGCGCTGTACGAGGCGCTCGCCGAGATCGGCGTCGGCAACGGCACCGTCCCGCGCTTCGGCCACCTGCCGTACGTGATGGGCGAGGGCAACAAGAAGCTCTCCAAGCGCGACCCGCAGGCCTCGCTCAACATGTACCGCGAGCGCGGCTTCATCCGCGAGGGCCTGCTCAACTACCTGTCCCTGCTGGGCTGGTCGCTGGCCGAGGACCGCGACCTGTTCGGCATGGACGAGATGGTCGCCGCCTTCGACCTCGCCAAGGTGAACTCCAACCCGGCCCGGTTCGACCTGAAGAAGTGCGAGGCGATCAACGCCGAACACGTCCGCAAGCTGGCCCCGGAGGACTTCGTCCGCCGCCTGGTGCCGTTCCTGCAGGCCCCCGGCCTGCTGCCGGCCGAGCCGACCGCCGAGCAGCTGGAACTGCTCGCCAAGGCGGCGCCGCTCACCCAGGAGCGGATGGTCGTGCTGAGCGAGATCGTCAACATGGCCGGCTTCCTGTTCGTCGACCCGGCCGACTTCGCGGTCGACCCGGACGACGCCGCCAAGGTGCTGACCGCGGACGCCCGCCCGGTGCTGGAGGCCAGCATCAAGGCGCTGGAGGAGCTCGCGGACTTCACCCCGGAGCCGATCCAGGCCGCGCTGCGCGAGGTGCTGGTGGACGGGCTGGGCATCAAGCCCAAGTTCGCCTTCACGCCGCTGCGGGTGGCCGTGACCGGCCGCCGGGTCTCGCCGCCGCTGTTCGAGTCGATGGAGCTGCTCGGCCGCCCCGAGACGCTGCGTCGCCTGCGCTCCGCCCTGGACGCCCTGCCGGCCGCCTGAACGGGCCGCTGAGCAGGCCGCGGGCCCGGCTTCGCGCCGGGCCCGCGGCGTACCCGGAGGTCATCCGCCGGCCCCCCGGCCGCTGCCTGGGGTTATCGATTTTGGAGCCAGGGCAGACGTCGGGTAATGTTCTTTCTGCGCCGCCCGGGAGGGAACGGACGAGGGAGCGAAAGCCCCCCGCCGGAGCCGACCGAGAGGCGCAACGCCTGAGAAGAGCTCGCGAGGGTTCAACTCTGGTGGGGTATGGTGTAATTGGCAGCACGACTGATTCTGGTTCAGTTAGTCTAGGTTCGAGTCCTGGTACCCCAGCGCAGTACGATGTACCGCAGGACAAATGAAGATCAAGCCCCCGTTGTGTAGCGGCCTAGCACGCTGCCCTCTCACGGCAGTAGCGCCGGTTCGAATCCGGTCGGGGGTACTGATCCCGCAAGGGATCACCTGGAAAGCCCCCGTTGTGTAGCGGCCTAGCACGCTGCCCTCTCACGGCAGTAGCGCCGGTTCGAATCCGGTCGGGGGTACTGATCCCGCAAGGGATCGCCAGGAAGCCCCCGTTGTGTAGCGGCCTAGCACGCTGCCCTCTCACGGCAGTAGCGCCGGTTCGAATCCGGTCGGGGGTACCAGAGCAGGAAGCCGGTGGGCTCGCCCATCGGCCCTTGCTTTGTGTTGGGGTATGGTGTAATTGGCAGCACGAGTGATTCTGGTTCATTTAGTCTAGGTTCGAGTCCTGGTACCCCAGCCAGAAAAGGAAGGCCCCGGTTTCCCGGGGTCTTTTTTGTTTTCCCGCGACTGCCTCACGGATTCCCGGGAGAAAAGCCCGAAGGGCCCCGCTCGGTTCGAGCGGGGCCCTTCCGTTTTCTATGTCGGGGTGTTCAGCTGCGTCGCAGGGCCTCGGTGAGCCGGTTCGCGGCCTCGATGATGGCCTGGGCGTGCAGCCGGCCCGGGTGGCGGGTCAGGCGCTCGATCGGGCCCGAGACCGAGACGGCGGCCACGACGCGGTTGGAGGGGCCGCGGACGGGCGCGGAGACGGACGCGACACCCGGCTCCCGCTCGCCGATCGACTGGGCCCAGCCACGCCGCCGGACGCCGCTCAGCGCGGTGGCGGTGAACCGGGCGCCCTGGAGGCCGCGGTGGAGCCGCTCGGGCTCCTCCCAGGCCAGCAGGACCTGGGCGGCCGAGCCGGCCTTCATCGGCAGGGTGCTGCCGACCGGGACGGTGTCCCGCAGGCCGGAGAGCCGCTCGGCGGCGGCTACGCAGATCCGCATCTCGCCCTGCCGGCGGTAGAGCTGTGCGCTCTCGCCGGTGACGTCGCGCAGGTGCGTGAGGACCGGGCCCGCGGTGGCGAGCAGCCGGTCCTCGCCCGCCGCGGCGGAGAGTTCGGAGAGACGGGGGCCGAGGATGAAGCGCCCCTGCATGTCCCTGGTGACCAGACGGTGGTGTTCGAGTGCGACGGCGAGTCTGTGGGCCGTGGGGCGCGCCAGACCGGTGGCGGCGACCAGCCCCGCCAACGTGGCGGGGCCCGACTCCAGTGCGCTCAGCACCAGAGCGGCCTTGTCGAGAACGCCGACGCCGCTAGTGTTGTCCATGCCCTAAGACTGCAGTCTCATTCCGCGAGACGCAAGTTCAATCTCTCCGGAAAAGCGCCACTCTGGATGCAGCAGCCCGGGAGACATCCAGGATGCGGCCTCGAAAGAGTGTCCGCATCGTGGACACCGATCCGGCGTGCAGGTCGCGCGAAGCGCTCCGCACCAGGGCGGCGACAGCTTTGACCTCGACGACACGAGAAGGCCGGCAACGCGGCCGGCTGGAGGGAACCCGATGGGACGGACACTCGCAGAGAAGGTCTGGGACGACCACGTCGTGCGGCGCGCGGAGGGTGAGCCCGACCTGCTCTTCATCGACCTGCACCTGCTCCACGAGGTCACCAGCCCGCAGGCCTTCGACGGCCTGCGGCTGGCCGGCCGCAAGGTCCGCCGCACCGATCTGACGATCGCCACCGAGGACCACAACACCCCGACCCTGGACATCGACAAGCCGATCGCCGACCCGGTCTCCAAGGTCCAGCTGGAGACGCTGCGCCGCAACGCCGCCGAGTTCGGCGTCCGGATCCACTCGCTGGGCGACGTCGAGCAGGGCGTCGTCCACGTCGTCGGCCCGCAGCTCGGCCTGACCCAGCCCGGCATGACCGTGGTCTGCGGCGACTCCCACACCTCCACCCACGGCGCCTTCGGTGCACTGGCGTTCGGCATCGGCACCAGCCAGGTCGAGCACGTGCTGGCCACCCAGACGCTGCCGCTCGCGCCGTTTCGCACCATGGCCGTCACCGTCGAGGGCGAACTGCCCGAGGGCGTCACCGCCAAGGACCTGATCCTCGCCGTCATCGCGAAGATCGGTACCGGCGGCGGCCAGGGCTACGTCCTGGAGTACCGCGGTTCGGCGATCCGGAGCCTGTCCATGGAGGCCCGGATGACCATCTGCAACATGTCCATCGAGGCGGGCGCCCGGGCCGGCATGATCGCCCCGGACGAGACCACGTTCGAGTACCTCAAGGGCCGCCCGCACGCGCCCGGGGGCGAGGACTGGGACGCCGCCGTCGCGTACTGGAAGACCCTGGTCACCGACGAGGACGCGGTCTTCGACCACGAGATCTTCATCGACGCGAACGAGCTGACCCCGTTCGTCACCTGGGGCACCAACCCCGGCCAGGGCGCGCCGCTGGGCTCGTCCGTCCCGCACCCCGAGGACTTCGCCGACCCGCAGGAGCGCCTCGCCGCCGAGAACGCCCTCGCGTACATGGGCCTGGAGGCCGGCACCCCGCTGCGCGAGGTCACCGTCGACGCCGTCTTCGTCGGCTCCTGCACCAACGGCCGCATCGAGGACCTGCGCGCCGCCGCCGCCGTCCTGTCCGGCCACCGGATCGCCGACGGCGTACGGATGCTGGTCGTGCCGGGCTCGGTGCGCGTGGCCCTGCAGGCCGTCGAGGAGGGCCTGGACAAGGTGTTCACCGCCGCCGGCGCCGAGTGGCGGCACGCGGGCTGCTCGATGTGCCTGGGCATGAACCCCGACCAGCTCGCCCCCGGCGAGCGCTGCGCCTCCACCTCGAACCGCAACTTCGAGGGCCGGCAGGGCAAGGGCGGCCGCACCCACCTGGTCTCCCCGCAGGTCGCCGCCGCGACCGCCGTCCTGGGCCGCCTGGCGGCCCCGTCCGACCTCACCGCCGACGCCCTCTCTTCGAACCAGCACAGCGTGGAGGCCTGAGCCATGGAGAAGTTCACCACCCACACCGGCCGGGCCGTTCCGCTGCGCCGCAGCAACGTGGACACCGACCAGATCATCCCGGCGCACTGGCTCAAGAAGGTCACCCGCTCCGGCTTCGAGGACGGGCTGTTCGAGGCCTGGCGCAAGGACGAGTCGTTCATCCTCAACCAGCCGGAGCGGCAGGGCGCCACCGTCCTGGTGGCCGGCCCCGAGTTCGGCACCGGCTCCTCGCGCGAGCACGCCGTCTGGGCGCTGCAGAACTACGGCTTCCACGCGGTCATCTCCTCGCGCTTCGCCGACATCTTCCGTGGGAATTCCCTTAAAAACGGCCTGCTGACCGTCGTCCTGCCGCAGGAGACCGTGGAGCGCCTCTGGGTGCTCACCGAGAGTGACCCGAACGCCGAGATCACGGTCGACCTGGAGGCCCGCGAGGTCCGGGCCGAGGGCGTCACCGCCCCGTTCCAGCTGGACGACAACGTGCGTTGGCGGCTGCTCAACGGGCTGGACGACATCAGCATCACGCTGCGGAACGAGGCCGACATCGCCGCGTTCGAGGCGACCCGCCCGTCCTTCAAGCCCCGTACCCAGCAGGTTGCCTGAGATCCGTTCAGAACAAGCATTCTGACGATCCGGCGGATGGTTCGCCCCCACTTCGGGGGGGCGGACCATCCGCCGTTCCGGAGCACGAGTTAGGGCCGTCGGCCCGCCCCCGATTGCCCATTTGGCTTTGCCGGAGAGGGCCCCGCGCATGCACAACTGCGGGTAGATGGCACAATCAGTGCATGCACCGGCACCATGAACCTCCGTACGCGGGTGGCGAACCCGCGCCTTCGGAGTCCACGGGCCGGGGATCCGAACGCCGAATTGACGAGCGGCCGGACGTCGCCTCCGCACCTGCTGAGGGGCCGGACGACCCGGAAGTCGCAGCGCTCTACGCGCTTGTGGCCGAGCGGTTGAAGCAAGCTCACGACCGTGTGCATGCGCTGAACGTGTCTACGGATGCAAAGACCGCTCTCACCCGTCAACTCCTCATCGTCACCGAGACCGCCAAGCGCGATCTTCCGGAGGCGGCAAGGCGGTTGAGTCGGTTTGTGCATGACCTCGACGAGGGGCGCCCGCCGCTCGGCTGAGGTCGCCGACGCGCAAATCCATTGCGACACTAGGGTGATTCGCGCGTTTGGTAATTGAAAGTCCGCAGATACATACCTAACGTGCGAAAAGAACGGATGGAATCATCCGGCGCCCGTTTCCGAAGGGGAAGACGTGAACAAGGCTCAGCTTGTCGAAGCGGTGGCCGAGCAGCTGGGCGGTCGCAAGGCTGCCGCAGAGGCCGTCGACGCAGTGCTCGACACCATGGTCCGTGCCGTTGTGGCCGGTGACCGGGTTTCGGTCACCGGTTTCGGCACCTTCGAGAAGGTGGAGCGCTCCGCGCGCTTCGCCCGCAACCCGCAGACCGGCGAGAAGGTCAAGGTCAAGAAGACCTCGGTGCCCCGCTTCCGTCCGGGCCAGGGCTTCAAGGACCTGGTCAGCGGCAGCAAGAAGCTGCCGAAGGAAGGCCCCTCGGTGAAGAAGGCCCCCAAGGGCTCCCTCACCCCGGGCAAGGCCGGCGTCGCCGCCACCCCGGCCGCCAAGCGCGCCGCCACCAAGCGTGCCGCCACCGCCGCTGCCGCCGCGCCCGCCGCCAAGAAGGCCGCCGCCAAGAAGACGGCCACCACGGCCGCCGCCAAGAAGACCACCGCGACCACCGCGGCGAAGAAGGCGGCCGCCACCAAGAAGACCACCACGGCCGCCGCGAAGAAGACCACCGCGACCGCCGCCAAGAAGGCGGCCACCACGGCCGCGGCCAAGAAGACGGCCACCACCGCCGCCGCCAAGAAGACCACCGCGGCCGCCGCCAAGAAGGCGACCGCGACCGCCAAGAAGACGGCTCCGGCGAAGAAGACCACCACCCGCAAGACCACCGCGCGCAAGACCACTGCCAAGTAGTCCCGCACAGCGTCCTCGGACGGCCTTCGAGAGAAGCCGTGGCGCACCCGTTTCCGCACCGCGCGGAGACCGGGCCGCCACGGCTCTTTCGTTCTGCGGTCCTTTGTTTGCCGGGCGCCCGGCCGGCACCGCCCTCAGGGGGCGGCTCAGGCGTCGGCGGGGTCGGGGAAGGTCTGGAGCGTCACGAAGACCACGCGGCGGGCGTCGCCGCTGCCCTCGGTACGGATGCGCACCCGCTGGCCGGGCCGCAGCAGCCGCAGGCCGCCGGCGTCGAAGGCGGCCGCGTCGAACGGCACCGGGGTCCCGTCGTCGAGCAGCACGGAGCCGGCCCGGGTGGCGGGGTCGAAGGTGAACGCGGTGGCCTGCATGCCAGCAGCATAGCGAGCGGGTCCGACAGTCCCGGGTGCCGTCTCGCGGCCGGTGCGGCGGACGTCCGTCAGGAACGGCCGATGCGGGGGAACAGGGCGCTCGTGTGGGGGCCCACGCCGAGGGCCAGGGCCTCGCCGAGGTCCGTGCCGGTGTCGACGTCCCGGCGCACCGACTCCACGTCCGCCAGGCGCAGTTCGAGCGCTCCGCCGGCCGCGTGCCGGGCCCGCGAGCCGTCCCCGAACGCCGGGGCGAGCGGGCTGCCGGGGGCGGAGGCGAGCAGGGTCGTGCCGAGGCCGGGGGAGTCCGGCAGGAAGGCCCGGCCGCGCGACGGCACCGCGCCCAGCACCCGGGCCAGTTCGGCCGGCCGCAGCGCCGGCAGGTCCGCCGAGAGCGCGGCCAGCGGCGCACCCGGGGCGAGCGCCAGCGCGGCCGACGCCCCGTGCGCCAGCGCCCGGTTGAGGCCGCCGCCGGGCTCGTCGCAGACCACCACGGCGCCGAGCGCGGCCAGCCGTTCGCCGGCCTCAGGGTCCCGGGTGACCACCAGCACGCGGGCGACCTCGGGGGTCGCGAGCGCGGCGGTGACGGTGTCGAGCGCGAACGAGAGCGCCAGGTCGGCCCGGTGCTTCCCGGCGTACGGGGCCAGCCGGGACTTGGCGAGGGCGAGCGGCTTGAGCGGCAGCACCAGCGACCAGCCGGCGGTGGGTGCGGCGGGCGCGACGGGTCCGCTGGGGCGTACGGTGTCCTGGGTCATCGGCGTCATTGTGACGTCGGCCCCGGAGCCCCCGCCAGGCCGTCCCAACTGTGCGGACGTGCGTTTGATCACGACCGCCCGGTGTGCTGGCACCGTCGCTCGACAGCCGGTGAGCGGGCGGGCGACACTGTTCCGCGCCCGCGACCCGGGCACCGGGCAGTCGGTGCGCCGGTGCCGGGAGCAAGGACCGCGGCACCCCGGGTGCCGCACGGATGAGGAGGACCTGGGGTGGCCCGCCGCTCGTACGCCAAGTTCGGCAACGCCGACTACGGCATCTGGTACCGCTTGGCGGCCGTGCTGGTCAAGCCGGTGACGACCGCGCTGGTGAAGCCCGACTGGCGGGGCTGGGAGCACCTTCCGAAAGAGGGCGGCTTCATCGCCGCGGTGAACCACAATTCGATCATCGACCCGCTGGTCTACGCGCACTGGCAGTACAACAGCGGACGTCCGCCGCGGATTCTCGGCAAGTCCTCGCTGTTCTCGATTCCCTTCATCGGATTCATGCTGCGCAAGACCGGCCAGATTCCGGTGTTCCGCGAGTCGACGGATGCCGCGCAGGCGTTCCGGGCCGCTATCGACGCCGTCAACAACGGCCAGTGCGTGCAGTTCTACCCCGAGGGCACCCTCACCCGGGACCCGGACCTGTGGCCGATGACCGGCAAGAGCGGCGTCGCCCGGGTCGCGCTGATGACCGGCGCTCCGGTCATCCCGGTCGCGCACTGGGGCGCCCACGAGATCATCCCGCCGTACGGCCGGCCCGGTTACGGGAAGGGCAAGTTCAACCTCTTCCCGCGTCACAAGGTCGTCGTCGCGGCCGGGCCCCCGGTGGACCTGAGCAGGTACGAGGGCAAGGAGCTCACCACCCAGGTGCTGGTCGACGCCACCGAGGACATCATGGCGGCGATCACCGCCGTGCTGGCCGAGGTCCGCGGTGAGCAGCCGCCCGCCGAGCGCTACGACATGCGCAAGGCCGCCCGCGAGCGGGCCGCCGCCGCGCTCGCCGAACGCCGCCGCGCCAAGGGCGGCAAGGACACCGAGGAGGCCGGCCAGTGACCCGTTGCGCCGTCATGGGGACCGGCTCCTGGGGCACCGCGTTCGCGATGGTGCTGGCCGACGCCGGCAGCGAGGTCGTGCTCTGGGCGCGCCGCCGGGAGTTGGCGGACGCCGTCAACACCACGCACGAGAACCCGGACTACCTCCCGGGCGTGCGCCTGCCGGACTCCGTCCGGGCCACCACCGACCCCGCCGAGGCGCTGGCCGGCGCCGACTTCGCCGTCCTGGTGGTGCCCTCGCAGACGCTGCGCGACAACCTGGCCGCCTGGGCGCCGCTGATCGAGCCGCAGACCGTCCTGGTCAGCCTGATGAAGGGCATCGAACTCGGCACCGCGAAGCGGATGAGCGAGGTCATCGACGAGGTCGCCAAGGTCGGCCCGGAGCGGGTCGCGGTCGTCAGCGGGCCCAACCTGGCCAGGGAGATCGCCAATCGGCAGCCCGCCGCCAGCGTCGTGGCCTGCACCGACGAGGCGGTCGCCAGGCGGCTCCAGGCGGCCTGCCACACGCCGTACTTCCGCCCGTACACCAACACCGACGTGGTGGGCTGCGAACTCGGCGGCGCGGTCAAGAACGTGATCGGTCTCGCGGTCGGCATGGCCGCGGGCATGGGGCTCGGCGACAACACCAAGGCGACGCTGATCACCCGCGGGCTGGCCGAGACCACCCGGCTCGGCGAGGCGCTCGGCGCCGACCCGCACACGTTCGCGGGGCTCGCCGGGATGGGCGACCTCGTCGCCACCTGCTCCTCGCCGCTGTCGCGCAACAACACCTTCGGCATGAACCTGGGCCGGGGCATGTCCCTCGCCGAGACGATCGCGGCCACCCGGCAGACCGCCGAGGGCGTCAAGTCCTGCGAGTCGGTGCTCGACCTCGCGCGGCGCAACGGCGTCGACATGCCGATCGTCGAGGCCGTCGTGGACGTCGTGCACAACGGCCGGCCCACCCAGGAGGCGCTCCAGGCGCTCATGTCCCGGTCCGCGAAGGCGGAACGGCGCTGACGGCGCTGGGGGCGCCGGGGGCGGGACGGCCGGGCGGCTGACTTTCCCGAAACACGTCGCACTGTAGTCTCAAACGCGATATGAGCATCGAACAGTCCTCCCCGAACCCGTCCGCCCCGAAGCCCCGCGTCGCGCTGGTCTTCGGCGGGCGCAGCTCCGAGCACGCCATCTCGGTCTCCACCGCGGGCAGCGTGCTCAGGGCGATCGACCGCGACAAGTACGACGTGCTGCCGATCGGCATCACGCACGAGGGCCGCTGGGCGCTGACCAGCGACGAGCCGGCCCGCATGGCCATCACCGACGGCAGGCTGCCGGACGTGGCACACGTCGCCGAGTCCGTCGACGGGCAGGTCGCGCTGCCGGTCTCCCCGGGCAGCCGCGAGGTGGTCCTCAGCGAGCCGGGGAGCACCCCCAAGGCGCTCGGCGAGGTCGACGTGGTGTTCCCGCTGCTGCACGGCCCCTGGGGCGAGGACGGCACCCTGCAGGGCCTGCTGGAGCTCTCCGGGGTCCCGTACGTGGGCAACGGCGTGTTCGCCAGCGCGGCCGGCATGGACAAGGAGTTCGCCAAGCGGATCCTCGCCTCGCACGGCCTGAACGTCGGCCGCTACACCGTCGTGCGCCAGCGCGACTGGGAGACCGAGCAGGGCCGTGCGGCCGTGCGCGAGCGGGTGGCCGAGCTCGGCCTGCCGCTCTTCGTCAAGCCCTGCCGGGCCGGCTCCAGCATCGGCATCACCAAGGTCAAGGACCTGGCCGAGCTGGACGCCGCGATCGAGGAGGCCCGACGGCACGACCCCAAGCTGATCATCGAGGCCGGCGTGACCGGCCGCGAGATCGAGTGCGGCGTGCTGGAGTTCGAGGACGGCCCGCGGGCCAGCGTGCCCGGCGAGATCATGGTCGGCGGCGACTACGAGTTCTACGACTTCGAGGCCAAGTACATCGACTCCTCCGACGTGCAGATCCCGGCGCGGCTGTCGGCCGAGGAGACCGCAGAGATCCGGCGCCAGGCGGTGGCCGCGTTCGAGGCCTTCGGCTGCGAGGGCCTCGCCCGGGTGGACTTCTTCCTGCTGGAGGACGGCACCTGGATGATCAACGAGATCAACACCATGCCCGGCTTCACGCCGATCTCGGCCTACCCGAAGATGTGGGAGGCCACCGGGGTCGCGTACCCGGAACTCATCGACCGGCTGCTCCAGGCGGCGCTGCGGCGCTCGACCGGGCTGCGGTAGTCGCGCGGGAACGACCGAGGGCGGGCCAGGAGCTTCCCGGCCCGCCCTCGCTCGTTCCGGTCAGCTCGGGATGGTCGCCTTGACGGCCTCGGTGACCGAGGCGGCCGGGTCGAAGGGGTTCGCCGAGACACCGGCGGGGACGGTCACCTCGACGTAGGCGGCCCGCATGGTCGTCACGAAGCGGTAGCCGCCGTCGGTGAGCTTCTGCGACCACCACGTGACCTCGTCGAGGCTCGGGGACCAGTCCCCGGCGTGCTCGCCGTTGAGCTCGTCCGGGCGGTCGATGCCGCAGCGCAGCACCGTCCGGGGCGAGGTGCCCCAGGCGGCCACGTACGGCGAGGCGGGCGACGGGTCCTTGCGGGCGTGCCCGAGCAACTCCTGCGGCAGCGCGGCGGCGAGCGCCTGGCAGTAGCCCGCCGCCTTGCCGGTCGGCGTCGGCACCTCGATGTCCGCCGGCCCGCTCCAACTGCTGAGCAGCACCACGACGGTGCAGGTCAGCGCGACGGGTGCGGCGAGCCAGCGGACCGGCGCGGGCAGGGCCGCGAGGGCGCGGGGGACACGGAGTTCTCTGGTCACCGGCCGATGGTAGCCGGGCCTTACAGATGGACCACGGGACAGGTGAGGGTGCGGGTGATGCCCTCGACCTTCTGGACCTGCGCCACGACCATGCGGCCGAGGTCGTCCACGGTCCCGGCCTCGGCCCGCACGATCACGTCGTACGGACCGGTGACGTCCTCGGCGGTGAGCACGCCGGGGATCTTGGAGATCGTCTCGGCCACGGCGGTGGCCTTGCCGACCTCGGTCTGGATCAGGATGTACGCCTGTACCACGGGGGCCTCCCGGCGGCCGGTTATCGGGGGTCGCCGCCGTGATCGCCCGGTCGGACGTCGGGTGGGGAGCGGGCTCACCGGCAGTCTGATCACCACGCTACCGCGCGGTGGGCCGGGGAGGGGAGACCTCTGCACCCCGGGAGGGCGTACGCTGCGCGCGGGGGAGCGACGGGGATCGGATCCGGGTGGAAACGCGACCGGATGGAAACGCGAGAGGACGGCAGATGCAGGGGACCGTGGGCGAGCTCGGCGAGTTCGGCCTCATCAGGGAGCTGACCGCCCGGGTACCGCTCACCGACGCGGTCGACCTCGGCCCGGGTGACGACGCGGCGGTGGTGAAGGCCCCGGACGGCCGCGTGGTGGCCACCACGGACGTCCTGATCGAGAACCGCCACTTCCGCCGGGACTGGTCCACCGCCTACGACGTCGGCCGCAAGGCCGCCGCCCAGAACCTCGCCGACGTGGCCGCGATGGGCGCGGTGCCGACCGCGATACTGCTCGGCCTGGTCGCCCCCGCCGACCTGCCCACCACGTGGGCCACCGAGCTGATGGACGGGCTGCGCGACGAGTGTCAGGTGGCCGGCGCGACCGTGGTCGGCGGCGACGTGGTGCGCGGCGACACCGTCACGCTGGCCATCACGGCGCTCGGGGACCTCCAGGGGCGTGCGGCCGTGACGCGAGCCGGTGCGCAGGTGGGCGACGTGGTCGCGGTGACCGGCTGGCTGGGCTGGTCCGCCGCCGGACTGACGGTGCTCCAGCGCGGGTTCCGCTCGCCGCGCGCCTTCGTCGAGGCGCACCGCCGCCCCGAGCCGCCGTACCACGCGGGCCCGGCCGCGGCCGAGTTGGGCGCGACCTCGATGATCGACGTGAGCGACGGGCTGGTCGCCGACCTCGGTCACGTGGCCCGGGCCAGCGACGTGGACATCGACCTGAAGGCCGCGGACTTCGACGTCCCGGCGCAGATGGCCGACATCGGGCAGGCCGTCGGCGTGGACCCGTTGGTCTGGGTGCTGTCCGGCGGCGAGGACCACGCGATCGTGGCCACCTTCCCGCGCGGGGTCCAACTCCCGGCCCGCTGGCGAGTGGTGGGCGAGGTGACCGGCCGGCCGCGGGGCACCCGCGGCGGCCGGGTGACGGTCGACGGCGCGCCCTGGGACCGGGTCGGCGGCTGGGACCACTTCGCCGAGTGACGTACGCGGTACGGATGATGGCGCTCGGACACGGGTACGGCATGTCACGCTCCCGTGTGCGGCGGACGGGCTTCGCGGGGAGGTTCTGCGTAGGCTTGCGCGGGATCGAACCCGCCCGCCCTTCGGCGCGGGTGGTCTGGACCACTGCGAGCGGGAGAACGCACCAACCATGCGCATCGGTGTTCTGACCAGCGGCGGCGACTGCCCCGGCCTCAACGCGGTGATCCGCTCCGTGGTGCACCGGGGCACCGATGTGCACGGCGACGAGATCGTCGGGATCCTGGACGGCTTCCTCGGCCTGATCGAGGGCCGCACCCGTCCGGTCTCGCACGACGACGTCACCGGTCTGCTCACCCTCGGCGGGACCATCCTCGGCTCGGCCCGGGTGCGGCGCGAGCGGATCGCCTGGGCGGTGGAGAACGCGCGGACGCTGGCCCGGGACATCGGCATCGACGCGCTGATCGCGATCGGCGGTGAGGGCACACTGACCGCCGCCAAGCTGTTCAGCGACGCCGGACTGCCGGTGGTCGGGGTGCCGAAGACGATCGACAACGACATCGAGGCGACCGACGTCACCTTCGGCTTCGACACCGCGGTGCACGTCGCGACCGAGGCGATCGACCGGCTGAAGACCACCGCCGAGTCCCACCAGCGCGTCATGGTGGTCGAGTTGATGGGCCGGCACACCGGCTGGATCACGCTCACCGCGGGCATGGCCGGCGGTGCGCACGGCATCCTGATCCCGGAGAAGCCGTTCGACATCGAGGCCGTGGCCAGGATGGTCGAGGACCGCTTCGCGCGCGGCAAGAAGTTCGCCATCATCGCCGTCGCCGAGGGCGCCGCCCCGACGCCCGGCACGATGCGCTTCGACCACGGCGACGTCGACCAGTTCGGGCACCGGACCTTCGGCGGGATCGGCAACCGGCTCGCCAACGAACTGGAGGGCCTGCTCGGCAAGGAGGCCCGCCCGGTCATCCTCGGCCACACCCAGCGCGGCGGCACCCCGACCGCGCGGGACCGGGTGCTCGCGACCCGGTTCGGGTGGCACGCGGTGGAGGCCGTCCACCGGGGCGCGTTCGGGCACTTCACCGCGCTGCGCGGGAACGCCATCGAGCTGCGGCCGGTCGCGGACGCGGTGACCCGGCTGAAGACGGTGCCGGAGGACCGCTGGGCGGAGTCGGAGGCCGTGCTCTGAGCTGCCGCGGGTAGGTTGGGGTCATGGCCCACCCGTCACCCACCACCGCCCTCGGCCGACGTGCTTCCCGCGGCCCCTCCCCTGCTCCTCCCCGCGTGCTCACGATCGCCGGCTCCGACTCCGGCGGCGGCGCCGGCATCCAGGCCGACCTCAAGGCCATGCTCGCCCTCGGCGTCCACGGCATGAGCGTGATCACCGCCGTCACCGCGCAGAACTCGCTCGGCGTCCAGGGCTACTGGGAACTGCCCGCCGAGGCCGTCCGGGCCCAGTTCCGCAGCGTGGTCGACGACATCGGCGTGCAGGCCGTGAAGACCGGGATGCTCGCGTCGATCGAGCTCGTCGAGACCGTCTCCGACCTGCTGTCCGGGGTGGACGCCCCGGTGGTCGTCGACCCGGTCGGCGTCTCGAAGCACGGGGACGCGCTGCTCGCCGCCGAGGCGGTCGCGACCGTCCGCGAGAAGCTGCTGCCGGTGGCCACGCTGGCCACGCCCAACCTGCACGAGGTGACGCAGCTCACCGGCCGCACCGTCGAGGACGAGGGGCAGATGCTGGACGCCGCCAAGGCGCTGCTCGACCTCGGGCCGCGCTGGGTGCTGGTCAAGGGCGGGCACCTGGCGGGCGAGGCCGCCGACCTGCTGTACGGCGGGCCGGGGGAGGAGCACTGGTACCGGGCGCCGCGCTACGACAACCGGCACACCCACGGCACCGGCTGCACGCTGGCCAGCTCGATCGCCGCCGGGCTCGCCAAGGGCGAGTCGCTGCCGGAGGCGGTCGGCTCGGCCAAGGAGTACGTCACCGGCGCGATCGCGGGCGGCTTCGCGCTCGGCGCCGGGATCGGCCCGGTCGACCACGCCTGGCGCTGGCGCTGAACGCGGTGGTGGGGGGGGGGGCGCGCGGCGCCCCCCCCCCCCCCCCCCGGGGGGGGGCCCGCCCCGGGAGCCAAACAGACGTTTAAAACTTAAATATATAAAAAGGAGAATTCGGGCATCGAGACAGCGCGAT
>NZ_JBSFGU010000074.1:0-22353 GCF_053596725.1 Kitasatospora sp. NPDC001660 | reverse complement strand
CGCTGGTCATGGTGGAGACGCCTCAGCCAGACCCGGGCCCGCCTCAGCCACTACAAACGCCGAGGCCACACCCCATAACTGTGATTGCAGTACTAGTTGTGGACGCGAGCTGTCAGGCGGGCTTTGTGGGCGTGGGCGTGGGCCAGGTCCGCCTGGAGCGAGGCCCTCGATCTCACCGGTGCGCCCCGCGAAGGCACGCCGTCGTAGCTCACCCAGCCGCTGGCTGATGGTCTTCACAACGGTGGGCAGGTCAGTTGTTGAACGCCGTGGCCACGGCATCTCCGAGCTGATTCAGGACGTCCCGTGAGAGTTGCACCGACCCGGTGAACGAGAAGAAAGCGTGGGTGGCACCCTTGATCGGCAGGTGCGTGACCGGCACGTCGGCGTCGGCGAGCTTCTGCGCGTAGCGGTCGCCCTGGTCCCGGAGCGGATCGTGTTCGGCGGTGACGATGACGGCGGGAGGCAGCCCGGCCAGCTCGTCGGAGCGCGCCGGCGAGACGCGCAGGTCGGTGCCTTCGTCGGGCGTGTTGAGGTAGAGGCCCCAGAACCATTCGAGCCAGCTGCGGCTCAGCAACGGTCCGGCCATGTTCTCGTACATGGAGGGGCTGTCGTCGAACCGGTCGACCGCCGGGTACGCCAGTACCTGCAGTGCGATGTGAGGTCCCCCGCGCCGCTGCGCTTCCTGCACGAGGGCCGCGGCGAGGTTGCCGCCGGCGCTCTCGCCGAACACCGCGATGCTCTGCCCGTCGCCGCCGAAACTTCCGGCGTTGGCCGCGACCCATGTCAGGGCGGCGTAGGCGTCTTCGATCCCCGCCGGGAAGCGGTGTTCGGGCGCGAGTCGGTAGTCGACGGAGACCACGATCGTGCCGGAGCGGTTGGCCATGATGCGGGCGATGTGGTCCTGGCTGTCCAGGTCTCCGAGGACCCAGCCGCCCCCGTGGAAGAAGACTGTTACGGGCCGCGGCCCGGAGCGCGGGAGGGTGGTGGGGGCGTAGATGCGGATGGGGACCTCGAGGCCTTCGGCGGTGGCCACTGCGTCGTGCACGCTGCCGACGGGCTCGACGTCGCCCGCGAGGGTGGAGAAGCTGCTCACGAGGTTGCGGTTCTCCGCGACCGTTCGACTCTCCGGTGCCGGTTCGCCTCCTTCGGCCAACTGCTTGAGCAGGGTGTCGATCTGGGGGTCGAGGGACATGATGAGGACCTTCCTGGAGTTGGCGTAGCGACACGGATGGGAATGACTGTTCCGATCTCTACAAGTCGCAGGAGTGGAGCAGCGGCAGCGTGATGCCGTCCGGCGCTGAATCGCCGGCCCTGGCTGCGCTGTCGTATCCGTTCTGGATCTGGGCCTGCCGGCGGCGGTGCGCTGCGTACGGTCAGCGGGCGATCGAGATCGCGAAGGGCGCGAATCCGCTGGACCGAATCACGTGCGGGACGAAGAGGATCGCGGCCTCGGTGGCGCGGGCGGTCCGGATCCCGCCGAGGTCGGTGATCCACTCCTTGTGCCAGCCGAGGTCGGTGAGGAGTTCGCGGACGGCCTGCTTGGCCTGCGGGTCCTCGCCGGAGAGGAACGCGGTCGGTGTCTGGGTGAGCGTGGCCGGCGTGGTCATCACTGGGAAGAGCATGGTGTTGAGTGTCTTGACGACGTGTGTTTCGGGGAGGGCTTCCTGGAGTTGCTCGGCGAGGCTCGAGCCGGGGTAGATCAGGTCGGCGGGCAGTCCGTCCGGTCCGTCGATGGTGGCGTTGGAGACATCGACGAGGATCTTGTCGCGCAGTTCGTCGCGCAGGGCGGCGAGCCGGTCCAGGGAGCCGGCGCCCGGGGTGGCGTTGATGACGATCCGGGCTGTTCGGGCGGCGTCGGCGGCGGCGCCCGGCGCGCGGTCCGCCACGGTCACCTCATGTCCTGCCCGGGTGAGGGCGGTGGCCAGGTTGCCGCCGACGCGGCCGTTTCCGAGAACGGCGATCGTGGTCATGATGATCTGGTCCTTCCGTGCGTGCGGGTTGTGGTGCAGAGTCAGCGTGTTGTGGTGCAGAGTCAGCGTGAAAGCGTGGCGGCGGCCTCGGCGTGGACGCCGGGCGCGGCGGCCAGGAAGCTTTCGCTCTGCGGGGTCCAGGGGCGGCCCTCGGCGTCGGAGATCCGTCCGCCGGCCTCGGTGACGAGGAGCGCGCCGGGCAGCAGGTCCGCGCGGGCGCCGGCGAACTGCCAGAAGGCGTCGAGCCGGCCGGCGGCCACGTTCAGCAGGTGCAGGGTCGCGGGCACGGCGACGCGGACGACGAGTGCGTCGAAGAGCATCGCGGTGATCGAGGAGCCGACGCGCCGCACGACCTTCTCGTCCTCGTCGGGCCGGGCCTGGCTGGTGGCCACGATGCTCAGGCCGAGGTCCGCGGTCCGGGAGACGTGCAGTGGCCGGCCGTCGAGGTGGGCGCCCGCGCCGGTGAGCGCGGTGTAGGTCTCGCCGGTCAACGGCAGGTGGACCACGGTGAGCACCGGCTGGTTGTCGCGCACGAGGGTGGCGGTCACCGCCCACTCCGGCAGGGCGTGCAGGTGGTTGACGTTGCCTTCGGCCGGATCCACGACCCACCACTCGCCGGGCGGCAGCGCCCCGCCGTCCAGCTCGTCCTCCACCCAGCCGGCGTCCGGGCGCAGGCTCGTGAGGCGGGGGCGCAGGATGTCGAGGGCGGTGGCGTCGTTGGCGGCGAGCGCGCTCATCAGCTCTTCGCGGGTCCGGTAGGGGACCACCTCGCCGTACCGCTCGCGCAGTGCCGAACCGGCCTCACGCACGGCGGCCGCGGTCCGGTCGAGCAGGTCGGCGTCCAAGGAGGCGACGTCAGTGGTCTGAAGCGTTTCGGACATGGTGGTACTCCCGTCTGAGGAGGGGTGCTGAGGCCGGTCGAGGGCCGAACTGCGCGCTACTTCCCGCGCTTTCGCCTCAACGGTAGACAGCCCGGTAATTAACTTCAAATGCATGTCAAGCACGGATAGGATTACTCACATGCAATTGGATTTGAACCTGCTCGCCGCGCTCGACGCGCTGCTGGAGGAGGGCAGTGTGGCCGGGGCGGCGGCGCGCCTGCATGTCACCGCCCCCGCGATGAGCCGGAGTCTGGGCCGGATCCGGCGCACGACCGGGGATCAGATCCTGGTGCGCACCGGCCGCACGATGACCCCGACGCCGTATGCGATCGCGGTGCGGGAGCAGGTGCACGAGCTGCTGCACCAGGTCCAGGGGGTGCTGGCACCGAGCCGTGAACTCGATCTGGCAACGCTGGAACGCACTTTCACACTCCGCTGGCACGATTCCCTGGTCGCCTTGAGCGGCCCCGCACTGCTCGCGGCCGTGCGCGAACAGGCGCCGGGCGTGCGCTTGCGCTTCGTCGCGGAATCGAGCGTCGACACCCCCGAGTTGCGGCGTGGTGAGGTCGATCTGGAGGCGAACGCCAACCGGCCGAGCGCACCGGACGTCCGCGCCGAGAACGTGGGCGAGACCCGCCTCGTCATCGTCGTGAGGCAGGGACACCCCCTCACCCGTGTCAGGACTGTCACCGCCGAGCGCTACGCCGCCGCTGAGCACGTCACCGTCTCGCGACGTGGAAACCTCAGCAATGCCCTCGACGACGCCCTCGCTCGGCTCGGCCTCACCCGCCGCGTGGTGGCGACCGCGCCCACGGAAGCGGCCGCGTTGGAGTTCGCGCGCGGCTCCGATCTCCTGATCACCGTCCCCGAAGCCACCACGCGGTCAGCGGTCGCCGACCTCGGCCTGGTCGTGCTCCCCCTACCGCTCGAACTGCCGTCGGCACCGGTGTACCTGTCGTGGCATCAGCGCTACGACACCGACCACGCCCACGCCTGGCTGCGCGGGCTGGCGCGAACCGCGCTGGCCACGGGCGGAGCGTCGTCGTAGTCGGCGCCGTCCGGTCGCTTCACCGGTACGTCCACGCGACCACCTCGATGCCGCACGGTCGGCCGCTGTGCGGACCCGCATCGGATCACCAGGCCCCGACGGTAGGCGGACACGACCGAGCTGAACGGGGCCGCGAAGCCCGAGCTTGCCGAGAAGGCAGGACACGAACGTCTCGACAGCCTCCTGGCCACCTACCCCCATGCTGCGCCGTCCATGGGGCGGCCGGAGCGACGCCTGCGGCTCACGATCGCGGATCTGTTTGCCCTGCTCAGTCAGTCGGTCGGATACAAGTCGCTTCAGGAGGCCGTCGCGGGAACGAGGTTGTCGAGTCCCTTCGCACTCCCCGTCGCGGCCTCGATCGAGCGCGGCAGCATGATGTTCTCGTAGGCGCGGACGGCGTCGTCGACGCTGGACTCGGTGACCAGTGCGTGGGCGAGGTCGGCGCCGTCGAGCATGGCGAGGTTGGCGCCCAGCCCGACGGGTGGCATCAGGTGCGCGGCGTCGCCGAGCAGCGTGACGCCGGGAACGTGTTCCCAGGTGTGCGGGGCGGGCAGGACGAACAGGGACCGGTGGATGAACCCGTGGTCGCTGTTGCGCAGGATGTAGCGCAGGCTCTCGTCCCAGTCGTCGAACAACCTCAACAGATATGTCCGCACGGCCCGCTGGTCGCCGAGGTCGATACCGGCGGCCTCATGCCAGTCCTTGGGCGCGCGGAGGGCGATGTAGGCGCGGATGTGGCCGTTGCTGTTGCGCTGGGCGACCAAGGTCCTGCCGGCGCCCTTCGCCAGCATCGATCCGTTGCCGACCAGCCGCGCGAGGTCGGGATGGCGGGTGTCGCAGTCGTCGAATCCGGCCTCGACGAAGGTGACACCGGTGTAGTCGGGTACGGCGGGTGACAGGGCCGGGCGGACGCGTGACCAGGCGCCGTCGGCACCGACCACCAGGTCGAAGTCCTCGGCGGTGCCGTCGCCGAAGAGCAGCCGGCAGGTGCCGTCCGCCAGCGGGGTGACGCCGGTGACGGCGCGGTCCCACCGCACCGTGTCCTCGGTGAGCGAGTCCAGGAGCAGGCCGCGCAGTTGGCCTCGGTCGATCTCCGGCCGGCCTCCGTCGGTGGAGGGCCCCTGCTGCGCCAGGAGGGAGGCGGTGGCGAAGTCGAGCACGCGCCACTCGTCTCCTTCGGGGCGGGCGAGGGCGTGGAATCGGTCGAGGAGCCCCGCCGCACCGAGCGCGGCCTGGCCGGTGTCGGGATGCATGTCGAGGGTGCCGCCCTGCGGGCGGGCGTCGGCGGATGCCTCGCGTTCGAAGACGGTGACGGAGCGGCCGTGCTGCTGGAGGACTCGGGCGCAGGTGAGGCCGCCGAGGCCGGCGCCGACGATCGCGATGCGGGGATCACGGGCAGAGTTCATGGAAGTGTCCCTCGGGAGGTGGGTCAGCCGCCGGGAGACCCGGCGCATCACCAAGAAACCACACTCGCCCAATAAGTGCAATGACTTCACTTTCACAGTAAATGCACTTTGCGGTACGGTGGGCGAGTGACCGAACCGACCGGGCGCCGCGAGCGCAAGAAGGCCCAGACCCGCCAGTCCCTGGCCGACGCCGCACTCGAGCTCTTCCTCGAACGCGGCTACGACCAGGTCGGCGTCAAAGACGTCGCCGACCACGCCGACGTCTCGGTGACCACCCTGTTCAAACACTTCTCCGGCAAGGAAGCCCTGGTCTTCGATCAGGACGACGAACTGGAAGCAGAACTCGTCGCCGCCGTGCGCGAACGCCCCCCGGGCCAGTCGATCCCGCAGGCGCTGCGCGAGCACCTCCTGCTGAAGCAGACCCAGCTCGCTGTCCATGCCACCGACCCGCGGTTCGCCGACTTCACGCGCCTGGTACAGGAGACCCCCGCCCTGCGCGACTACGCGCACCGCATGTGGACGCGCCACGAAGCGGCCCTGGCCAGGGCCGTCGCCGAGGCGGTCGGTGCGCCCGAGGATGACGTCAGCTGCGCCGCCCTGGCCCGTTTCGCCCTTGAGGCCCGCAGCCTCATCCTGCGGCACGCCGAACCGCGCCGAGCCGCCGACGAGGCCTTCGCGCTGCTCGAACACGGCTGGGCAGCCTCCCATCCGGGCAACTGACCGGGCTGCCAGGCCCCCGCTGTGCGCGGTGGCGGCGCGCACGCCCGGGACCCTCGGTGAGGCCCTCCGCGAGGCGTCGTCCCTCGACACCCTGTCGGCCGGCATCGGGTAAGAACGACCGGCAAAGGTATCGGCCGCGGGGGGAGGATGCAGAGCAGGCACGGCTCCACGTGATCATGGTGTCTCTACGCTCAGTGATCACGAAGGACGGCCGTGCCCGCGCTGCCGTCTGCCAAGCAGGACACTCACTAAAGCCGCATATAGCGACAAGGCTACCTAAACACGCTCGGGAAGCATCCGAGGTCCTTCCGTTCCAATGTCCGCTCTCTCGCCCTACGGGAGCCCTCGGCGTTTTTTGGCCTGCTTGACCAGGTCAGCCAGGTGATCGGCCCAGGCCGAGTTCAGCGTTTTGCCTCCCGGCGCCGACGGAGAGGCGTACGGGATCACATAGGTGGTCGTCGCGGTTTTTGCCCGTTCATCGGCACTCAGCATCGGCGCGCAGAGGTCCGGGCACGGAGCCCGGTCGGTGTACAGCTCGATGACCTTGCCGTCCGCCTTCAGCTGATCGAGGACCCCGCCGGGACGATCCGCTCGGCCCGCGCGGCCAGCTGCGCGGCGAACAGATCCGGGCGCTCGCCCATCTCCTTCGACCCCGAGACCCCCTCGTCCTTGTACGTGCCGACGTGGTCCCAGCCCTTGCCGGCAATGTGACGGCCGTTCTTGCGGACCTGACCGGCAATGCCGTAGCCCTGCTTCTGCTCCTCTGTGCTCACCCGCAGGTAGTCCACGGCCCGGAGGGCACGTGGCGCGCTAACGCGGGCGGCAGTGCTGATGACACTGCGTCTGCGTAGCCGTCCCGTCCACCTATGATGTCCTCGTCATGATCGTATGGAAGGTGCTCGGCTCGTTCCGGGTCGAGGTCGACGGCCGCCCGGTCGACGCCGGTGGTCGGCTCGCCCGCATGGTGCTCGTCCAACTGCTGCTCGCCCGTGGAGCCGTCGTGCCCACGGAGCGGATCATCGAGCGGCTGTGGCCGACCCATGCCCCGTCGAGTGCGCAGGGGTCGCTCCACGCCTACATCGCGCGTCTGCGGCGCGTCCTCGAACCGAACCGGGCACCGCGCACGCCCGCGCGGCTGCTGGTCAGCGCGCCCTACGGCTACGCCCTCGCCGTCGAGCAGGACGCGGTGGACGCCTGGGCGTTCGAGAGCCGGGTGGCGGCCTGTTCGGAGGCGGGGTTGCCCGCCCGGGTCGCCGCCGAGGGCCTGGCCGAGGCGCTCGCCTCCTGGGGCGGGCAGCCGTACGCGGAGTTCTCCGACGAGCCGTGGACGGCCGGTGAACGCGCTCGGCTCGAGGAGGTGCACCGCACCGCCCGCGAACGGCTGGCCGCGGCTCGACTGGGCTGCGGGCAGGTCGCCCAGGCCCTCGACGACGCGGGCACGCTGACCCGGGAGCAGCCGTTGCACGAGGAGGGCTGGCGGCTGCTGGCCCTGGCCCTGTGGGCCCGGGACCGCCAGGGGGAGGCCCTGGCCGCACTGCGCCGGGCCCGCCACGTCCTCGGCGAGGAACTCGGCATCGAACCCGGGCCCGCGCTGCTGGAACTGGAACAGGCCCTGCTGCACCAGCGCCTGGACGTCCTCCACCGGGCGACCGGGGCGCCCGCCACACCCGCGACGGCTCGGACGACCGAAGCACACGCCGAGACAACCCGCACTGAGATGGTGAAGGTCGACCGCCGGACGCCCACCGTGCTCACCCCCGGCCGCCTCCTGGGCCGTGACGAGGAGCTGTCCCGGCTCGCCGCCGCGGCGGACCGCTCCCGGGGCGGCCTGGCCCAGGTGGTCCTGGTCAGCGGCGAGGCCGGCATCGGCAAGTCGAGCCTCCTGGAGGCCGCCGTCCGCCAACTGCCGCACCAGGGCTGGCTGGTCGGCACCGGGAACTGCCCGGAGACCGACGGCGCCCCGCCCGGCCGGGCCTGGTTCGACATGCTGCCCACCCTGGCGCAGGCCTCGCCGCCCGGCCCGTACGCCGAGGAGCTCGCCCCGCTGCTGGCGCCGGGCACCACGCGCGACGCCGAGCACCCGGACGGCAGCCCCGCCCGGCGCTTCCGCCTGCACCGGGCGCTGCTGGGCTGGCTCCGTGGGACGGCCGGGCGGCGGCCCCTGGCGATCGTGCTGGACGACCTGCACCGGGGCGACCAGGAGAGCATCGAGCTGTTCCTGCTCTGCGCCGAGCAGTTGCGGGACGTCCCGCTGCTCCTGGTGGGCTCGTACCGCACCGGCGAGGGGGACCTGACCGGGGCACTGGCCCGCCTGGCCGCCTGTTCGCCCGTCCGGCTGGCGATCGGCGGACTGTCGGACGCCCAGGCGAAGGAGCTGCTGCGGCGCGGCGCGGCCGGCATGAGCGAGCACGCCGCGGCGGCGCTGGCCGAACGGGCCGGGGGCAACCCCTTCTACCTGCACGAGAGTTCGCTGCTGATGGCCGGTGAGGGCGAGCAGCAGGCGCTGGCCCGCGTGCCGCAGGGGGTCCAGGACGTCCTGCGGCGGCGCCTCGCCCTGCTCGCGCCGACCGTCACGGCCGGGTTGCGGCTGGCGGCCGTGGCCGGACGCGAGGCCGCGGTGGCCCTCCTGGTCCACGCCGCCGACTGCGATGCCGAGCAGCTGCTCGACGCCCTGGACGCCGGTGTCACCGCCGGGCTGCTCACCGAGCCCCGCCCGGGCACGGTCCGCTTCACCCACGCCCTCGTACGGGACGCCTTGGAGGACGACCTCACCCGGCTGCGCCTGGCCCGGATGCATTCCCGCCTGGGCCGGAGCCTGATCGCGCTCGGCTCGGACGATGTCGCCGCCACGGCCCACCACCTCCTGCAGGCGGCCACGGTGATGACCGCCGACGCCGGGCCCGCGGTCCACCACGCCCAACTGGCGGGCGAACAGGCGGTGCGCCGCTACGCCCCCCGCAACGCCGAGGCCCTGCTGACCTCGGCGCTCGGCCTCCTCGCCGACCATCCGGCCGCCTTCGCCGACCAGGACGCCGCCCTGCTGCGGGTGTCGCTGCTGGGACAGCTGGTGGACTGCCGGGTCCGGATGGGGGCCGTGGTACCGGCCCGCGAGGCGCAGCAGCAGGCCGTCCTGGTGGCCCGTGCCGAGGGCCGGGACGACCTGCTGACCGCCGCCTACACGACGTGGACCGAACCGACGCCCTGGCGCGTGCGCGCGTACGCGAGCTCCGACACCGAGGCCGTCGCGGAGCTCAGGACGCTGCTGGAGAGCCCGGCCGCATCCGACCGGCAGCGGTGCCTGCTCCTCGACCAGCTGGCCGACGCGCTCGACGACATCGACCCCGGCGCCGTGGCCGTCTCCCGCGAGGCCGTGGAACTCGCCCGCAGGGTGGGCGAGCCCCGGCTGCGGGGCCTGACGCTCACCTCGCTGCTGCGCCGGGTCGACGGCGAACTCGAACCCGCCGCCTACGCGGAACTCCACCGGGAACTGGCCGAGGTGGCCGCCTCCCAGGACAGCCCCGAGTACGCCTGGATGACGTCCTACATCGCCGCCCGGATCGCCGCCGCCCGCAACGACCCGGCCGAGATGGAGCGGTGCCTGGTCCAGGCGGACGGGATCGCCCGCACCTACGAGCTCCAGGGCGCGTTCGCGGTGGCGAGGCTGCGGGAGCCCATGCTCGCCATGGCCCGGGGCCGTTTCGAGGAGGCCGAGCAGGCGCTGGGGGCGGGGGTGGCGGAGCTGCGCGCCCGGGGAGCGGTGGACCTCGACGGGCTGGCGGCGCTGGCCGTCGGGTGCATCCGGCTGCAGCAGGGCCGGCTGGCCGAGGTGCTGCCGATGCTGCTCGCGGTGTGGGAGCAGTACCAGCCGGTCAACGAGTCCCTCACCGCGCTCGCGCTGCTGGCCGCCGGCCGGCCCGACGAGGCCCGGGAGGTGTTCGGCCGGCGCGCGCCGCTGCGGCGTGACTTCGCCTTCCTCATCCTGACCGGGCTGCGCGGCGCGGCCGCCATCGCCCTGGAGGACCGGGCGGCGGCCGCCGAGGTGTACCGGGACCTGCTCCCCCTGGAGGCGTCCCCGGGCGGGGCGAGCAGCCTCAGCATCGTCTTCCGGCCCGTCGCGCAGACCTTGGGCGACCTCGCCCGGTTCCTGGACCGCCCCGACCGGGCCCGGTGCCACTACCTCGAAGCCGCACGGGTGGCGGCCGCCTGGGACTCCCCGCTGTGGGCGGACGCCGCACGGACGGCCCTGGACGGGCTGCCGGCGACGCCCGCGTAGCGGCAACCGTCACGGTCCGGAACTGTCACGGTCCGGTCAGCTCGGCCATGAAGGCCGCGGCCAGGTCGAGGAACTCCTCCGGCGAATCGGTCGTCAGCTGCAGGTCCACCAGCACCTCGTCCCCCGCCGACCCGCACATCACCCTGAGGTGGTCGCAGATCTGGCGCACCGTCCCGCGCTGGTGGATCTCCGCGGGATCCGCCTCCACCGCGGTGACGTCGGGGTTCACCCGGAACACCCGGCGCAGGCCCGCCGGGTCCCGCCCCGCCCGCTCGGCGGCCTCGACGGCGACCGCCCAGAGACCGTCGAGGTAGGGCACCGGCATCGAGGCCGCGAGCCAGCCGTCCGCCCGCCGGCCGACCCGCTCCAGGGCCGGCGGGGTGAAGCCGCCCAGCAGGACCGGCGGCCTCGGGCCCTGGTGGGGCTTGGGGAGCACGGTCGACTCGGGGACGCTCCACAGCCGGCCGGTGTGGACGACCGGATCACCGGACCACACGGCGTCCAGGACGTCGAGGGTCTCCTCCAGCCGGGCGCCGCGGCCCTGCCAGGGCACCCCGGTGGCCTGGTACTCCTCCCGCATCCAGCCCAGCCCGATGCCCACGTCCAGCCGCCCCCGGCTGATCAGGTCGAGCGTCGTCAGCGCCCGGGCGAGCACCAGGGGCGGCTGCCACAGGGCGTTGAGCGTGCTGCTGCCCAGCCGCACCCGCTCCGTGACCGAGGCCGCCAGGCCCAGGGCGAGCAGCGGGTCGAGGTGGGTGCCGTACCGGACGGGCATCGGCCCCCCGCTCGCGTAGCCGTCCGGGGGCGTGAGCGGCGACAGGAGCCGGTCGCCCACCCAGAGGCTGTGGCAGCCCAGCGCTTCCAGCGCCTTACACATCGCGGCGCTGCGGTCGGGGTCGGCGAACGGGCCGAACTGGGGCACGGAGAATCCGATGCGCATCGGTGGGAGTTCCTCGGTCGGGACGGCGGGGGTGGGACCGGAAGGGGTGGGACGGCCCATCAGGCGGTGGTGCGCCGGCCGCGGATCCGGTCGGTCTCGCGGCGGTACTGCCGCTGCCCGAAGAGCCGCCACAGCACCCGGGCCGGCAGGGGCAGCCGGGCGAAGAACTCCCGGCGCTCCTCGGGCGAGCTGTCCTCCAGGATGGCGCCCAGGGCGATCATCAGCCGGTTCTTGGGCGTCTCGGCGAGGCCCCGCTCCCCCACCGCCTGCCACTGCTTCTCGTTCACGTGAAGCGCGACCAGCGGCATGACCTCCCGCTCCTCCTCGTCGAGATGGGCGCACAGCTGCCGGTGGTGCCGGTGCAGGGCCGCGACGAGCTCGTCACGGTCCTCGGTCAGGGCGCGGGACTCCCACCGCTCCACGAGCCCCCGGACCTCCTCGATCCCGTCGCTGAGCCCGTGGTGCTGCGCCTCCATCGCCAGGACCTGCTCGGCGTCGAGGTCCAGGTGGGGCAGCAGCACCGGCCAGAGCATCTCGTCCTCGCCGGTGTGGTGGGCGTGCAGGCCGACGGCGTACTGCCGCCAGTGCTCGGCGAGGATCCGGGAACGCTCGGTGTCGCCGGGGCGCACCTCCTGGACGAGTTCGGCCAGCAGGCGCGACTCGCGTCGGAACACCTGGTGGATCATCGCCATTTCGCGGGTGTAGTGGTGGACGGTGGTGGCATCGGAGGAGTTGCTCGAAGTCATGCCACCAGTCTTCGGAGCCCGGTTGCACCGCACTTGCACCTGACTTGCCGCGCACCGGCACCCGCGATACGGGCTGCTCAGGCCGGCGGCAGCGCCCGGGCGAGGTCCTCGGCCTCGCGCAACTGCTCGACGCCCAGCCGCCGGAGGTCCCGGAGCAGCAGGGCGGCGTCGGTGACGGCCTCGCCCCGCGCCGGGGCGGCCGCCGGCAGCGGGAGGCCGAGGACCGCGGCCAGGTCCGCCGCGGGCACGGCCAGCACGGTGGCGAGGTCGGCGACCAGGTCCGGGGTCAACTCGGCCTCGCCGGAGGCGATCCGGCCGTAGACGGTGGCCATCCGGGAACGGCCGGTCAGCAGCTGGACGACCTTCGCCGTGCCGTTCCAGCCGAGGTTGCGGGTGGCGACCATCCGCATCAGCAGGTTCCCGGGCGTGTGCCGGTCCGGCAGGACGGCGGGCAGGCCCTCGATCCGCCCGCGGTGCCGTGCGGACGGCAACTCGGCGACGCCGGCGCGGAGTTCGGCCCGGGACGCGGGCGGCAGCGCGAGGACGAGCCGCACCACACCGGTGATCGAGGTGGTGGCCATGCCACCGGCCGGGGCGAGGTCCTCCGGCAGCGGGAGGGCGGCGCACTCGAAGAGGTCGGCGGCGTCCAGGCCGAGGGCGGGCGCGAGCCGGCGCAGCAGCGCGGGTTCGGGCGCGGCGCCGGCGAGGACCGCGGCCACCTCGGGCTCAGCGGCCTCCGCCCGCCGGGCCAGCTCGGCGGACGCCAGGCCCCGGTGGTCCAGCAGACGGGCCAGCAGGACGGCGAAGCCGGGGAGCTCGATCACGGCCGCCAGCTTAGGCCCCGTCCGGCCGAGACGCCCCGCCGGTGCAGGCGGGTCACTCGGCAGCGCCCCCTCCCTCCGCCCCGTCCGGGGGCAGCACCAGGGCGGGGTTGACGCCGAGCACCCGCGCCAGGTCGGCCAGGATGCGCCGGGCGTCGAAGGTGCCGGTCCGCGTGGCGAAGGTGGCGATCTCGGCTGCGAGGTGCTCCGCTAGGCCGGGGAGCAGCTCGATCGCGTTCGCGGTGTTCTCGGCATCGTCGTCGCGGGAGAAGAACCGGTGAAAGGGCAGCGTGTCCTTGAAATCCTCGCGCAGCATGGTCTGGTACGCGTCCTCGTCGAAGGTCCAGTCACGGAACCGGAAGCGGTCCTCGGTGAGCTTGGCGACCGAGTAGAGCAGGTCGTCGAGACGGGTGGCTTCGGCTACCGCGCGGCCGGACGGGGTGCGCACGTGCAGGTCCTGGTAGCCGCTCCACTTGGTTGCCGCCAGGCCGAGGCGGTCGTTCGGGGTCCGGGTGAAGCCGGCCTCGACGGACGGCCGCAGGCGGGTGCCGCCGACCCACGTGCCGCCGTCGGCGAGCAGACCGGTGACGGCCTCCGCGACGTCCTGCTCCGACCGCCAGTCCAGCAGCCAGGAGTCCTTGTCCATCACCACGTCGAACCGCTCGCCGGGGTGGGCTTTGAGGTACTCGTCGTACGTCAGCGCGTGGTAGTCGACGGTGAGCACCGGCCCGCCCGGGCCCTCGACGGTGACCGTGGCCACCGCGCCGTCGGCCTTCTTGGCCGTGGCGACGGTGTGGCCCGGCCCGGCGTAGGAACCCAGCGAGCGCTCCAGCGCCTCGACGACCACCGTCAGGTGGGCCTGGCGGGTCTCCGCGTTGAGGCCCTTCGGATCGACCCCGACCAGGGTCATCTCGGTGGCACGGGTGGTGAAGAGCGGGTGCTCGATGTCGGAGTTGGCGCCGAGGTAGAGCAGCGAGCGCCCTTGCGGCCCCTTTCCCGCCGCGGTCAGCCGGTTGAGGGCGACCGTGGTCTGGTACTTGGGCGTCAGCGTGAGCCCGACGGCCCAGCGGCCGAGCGCCCGCTCGTCGACCCAGGAGGGGTGCTCGCCGATGGCGGTGGCGGCGTGCTCGGGGCGGGGGCCGTTGCCGAACAGGTACGTCTGGGTCTCCTCGTCGACTCCGTGCCGCCTGGCGGCCTCCAGGGCGTCGTGGTCCTGCGGGGAGAGGTTCCACTCTGCCTGTCCTCGACGGTTCGGAGGTCGCTGACGCTAGGCGGGCCCTCTTGGCGGCAACTTGCACGTGGATTGCAGGGCGCGCCGCGCACCGCCAGGGATGGGGACACCCGGACGGTGCGCGGCGCGGTTGCACCGGCGACGGGGGCTCACCGGCGGTCCTCAGGTGCGGCCGTGGCGGCGGGTCACCAGCGGTAGTAGCCCGCCGACCAGGTGTTCCCGGTGGTCGAGACGCCGGTGCCGGTCGCGTCGTCGAAGGAGAAGGAGCCGATGACGGCGCCGCCGGCCTGGTGGAGGACGACGATGTCCTTGCTCCAGCCGCTGACGCCGATCGTGGCGCAGGTGCCCGGGTCCACGAGCCTGGTGGCGAAGTGCCGGTCGGGGAACTCCGCGTAGGACGAGTAGTAGCCGTCGGAGCAGAGGGTGAACTGCCCCGGCGTCGCGGCCTGGGCCGCACCGGCCGGGGCGAGGGCGGTCGCGAGGGCGGCGGCGCCCAGGGCGGCGGCAGTGGCGAGGCGGCGCGGGATCGTTCCGTGCGGGCTCATCGAGGTCTCCCGGAGGGGTCGTCGGATCATCTGACCCCGTGAGGTAACCGCGCGCCGGCCAGTCCCGTCACCGGCCCGGGGCGCGCGGTGTCCCTCGGGCCACCGGTCGCTGCCCCGGGGACCCTCGACGGCCCGCGCGCCGCCGCCCGGTCACCCGGCCGGGGCGCCCGCGGCGGCCAGCGCCGGGGCCAGCCCGGCGGGCGAGCCGGCGCCGAGCTTGGCGAGCGCCCTGGCCAGCCCGGACTCCGCCGCTTCCGGGTCGACGCCGAGCCGCTCGGCGATCCCGGCGGTGCCGAGCCCGGCCGCGGCCAGCCGGGCGATCCGGACCTCCTGCCCGGTCAGCGGCCGTCCTTCAGCCCGAGGGATACCGGCGTCGTTCTGTCACGGTTGATCAATATCGCGGACACGGACCCGGCCGCTACGAGATCCTGGAACTGAGTCCGTGCCACATCAACGAGAACCGGATAGTGGGGGAAATCCCCTATCGAACCCTCTCAGAGGATCGAAGGCGCACCGGCTCGGGTCAGCCGCCACAGCGTCCAGGAGAGAGGCTTGCGCTCGTCGTGTCCGCCGCGCAGCTCTCGCGTAGGCCGACGGACCAGGTGGCGATCCGCGCGCAGCACTGACTGCCAGGCTGGGGCTCGTCACGGGCAGCAGCTTGTCGCCGATCGCCAAGACCGACCCCCATCACCGATTCGCTCGTTCGAGCGAATCGGTGATGGGGTCGTCTGTCACATCTGGGCCGGGTAGCGGGTCAGCGGAGTGGACGCCTGGCGGCAGCGCCCGTCAGTAGGTGATGACCAGGCGGGCCCCGGGCTTGTCGATGACGTACCCGCCGCTGGTCTGGTTGTCGGGCGTCCCGGCGGGGTGGAGGGTGATGGTGGACCGGGCGTCCCGTGCCTTGTCCCACAGGCGGATCTGGTCGCACATGCGGTCGGCGAGGTGCTGGCCGGCCGGGCCGTGGCCGGTGGCGCCGAGCTCGAAGCGGATGGAGCCTTCGATCTCGCAGTGGGTCAGGGTGAGGTAGGCGAGGGAGTTGCCCTCGGCCAGGGCGGGGCTGCGGTTGGGGATGGCGGGCTTGAACAGGCCGTTGTCGATGGCGGCGCGGTCGGCGGCGATGCGGCAGGTGGCCGGGTCGGTGGCGGTCAGCCGTAGGCAGACGCCGTCGAAGGATTCGTCGCCACGGATGGTCACGCCGGAGGCCACCGCGGTCTTCGGCTGGTCGAGGACGCCGTGCAGGGCGGCGGGGTCGATCGGCTGGTCGGTGTCGTAGTGAAGGGTGACCAGGCCGTCGGCGTCGATGGCGGCGGCGCCGCCTCGCCGGACCTGCGGCGCGCTCTGACAGCGGCTCACAGCGGCCCGGGACGGCCATGGAGAACGCTACCCGCTGCGGGTCCGCCACCCCCGCCGCCCACGGCTGTCCTGGCGCCGCCTCGGGCCCGCAGGGTGCCGAGCGTGGAGACCGCCGGCTCCGGCGCCGGGCGCAGCCGGGCCGGCGGTGGGGTGTGGGCGGCGGCGAGGTACTGGGGGATGACGGCGGTGAGGCCGGCGGCGACCTCCGGGAGGAGCGGGTCCTCGCCGTGGTGTCCAGGAGGGCCTGGGCGGGGTGGAACGCGGTCTCCGTGACGGCGGACCGGGGGGTGGGGATGTGGCGCGGGAGCAGCCTGGCGATGGCGGTGGCCTGGGGTCGGTTTCGGGTTCTCAACGCTTTCGGCGGCTCTCGCCCAGCAGTCTAGGAGTCGGGGTCGCCGGGCGGTTCCTCGAAGTCGCCGATCATTGCTGGGTCGTCGGGCGAGTTCGACTGTGGCCAAGGGGTGGCTCCCGTGACACCCAGGTCAGCACGCATTGCCTCTCTGGTGGCGCGTATCAGGGGCCAGAGCGCTTGTTGTGCCTCGGCGGCGGATCGTAGGGTTTCGCCGCTCCTGGGGTTTCCCTGTTCGATGCGCTTGCTCTGCCCGTACACCCGGGTCAGTGCATCGTTCAGCTCGTTGGCCGGTCCGATGACCGTGTCGGGGGCGACCATCAGGGTCTCGGACCAGTGGTCCCGATGGGCGTCCTTGGCTCTTTCCAGCGCCTGGATGTCATCCTCCCCGGCTGCGCGATCCCGCAGGACGTACAGGTGGCGGCTCAGCGCTGTGGCGAATTGCCGGGCATCCCGGTGGAGTTCGGTGTAGCACCGTCGCCGCAGTTCGCGGTTTTCGCGGGCCTCCTGGATGGCGTGGCCCATCTCGAGCTCGCGCTTCTTCGCGCGGCTGGCGCCCCGCTGGGTGAGCAACGCACCGCCCAGCGTGCCTGACACGCCGGTGATCGCAATCAGTACCGCCCCCAGGTCCATTGGATCACCATAGGGCTTTGTCTCTCGGACGGTGCCGGGCGGCCGACGCGGCCCAAGCGTTCGGCGGGGAGATGCCCCGGAAGCGCCCGCTCAGCCTGGCCGATGCGCTGTGCCGCAGTGGGGTGCGGCAAGGTCCGGCGCAAGCAGCGGGTGCAGCAGTTGGCTCGAGTGCAGCAACAGCAGCAGCGGGTGCAGCGGCCTCGGCCGCCGCTGCTTCGCGGGCCTTGGCCTTGGCGCGGTCGACCTTGCTGCGGCACGAGCGGGAGCAGTAGGTGCGCGGCCGCCCGGTGGGGCCCTTCGGCGCCGGGTTCGAGCAGCCGGGCCGCGCGCATACCCGGGCCTGGTCTGCCCCGTCGGCCGGCTGGTCGGTGGCGGCGTTCGGCGGGGCGCTGTCCATTGGTAGTTGGAGGCGCGGTGCTCTTGCGAGCCCGGTTCCTCCGTCCCCTTTCAATCCGTGCGTGCGGTTTTCCCGCACACGGCTTACCGATGATCTTCTTGACTGGGTTACGCGGTCTTCGGATAGCGGATCGTGCCGCGGAGGCGGTGCAGGCCGTGCCCGTTGAACCACTCTTCCGTCCACCGATCGAGCTGTCCCGCTCGCAGGTTGCGACCCCGTTTCCTCAGCATGAGTCCGCGGAGCCGCCAGACCACGTAGCGGTCGATCTGGATGAACTTCCGGGCAGCGTTCCCGGTTCGGAAGTAGGCGCCCCAGCCGCGCAGGATCGGATTCAAGTCCGCGATCACGTCGCGGATGTCCGTTCCCGTCCGACGGCGGTCGGTCCGTTCGTGGACCTTGGTCCGGAGTCGCTTCATCGCCGCCTGTGAGGGCCAGCGATGCAGGTAGAAGCGCCGCTTGCGGTACTTCTCCCACATCCGGCCCGAGAAACGGGCTCTGAAGTGGCAGCCGAGGAAGTCGAGTCCTTCCCGGCCCTCTCTGAGGTCGACCAGCTTCGTCTTGTCCGGGTGCAGCTCCAGCCCCAGTTCGCCGAGGATCTCCCCGACCGCTGCCAGGGCCGCCCTGGCGTTGTTCACCGACCGACACAAGACGACACCGTCGTCCGCGTATCGGACCAGTTCGCCGACACCGCGCTTCGCGAGCTCGGTGTCCAGGACGTGCAGGTAGATGTTGGCCAGCAGGGGTGAGATCACCCCGCCCTGGGGAGTCCCGGCGACCGTCCGCCTCAACTCCCCATCCACCATCACACCCGCCTGGAGCCACAGCCTCAGCAGCTTGAGCACCCTACGGTCCGATACCCGCCGACCGACCTCGGCGAGGAGCCGACCATGGTCGATCTCGCCGAAGAAGTTGCGGATGTCGAACTCCACCACGACGCAGCGACCCTCGATGAAGCCGGTCCGAAGACGCTCCATCGCCTGCAACGCCGACCGCTTCGGCCGGTATCCGTACGAGGACGGCAAAAAGTCCGCCTCGAACACCGGCTCCAGGACGATCTTCGCCGCCTGCTGGGCCACTCTGTCGCGCACCGTGGGGATACCCAGCGGCCGCTTGCCACCCTGTGGTTTCGGGATGTCCACGCGCCTGGCCGGCGCGGGACGGTACGTGCCTGAGCGGAGAGCTTGCTGGAGTTCGCCGAGCATCCGGCCCACCCCGTACTGGCTCTCCACGAACTCCAGGGTGACCCGATCCACCCCGGCGCTCCCTCTGTTAGCCCGGACCCGCTCCCACGCCTCCCACAGGACGTCACCCCTGTGGATACGGTCGTACAGGGCGTGGAAACGCCGCTCCGGAGACTGCTTGGCCGCAGCCCATAGCGCGCGTTGGAGTTTTCGCACTTTCAGGACGGACGCACGTCCGTCCACTACGACGGGGCTCGCCCCGCCGGGGTGGTTGACCGGTCTCTCTCCGGCCATGCCCTCGCGCTTACCTCCGCCACGAGCGTGATCAAAGTTGGGGCCCTTCCCTCCCGGCGCGTTGTGTTGCACGCCGATCAGCGGTACTACGACCCCATCGGACTCCCGCTGCCCTCCGGACGACTTCACCATCGGCTTATACGTCCGGTCTCTTGCCCGACGTCAGGCGTGGTCAGACGGGTCTCTCCTGTTCCGGCCCAGACTGTGCACACGTGCCGCCCTCCGTACCCCGGGAGAACCCCGAGGGCTGACCCCGGAACAGGGCCCTCAGGACATGGCCTTCGCCCTGATATGAGGGGCTCGGCTTCTCCGCTGTAGATCTGACGAGGCTGCAAGGTTCGCTTGATGCTACGGCCCGCGTGCTTGCTCCCCCCGAAGGGGCTTTTGACATCCCGCTCAGCCCGCCGCGTCTCCACGACGAACCGGGACCTGCTACCGGGCACTCCGGTGCCTACCCGGACGGGACTTCCACCCGTGAGCCTGGACCAGCTTTCAGGACGCAACATAGGCGGGATCGTAGCCGTCAAGGTCAGCGCCCCGGACGGGTTTCGCCCCGGCAGCCAGCAGCGGGGCGAAACCCGGCAGCCAGCTGCCGGGACAAGGGGAACAGCATGCAGCGCTGCACCGCGCTGCTCGGGTAGCAAGGTGCAGCGCTGCACGGGTAGCAGCCGGTTGCAGCGCCACCGCCGTGCAGCGCTGCAACCGGCGACCGTTCTGCAGGGCCACCGGACAGACGCGGGCCCGCATGCGACGGGGATCGCACATGCCCTGACCTGCGGCGGGGAGTTTCAGCGAGGCGGAACTCACCAGGCGCCGGGGCGGAACTCACCGGCGGCCGGCGTTCGCGGGACCGCCGGTCGCAGTACGCGGCTGGCGGCCGGACACTGGTGCGGCTGCGGCTGCGACTGCTCCACGGATCGCAGTCGCGTCCCTCAGCTGCGGTGGGGAGTTTGACGGGGTGAAACTCACCGGCCCTGCGAGTCGGAACTCACCGGGTGCTGAGGAGAACTCACCGGCCGGACGTGACCTTGATGGTGCTGATGAGGTTCACCGGTCATGACGAACATGAGCGTCCTGCCGGTGGCGGCGGAGCCGCCTGGCGAGGACGAGGACCAGGCGCAGCCGGAGCAGCAGCACGCGGTGAACGAGGTGCTCGCCGAGGCGGGCGAGGCGGGGCGCGTGGCGGCCGGGTGGGTACGCGGGCTCGCGGCCCGGCAGGCGGAGGAGCGGCACCGCACGGTGTTGGGGCGGGCCGCCGACGCCATCGAGCAGACCGCCGGCCGCGAGGTCGTCCCGGACGGCGACGGGCAGCTGGACGAGGAGCTGGCGTACCGGCAGCCCGTACGCGGAAGCACTCCCGGAGCTGGCGGTGGGCGAGCGGATCGCGCTGGTCGCGGTCTGCGCGCTGGCCGCGGCGATGCCCCGCACAGTCTTGGGCGAGTTGGAGCGCTGCCCGTTCTCGCCGCGACGATGGACGCTGCTGTCGAGGCCGGTGACCCGTCTCAGTGAAGTTTGACGGTTCTCAACGAAGTTTGACCGCGATGCTCGAAGCCGGCTCGCCCTCGATGAGAACCCCAACGCCTCGAGGACGAGGCCCCCTAACGACCTTGGGTGAAATTGGGGTCGGCGCATGGTGGCCTGGCGGTTCGGCTGGTGGGTGATCAGCAGACGGCGTCGCGGGCGAGGACCAGTTCGGTGCTCGCCCGGCGGCGGGTCGGGCGTCGTGCGGAGCGGTCGGAGACCAGCCCGGCGATGGCCAGGTGGGTTTCCGGGTAGTCCTCCCGACGTCCGGTGTACCGCTGGAGGGGCCGCCACTGCTTGTACTCGGCGTTGGCGTGTTCCACGCAGATCCGCGCCGAGGACTGGCGGCGGCGCATCTCGCGCCAGGCGCGCTTGTCTCCGTCGCAGGCGTCCTCGGCCGGCTTCTTCGGAGGGGCGCTGACCTGGCTGGGGAACTCGTTGGCCAGGCCCTGGTATCCGGAGTCGACCTCGGCGTTCACCTGCGGATACTGGCGGAACTGCTCCGCGATGCCCTCGGTGCGCAGGGCGGTCTGGTCGTGCATGCGGCCCGGTCGGACGACCCCGGAGAACAGGGTGCGGCCCTGGTGGTCGCTGAAGGTGGTGGTCTTGATCGTGTTCTGCTTCTTCTTGCCGGACACGAACGCCTTGCGGCCCGGCCGCCCCGCGCGCGGGCGTCGGACCTGTACCTCGGTGCCGTCGATCCGCAGGGCCACGCCTTCGGCATCGGCATAGGCGAACACGTCTTCCAAGGTTCGCAGCCTGATGTCGGGCCGGTCGGGCACGGCGAAGCCGCGGGTCGCGAGCAGGGGCCTGACCTGGCGGATCGCGACGGAGACCGTGGAGCGGTCCACCCGGTACAGCTCGGCCAGAGCGGCGTGCGGCAGGCCGAGCCGCAGGTGGACGAGGGTGACCAGCAGCCTGTCGACGAACTCCAGCTTCGGCTTGCGGCCGGCTCCCTCTGCCCGGTGCCGCTTGCCGCCCCGCTGCCGATCAAGCGCCGACTCACGCCGGGCCCCCCAACGCGGCGACAACTCTTCGAGCAACTCGCCGAAATGTGCGCGAGAGACCCCGGACAGGGCAGGATGGGAGCAGGCCGCACGGGCCCAGGTCAGCGTCACAACTCACCCAACCCGTGCGGCCCTTCTCACGTCACGGCCCCACCAGCACCAGGACTGTTCATCCCAAGGTCGTAAGGGCACCGACAGCGTCGGCGGCGCCGGGGCGAGGGTCACCGCGGACCTCCCTGTCACGCCCGACAGCACCCTGTTCGTCGAGGTCGGGACGGGCGGCGGCCTCGGCGGCGGCGCCTCGGACATCCGCACCTGCTCGGCGTCCTCCGTCAGCTGCGTGCTGACCGGTGACCCTGGGGGCGATGTTGGGTCGTTCCCTGCGCGTACGGGCCGGACGCGTGCTTCTCCCTGAGGGGTCCAGGCCTTCCCGTCCTGACGTCCCCGCCGGCTCCAGGACTTCCTCGACCGAGGGCGGCCGAGGACCGGCGCAGCCGTCGGCGCTGAGATCGATTCAGCTCACCCGGTACGGGCTCGCGCTATCCGTTCTTCCGAGCCCGTGCCGGTGCCTGCGATCCGGGGCTAGCTGGCGAGTTGGGCCTGGAAGACGGCGGGGTCGAAGTACGCCTTGGCGTCCTGGATGAGGCCGCCCCCGTCCAGTTCGCAGAAGTTGATGCCGGACCAGTTGACCGGCTTGCCGTTCAGGGCGACGGCGGCACCGCGCCAGGAGACGGCAACCTGGTTATCGACCGTGTGCGCCTCCAGGGCGAGGGTCTCGCTGCGGGCTGGGGCAGGCCATGACGCGGGTGGCGGGAAGGGCGGCGAGGGCGCGAGCGCGGGCGAGCTGGCGGTCGAGGTCGCCGACGAGGGTGGCGCTCAGTTGTACCGCGCCGCCACCCAGACCCTGTGGCTGGAGACCCCTCACCCCATGGGAACGCTGTCAGAGGGTGTTCTGTGAGCCTTCGCCGAGGTTCAGCTTGAATTGGCCTCGGGGGCGGCCGGTGCCGAGTTGGTGAGGGTGAACAGGCCGGGCTCGG
>NZ_JBSFGU010000073.1:0-23484 GCF_053596725.1 Kitasatospora sp. NPDC001660 | reverse complement strand
GGAAGGCGGCGAAGGTGAACGTAAGGTGCGAATCATGCCGAAGGTGTTGGCCACCGAGGAGACTTAACGCTGCAAACCATCCCTAAACGCCCACTCAGAGGGCGTTTAGGTAGCCTTGTCGCTATATGCGGCTTTAGTGATTGTCCTCGGCGCAGCCGCAGTACGGGAACTTCGAGCTGCTGGAATGCAGCCCGGCCGGTGAGGTTCTCCTTGTCCACCGCAAGCAGCGTCTGCTGCGCCCGACCCGGAGTGTGACTTGTGGTGGCCGTGGAGCGGGAGCACGATGTGCAGTCTTAAAAACATGCCACTTCGCTTTCGCTGAGGCGCCGATTCTGGGCCGATAACGGCATGGCTGCTGAGCGGTGGCACATTGGTGCAGGTCATCCACCCGCGACGGCGGCGCGGCCCACACCCACGCCCAGGGGCTGCGCGCCGCCCGCCGCTTCTGCCGCACCCACCGTCACCTGCGGATACCCCCCGGCCACGACGAGCTGACCTCCCAGGGCGAATTCTTGACACCGTGAGGCTGGGCCTCACGGTCTTCGATGTCGGCGGGAACGGATAGCCTCCGGCGAGATCGGGCGGTTGTTGGGAGTGGACGTGAATATTGAGGAGATGCTGGACCGGCTTGCTGCGGTGATCGGGCCGCCGCCTGTGGGCGGAGTGGTCCGGGTTCCGTGGGAGCTGGGGCCTGAGGTGCTTGGTTTCCAGCTGCCCGCGGACTACCGGGCGTTCGTCGACCGGTACGGGATGGTCAGCATCAGCGACGAGCTGCACATCTGCGCACCATCGGCAGCGCCCAGTACCAAGACCGGGCAGCCACTCGGCTTCGAGGGATTCCTGTACTACACGACGGAACCCTACGGATACTGTGCCATGCTGGCCCAGGCCTACCAGGACGGGGACTACGACGAGTGCCCGTATCCGCTGTTCCCGGCCGAGGGCGGGCTTCTGAAGTGGGGCAACAACTGGAACTCCGACCAGTTCTTCTGGCTGATGCGGGGCCCGGACTCGGACCGGTGGCCGGTCGCTGCCAAGTTCGACTCGTTGCTGGAGTGGGACCTGTTCGAGGGTGGCTTCCTGGAGTTCCTTCTGGCGGCGGTGACGGAGCAGTATCCGTACCATCGGGACGTTGTTCCCGGCGGGATGAAGCAGGTCGGTGACGGCCGTGCTTATCGCTTTCGGGGCGACTGGTCGAAGCGGCTTCTGGAGTGAGCCCACGAACATGGTCAACGGCCAGGTCGGGGCGTTACTGGGGGTCCTCGGACGGCTGGAGAGCGTGGCGGGGTGATCCCCGACTCTGCTCATAGATGTGGTGTCGATGTGGGTCCACCGCCCCGAAGGCTGGACGGTAGGCCACCTGCCCGTTCTCGCCGGTGCGGCGCGGACAGGCTGATCGTGGCCCTGCCGGGGCGGCTCCGGCCGCCAACGAGGCCCACGCCTGGCAGGTCCTGGCCGCCTACGAGCGGCACTACAACGAGCACCGTCCCCATCGGGCCCGCAACCAGATACCACCCGGCGCCGATCAGCAGCCCACCATCGCTCACGACCTCGAAAGCGGCAGGCTCGTGCGTACCCGCGTTCTCGGCGGCGTCATCAATGAATATCGGCACGCGGCTTGACCAGTAGCCACGACTTTCCGAGCCCCACAGGCTTGCCGCTGAGTGCGGTGTGTCCGCGGTGGTGATTGTAGGTGTGGAGCCAAGCGGGGTAAGCGTCACGGCGCCCTGGCCGGGCGCGTCGGGCAGCCCTGGCCACCGCATCGCCTGACGCCGTACCGCCTGATCGGCATCGATCCATTTTTCGACGAGGCTGATCAGCTTGTTGACGGCCCGTGAGCGCCTTGTTGTCGGAATGTGTACGGGCGGCGACAGGATCACCTTGTCGGTTCCAATGATCACTGCGAAACAGGAGCAAGTCCGTTGTCCGCCAAGGTTTCCAGGCTCGTCCGCATAGCCCTCGCCGCCGTCGTCGCGGCCTCCGGAGCGATCGCCACCACGACGCTCACGGCCACTGCCGCCCACGCGGTCGGCACGTCGTCGACCGGCGGCGCCATCACGCGTTCCGAGATCATCGCCCGTGCCCAGTCCTGGGTCGATGAGAACGTGCCGTACGACCAGTATCACGACTGGGCCGACAGCAACGGCACGTACCGCCAGGACTGCTCCGGCCTGGTGTCGATGGCCTGGCACATCGACACCAGCGCCACCAACTACGGTTTCACGACCCAGACGATGGACAAGTACGCCACCCGGCTCGGCAGCCTGGACGACCTCAGGCAGGGCGACGCCATCAACAACATCAGCGCGCACACCGTGCTGTTCGACCGGTGGACCGACTCCAGCCACACCACCGCCATGGTCTACGAGGAGGCGCACCCGGGCACCAACGCCCGGTACCGGGCCATGGACCGCAGCGAGATGACCAGCGGTGGCTTCCTGCCGTTCCGCTACAGCAACGTCCTCGACGTCACGCTCCACTACTCGCAGACGGCGGCGGCGGACTTCACGGGTGACGGGAAAGCGGACATCATCGCCCGGGACGACTCGACCGGGAACCTGATGATGTGGGTGCACGACGCCGGCGGTTCGTACAACGCGCCCAAGGTCGTGACGGGCGGTTGGAACTTCACCGAGACGACGGTGAGTGACTTCAACGCCGATGGCAAGGCTGACATCGTCGCCAAGGGCTCGGACGGCAGCCTCTACATGTGGTACGGGAACGGTGACGGAACGTTCGGCGCCCCGCACGTGGTGACCGGTGGCTGGAACTTCACGCAGACCGCGGCCGCGGACTTCGACGGTGACGGCAAGGCCGATCTGATCGCCAAGGGCGCGGACGGCAACCTCTACATGTGGCCGGGCCATGGGGACGGAACGTTCGGTGCCCCGCACGTGCAGACCGGTGGCTGGAACTACACGGAAACCCGGGCCGCCGACTTCAACGGTGACGGGAAGGCCGACATCGTCGCCCGTGACTCCAACGGCAATCTGGTGATGTGGCCGCACAGTTCCAACGGTTCGTTCGGCACCGCCCAGCAGATCACCAGCGGCTGGAACTTCAGCCAGACGGCCGCTGCCGACATCGACGGCAACGGCAAGACCGACCTGATCGGCCGCGACGACACCACCGGCAACCTCATGGTCTGGGCCGGCAACGGCGACGGCACCTTCGCCCGCCCTTACACCCTCACCAGCGGCTGGTAACACCACGGCGTCGGCTGCCTCCCCGGAACGGCGGGGAGGCAGCCGGCCGTACAACGGGCCACCACCTCACCCCGAAGGACCGAATGAACGCCCTCCGCCGAGTTCCTCGCTCCGCCGGACGCCCGATCGCGGTGCTGAGGGCGTTGTCTCTAGAAAGCGGCCACCCACACCAGGGGCAGACGTTCCGCTGCGCGCGGCTGTAGCCGGCAGCCGAACACGGGCCGTCCGGCACCCGCACCCAAGGATCGCAAATCCTTCGTCAATCACCGGCGTCCGTATGTGCAGCCGGGGCTGGGCGGAGGCCCGCCGGAGCACCGGGTAGCATCCCGTCGACGGTCGGCTTCACGGCCGGTTCGTGTGGTGTTCGCCCGGGGGAGCCATGCAGTTCAGTCTGCTCGGTCCGCTTGTCGTCCGTGACGGCGAGCGGGCATTGCCGTTGGGCGGAGTAAAGAGCCGCGCGCTGCTGGCGGCGCTGCTGTTCCAGGCCAACAGGACGGTGTCCCGGGGCAGTCTCCAGGGCGCCTTGTGGGGCGAGGAGCCGCCGGTGACCGCGGTCACCTCACTGCACAACCACGTGGCGCGGCTGCGGCGGGTCCTGGACGGCCAGGGTGCCCCGCGGCTGTCGTCCACGCCGAACGGCGTGCTGTTGAGGGTGGCCGACGGGGAGCTGGACCTCCAGGAGTTCACCGCGCTGCTCGGCCGGGCCGGTGACGCCCGGGCGCGGCGGGACTGGGAGGCCGTCGCCCGGCGCGCCGGCGCGGCACTGGCGCTGTGGCGGGGCGAGCCGCTGTCGGATCTGCCGGTCCTGCACACCCTGGAAGCCGACGTCAGGCACCTGTCCCAGGCCCACGTACAGGCGCTGGAGTGGTACTTCGAGGCCGAGTTGCGGCTGGGCCGGCACGCCGAGGTGACCCCGGAGCTCACTCGCTGGGTGGCCCTTCACCCGCTGCACGAGGCGTTTCACCTTCAACTGGTCACCGCGTTGTACCGCAGTGGGCGTCAGGCCGAGGCGCTGGAGGCCTACGAGAGTGTCAGGGTGGCCCTGGCCGAGGAACTGGGCATCGATCCGGGCCCGGCCTTGCGCACCGTCCACCAGCAGGTGCTGAACGCCGATCCGGCCCTGCTGGCGCCGGTCGCCGAGGCCGGCCCGGCCGTCCCCGTCGACGCCGCGCCCGCCCCGTTCGCGGTCGACCGGGACGCCACCGACGTGGTGCCCGTCGACCCCGGCACCTCCGAGGCAGGTCTCACCGATCCGATCCGCACCGACGAGGCCCCGGCCCAGCCGGGAGCGGGCCGGCGCGGCCCGTCGGCACCGGTGCCCGCGCAGCTGCCGGCCGACACTCCGTTCTTCACGGGCCGCCAGGACGAGCTGCGACAGCTGTGTGCGGTGCTGGAACAGGCCGCGAACGGCCACGGCCCGTGCGTGGTGACCGTCACGGGCATGGGCGGGGCGGGCAAGAGCGCCCTCGCCGTCCACGCCGCCCACCTGCTGCGCGACCGCTTCCCCGACGCCCAACTCCATCTCGACCTGCGCGGCTTCGGCACCGGCACCCCGCGCACCGTCCACGAGCTGCTCGCCGCTCTCCTGGCCGATCTGCGACCGTCCACACCCGACACGACCGCGCAGCCGCTGCCCGAGGACGCCGACGATCGCGCGGCGTTGCTGCGCACGGTGCTCGCGGAGCGGCGGATCCTGCTCGTGCTCGACAACGCCCGCGACAGCGCCCAGGTCCTCCCGCTGCTGCCCGGCACGGGTGCCTGCGCCGTGATCGTCACCAGCCGCACCACCCTCACCGACCTGCCCACCACCCACCACCTGCCCCTCGGCCCCATGGACGTCGAGGATCAGCGCGCACTGCTCGCGGCCGTGTGCGGCTGCGAGCGGGTCGACCAGGACCTCGACGGCGCCCTGCGCGTCCTGGCCGCCTGTGCCGGCCTGCCCCTGGCCCTGCGCATCGCCGGGGCCCGCCTCGCCGCCCGCCCCGCCTGGCCGCTCGCCACCCTCGCCGACGCCCTCGACAACGCCCGAGTCGACACCCGCGGCAACACCGCCGAGATCGGCGCTCCCGGGCGTCTGACCGCCCTCGCCACAGGACAGTTGGACGTGCGAGCCACCTTCGCCTCCAGCTACCTAGCCCTGCGCGACAGCCACCGGCACAGTGAACGCGAAAGCGCCCGCGCCTTCCGCCTGCTCGGCCTGTGCCCCGGACAGGAGATCACCGTCCCCTCCACCGCCGCCCTCCTGGACCGCACACCCGCCCAGACGCGAGACCTGCTGGAACGCCTGGTCGACGCCCACCTGCTGCAGACCCCCGCCCCGCTGCGCTACCGCCTCCACGACCTGCTCGCCGAGTACGCCGCCGAGTGCGTCCGAGCCGACGAGACCGCCCACGCTCGCGAGCAGGCCCGGCTGCGCATGGGTATCTGGTACGCGCTCGCCCTGGAGAAGGTCCGCGAGGCCATGCGCGACTGCGGCCAGACGCCGCCCCGGCTCGGCTGCCCGCCGCCCGCGCCCCTGCCCGTCTTCGCCGACGAGGCCGACGCCCTCGGCTGGTGCCGCCAGGAACTGTCCAACATCGGTGAGGCCATCCGCCAGGCCGGCGACGGTCCTCGACCCGACCTCGCCTGGCGCCTGGCTGTCTGGCTCTTCGGCTACATGCGCACATACTGGTGGACCGGCCAGTGGGAGGAACACCTCAACCACGCACTGCGCATCGCCGAAGCGCACAACGACTCCTTCGGCCGCATGTGGGTGCTGCGCACCCTGGGCGTCTGCCACGGCATGGCCCGCCGCCTCGACAAATCGATCCAGGCCCTGCAGAAGGCCCTCGCACTCGCCGAGTCCGAGGAGCCACAGAGCAGCGCCACACTCCGCTCGAATCTGTCGCTCGCCTACAGCCTCGACGGCCAAGCCGACGAGGCCCTCGCCCACGCCCGCGCCGCCCTCGCGCACCACCGGCGAACCAGCGACCCACAGCAGGCCGCCTTCTTCGTCAGCGCGCTGGCGGACGCCCTCCGGGCGGCCGGCCACCACACGGACGCGGAAGCCCACTACCGCGAGGCCCTCGACTTGTGGTCCGAGCGCGGCGACGCCAACAGCACCGCCATCACCCTCTCCAACCTCGGCGACACGCTGCGCGCCCTCGGCCGACGCGACGAGGCGCTCACCGCGCTCCAGGAATCCGTCGACATCTTCGAGCGGATCGGCAACGTCGGACTCGTCGCCGACAGCCTGGTCATCATGGCCCGCACCCATGTCCACTTCGCCGACTGGGCATTGGCCCGCGCCCGCGTTCTCCAGGCCATCGACCTCGCCGACCGCCACCACCTCGGCCCATGGCTCAGCGAGGCGCACGAGATCCTCGGCACCATCGAGAAGGCCCACGTCGCGGACGCGTGAGAGCGATTGAGCATCCCGACGCTCCGCCCGGCCCACGCTCCCCGCGGCTTCCCGCCCGGGCCGGTCTGCCGACGGATCGCACCGGCGGAGCCCACCGGCCCCATGCCCGCTTCACGCTGCGGTCACTTCTTCGGAACGGGCCCGTGAGCCGCTTGTTTGCTTCCCGTGAACCGGCTGTTTGCCGGCACTGTCACGCTGGCCCAAGACCGCGGGACCAGGTCATTCCGGTGAGGTGAGGACGTTGTCGTCCGCCCCGACGGGGGTGCCGTCCGCGGCTCATCGCAACCCGTGGAAGCAGGAGCACGTGAGCACGAAATTCGCCCGGAACCGCCTGATCAGATCCGTCGTCACGGTAGTCGCCATGCTGCTGGCGAGCCTGTCGTTCTCCGTCGGCCAAGCATCGGCCTACAACTATCCCGGCCCTTACTTCGAGATCCAGAACCAGGCGACCGGCCTGTGCCTCCAGGCATCCCCGGACTGGAATCCGCAGGCGCTCGAGGTTCACGACTGCGGGACCAGCGACGACCAGAACTTCTCGATCTGGAACAAGACCAACCTCATCGACGCGGCCAGGGCCGCCGTCTACGGCGGCGGTGTCTGTCTGTCGGCGGACTCGTACGGCGACGCCCTGTCCGCCGCCTGCGGCAACAGCAACTACGTCCAGGACTGGCAGTACGCCTCCGCGGATGGCGCCTGGACGACCATCTCGCCCGCCGGAGCCGGCTGCTACCTGAAGGTCGTCAGTGACAGCACCGTCGCTTGCATGCCCGGGTTCCAGGGCGGCGAGGCGAAGTGGCGGATGGTCTACGGCCCCCGCCACTACTCGCAGACGGTGGCCGGCGACTTCACCGGCCACGGCAGGGCCGACATCATGGCGCGCGACAACAGCAATGGCAACCTCCTGCTGTGGGTCAACAACATGAACGGCGGCTTCCTTGCCCCCCGCGTTGTCACCGGCGGCTGGAACTTCACCGAGACGACCGGCGGTAGCTTCCACGGCAACGGCAGGCTCGACCTCATCGCCAAGGGCTCGGACGGGGCCCTGTACATGTGGGACGGCAACGGCGACGGCACCTTCGGCGCCCCGCACAAGGTGACCGACGGCTGGAGCTTCACTCAGACCGCGGCCACCGACATCGACGGCGACGGCAACACCGACCTCATCGCCAAGGGCACCGACAACGACCTCCACATCTGGCCGGGACACGGTGACGGCACCTTCGGCGCCCCGCACGTCCAGACCGGTCCCTGGAACTTCACCGGCACCCGTGCCGCCGACTTCAACAACGACGGCAAGGGCGACATCATGGCCCGCGACGCGAACGGCAACCTGAACATGTGGCTGCACGACGCGGGCGGTTCGTTCAACGCCCCCGTGCAGCTCACCGGCGGCTGGTACTACACCCAGACCGCCGTCGGTGACTTCGACGGGGATGGCAAGGTCGACCTCATCGGGCGCGACGACGCCAACGGCAACCTGATGATGTGGCCCGGCGAGGGCGACGGCACTTTCAGCGCACCGCACGTCCAGACCGGCGGCTGGTAGCAACCCGGCGGCTGCTGCCCGGAACCGCCGGGCAGCAGCCGCTTCGTATCCGACAAGAGCCGGACGAGCCGGCAGCAAAGGGAAAGGCCTCATGACCAGCAGCACTTCCACCCGTCCAGCCCACCGCCGCAAGCCCGCCGCAACGGCAGCCGCCCTGGCCATCGGGCTGCTCGCGCCACTGGTGCTCACCGCACCCGCACACGCGGTCTTGGCCTGTGATGCGGTCCCCGCACCGCTTGCCACCTCCAGCACGCCAAGCCCCTCGGCCACACCGTGGACCGGGAGTTGGGGAACCGCCATGGGCTCCGGGGGCCCATCCGGCTCCTCGGGCGTGACGGGGCAGCAGACCCTGCGGCTGGTGATCCACACCAGCATCGCCGGCAGCACCGCCCGCATTCACCTGGTGAACACCTTCAGCCCCGATCCGGTGACCATCGGGCACGCCACCATCGCACCTCAGGGCCACGGCTCCTCGGCAGCAGCCGCACCGCTCACCCTGACGTTCGGCGGCTCCCAGCAGACCGTCATCCCACCAGGTGGCGAGATCTTCAGCGACCCGCTCGCGTTCCCGGTGGCCGCGGACGAGAATCTGCTGGTCAGTCTCTGGTTGCCCAGGGGGATCACCACCGCCCCGTACCACGCCTACACCCTCACCACCTCCTACACCACCGCCTCGGGTGACGGCGTCGACCACAGCCAGGACCGGGACGGCACGAACTTCCCCGCCACCTACGGTCAGTGGGCCTACCTCAACGGCCTCGACGTCACCGCCTCCGGCAGCGGCGGAACAGTGGTCGCCATCGGCGACTCCCAGGTGGACGGTGGCCACACCACCCCGGACACCAACACCCGCTGGACCGACGACTACGGGCGAGCCCTCCAGGCCCTTCCGGCGCCCCAGGGCATCGTCAACAAGGGGATCTCCGGCAACCGGCTCCTCACCGACGGAACCGGATACCGGACCCCCTACGGGCAGAGCGCGCTCAACCGCTTCGACCAGGACGTCCTCGCCCAGACCGGGGCGCAGAGTGTCCTGCTCTACGAGGGCATCAACGACATCGTCATGGACGACGCCTCCGACTCCGCGATTGAGGCGGCGATCCAGCAGTTGGCCTCCCGCGCCCACGCCGCCGGGCTCCGGTTCACCGTGACCACCATCCCCGCCTTCCAGGGCTACAGCGGCTACACCACCACCCGCGAGCAGACCCGTCAGTGCGTGAACACCTACATCCGGACCACCAAGGACATCGACGGCTACCATGACTTCGACCAGGCCACCCGCGACCCGCTGAACCCGAGCAGCCTGTTCGCCGGCTACTTCGACCGGGCCGACGACCACCTGCACGTCAACAGCAACGGCGCCCAGGCCATCGCCGACACGTTGGCCCCGCCACCCGGGCCCGCCGGACTCACCCTGAACTTCTCCCAGACCACCGCCGGCACCTTCCACGGCAACGGCATCAGCGACATCGTCGCCCGCAACGACTCCAACGGGCACCTGTACGAGTGGCCCGGCCGCGGCGACGGCACCTTCGCCGCCCCGGTCGACGTGACGGGTGGTTGGGGGGCGTTCTCGCAGACGGTGGCGGGTGACTTCCGGGGCACCGGTCATGCGGACCTCGTGGCGCGTGAGGACTCCACCGGGAACCTGTATCTGTGGCCCGGTAACGGTGATGGCACCTTCGGCGGACGCATCCTCGTGACGGGTGGTTGGGGGGCGTTCTCGCAGACGGTGGCGGGTGACTTCCGGGGCATCGGTCATGCGGACCTCGTGGCGCGTGAGGACTCCACCGGGAACCTGTATCTGTGGCCCGGTAACGGTGATGGCACCTTCGGCGGACGCATCCTCGTGACGGGTGGTTGGGGGGCGTTCTCGCAGACGGTGGCGGGTGACTTCCGGGGCATCGGTCATGCGGACCTCGTGGCGCGTGAGGACTCCACCGGGAACCTGTATCTGTGGCCCGGTAACGGTGATGGCACCTTCGGCCGCCGTACCCTCATCACCGGTGGTTGGGGGGCGTTCTCGCAGACGGCGGCCGGCACCGTCCGCGGCACCGGTCACGCCGACCTACTCGCCCGGAACGACACCACCGGCACCCTCAACGAATGGGTCAACACCGGGAGCGCCTCCTTCTCACGCCCGCTCCGCATCACCGACGGCTGGTGAACGACTGCAGTGAGGCTCCCGGGTGCGACCGTGGCCCTCGGGCCGAACGGCTCGATCATCCGCACCGTCTTGTCGCTGCCGCCGGCATTTGCCCCGGGCGCGCCGCCCGCCGTCGGCCCAGCGGAAACTGAGGGCGGGTGTGTCCAGCGCCGCCAACGGCTCCGTCGCACATCCGGTGGTAACGGAGCGTTCGGGTATTCACCCTCGGTGACAGTCTCATGCAAACGGGCGCGGGCCTGGGCGTTCTCCGTTCGGCATATCGGACGCCTGGGGACGGCGTTCCGCCAGGCACAGGACGTGGAGCTGGCGGAGGACGATCACGGCTTTCCGGGGCGCGGCATCGCCGAGCTGTGGGAGGACGAGGGCTGGCGGGGGTACATCCTGACCGGAGGCACCTGCACGGTGCTCGACTTTTACGCGTCGATCGACGCCGAGGCGGGCGACCAGTTCGCCATGATGCGCCCCCTGACCGAGGAGGAGATCCGCAGCTGGGCTTCCCACGGCCGCCCCACGCGGGAGCAGTGGGACGCCTCGATACGTCGACTGCTCGACCCGGTCGGCGCCGGAATCGGCCGGTGCACAGTGCTGTACCAGATGACGAACCAGCCGAGATCGCCTACTGGGGCTGCACCGCGGACTAGGTTCAACGCCGGTCAAACTTCGATGAGATCCGTCAAACACCGCTGAGACGGGTCACCTGTGAGGCCTGTAGGGCGGCCGTTGTGCCGTCGTCCGCCTCGGCCTCGTTGCGGCCGGCGTCGGCGCCGTGGCCTGACCTGCTATGCCCGCAAGCCGGTGTTCGTTTCGGACCTGATCGGGCGCGACTTCACCGCACCCCGCCCCGGAGTGCGGCTGGTCGGCGACATGATCACGGGCTTGCGGATCTCAGTAGCTGTAGCCCTCCTTGCAGAAGCTGGCGGTGACCTTGTGCGGCTTGAAGTCCGGAAGGATCGAGTGAAGCTTGGACACCTCCGGCGCGATGAGCAGCAGGTCGATGACGAGCGCGATGATCATCAGCGGCTTGAGAGGCTGCGCCGTAGCTTTCTGACCCCGCGCCGCGGCCCACAGCAGCATGGAGAGGAACAGCGCGACAAGTATGCCGATGGCAGGGCCAGCCCATGCGGCGACCTGTGCGGACACGGGTATCGCAGGGGTGGGAACGCATATCAGTCCGCCGACGTAGTGGCGCTGGGCCCAGAGCGCGTAGACGGTGCAGGCCAGTCCAACCCTCGACCATCTGCGGGCCGTTCTCGTCGCTGGAGGCATTCTGCCCGACCGCGACGAGCGCCTGGTGAAACTCGAACGCTGGACCTCCAGGGCGTCGCGTCCCGTGACGATCACGAGGAACGGGCGGTGCTGCACCGCTACGCGGTCTGGCACCACCTACGACGCCTGCGCGGCCGCCTCGGCACCGGCCACGCCACCCACTTGCAGATGGCCAACGTCCGCAGCCACATCACCGCCGCCGTCAACTTCCTGGACTGGCTGACCGGCAGAGGTCTGACCCTCACCACCTGCACCCAGTCTGACCTGGACCAGTGGAAAGCAGGCGAGAACCTCAGCTACCGGGACCAGACCGGCACTTCATCCGCTGGGCAACCAAGAACCGGCTGGCGAAGGGGCTGACCTTCGCCGCCGAGCGCTGGCAGGGCCCGGTCGGCCCTCACGACTCCGAGGGCCGGTGGGACGACGCCCGCAGGCTCCTCCACGACGCCACGCTGACCACGGCCGAGCGGGTCGCCGGACTACTTCTACTCTTCTACGCCCAACGGCTCAGCATGATCAGCAGCCTCACCGTCGATCAGGTCACAGAGGCAAACGGCCGGGTTTCGATCCAGCTGGGAACCTCTCCGACCGTCCTGCCCGAACCGCTCGCTGCGCTGGTCCTCGACCTGATTGCAACACGGCGCCCCTACACAGTGATCGGACACGCCGGCCAGACGCCCTGGCTGTTTCCAGGGCAACGCCCAGGCCAGCACATCAGCGCCGACCGGCTCGGCCTACGGCTGATCGCCGTCGGAATCCAACCCGGCCAGGCCCGGTCAACGGCCCTGTTCGCCCTCGCCGAAGAAGTCCCGGCCGCGATCCTGGCCCGCATGCTCGGCATCCACATCCAAGTCGCCGTCCAATGGCAGAAGGCCTCCGCCGGCGACTGGGCCGCCTACGCCGCCGACGTCAGCCGCCGTGTCCCGGAGAACCGATGAAGCGACAGGCCACCACTCCCACGGAACCACCACTCCTGTCCCGACCAGCGGAAGCGCGTCGATCACGCCCGGCAAGGCAACACCTTCTTACGGTGCCTGATCCGGCGGCGCGGCATCACCTTCCAGCGCACCAACACCTGGAAGGAGTCGCCTGACCCTCATCGCAACGCCAAGCTCGCCCGGATTGAGCAGGTGCTGGACCGCTTCTCTGACCGGGTCTTCGCCTACGGGTCGGGCTCGTCCGCTGGAACGGACGGATGACTCAGGAGGCGGACGGTCCGATCTCCCCCGCAAAGACGATGACCTGGTCGATGAGGCTCCGCCGCAGATGGACGACGTCCGTTCCCGCCAGGCGGGGACCTCCGTCCGGCGTGGTGAAGACCCACTGGTACCGGGCCCACTCGTCAGGCATGTCCACCTCCGAGCAGCGCACCATCGTGCCGGTCCCCGCCGGGTGGCGCCGGATGTCCAGCACGAACCGCTCGACCGCCGCGATTCCTTCGCTGCGACCCAACGGCCCCCAGAAGACCACGTCCGAGGTCAGGGCCTGGGCGAGCAGGGCAGTCACATAGCTGTCGTCCGAGGTGTTGAACGCGGAGATGAACATGTCGATCGCGGAGCGTGCAATCTCTTCCTGCATGCCCCATTCATACCAGCCGTTTCGCGTGCGCTCGTCCCGCGAGCCGCCTTCCGATCACGTTGAACCATCCCGGTCGCAGCACTGGTCAGCCGGAGCTCGGCTGACAGGCCGCTCCCGCAGGTAACGGTGAGACGGCCCTCATGGCAGCGGCGTGGAAGACGGCTCTCCTGCCACAGAGAGGGATCCGGTATGCGTCCGCACATGTCGGAGGCCGTGGCGGACGCCACAATGGGACCGTGGATGAGATGGGTGGCACTACGACGGGTACGGACGATCCGGTCACGTTGCAGGGGATCGCCGAACGGCTGGGGCTGCACGTCTCGACGGTGTCGCGGGTCCTCAACGGCAAGGCGGACGTGCAGGGTCGGGCGGCATCCGGGGAGACGGCGCAACGCATCCGGTCCCTGGCCCGGGAGTTGGGCTACCGCCCCAACCCGCACGCCACCAGTCTGCGCACCCGGCGCAGCAATCTGGTGGGTGTGCTCTTCCCGCGCCTGTCGGAGATCGTGGTGGCCACCATCTACGAGGGAGTGGAGGAGGAGGCGGCCGCACACGGGCTGTCGGTCTTCGTGACCAACACCCGCGACGATCCCACCGTGCAGCGGGAGCGGATCGCGATGGTGCTGGGCCGCCGGGTGGACGGGCTGATCATCGGCGACGCACATCTCGACGGCGCGGCGCTGACCGACCCGGCACTGCGAGGCGTCCCGTACGTCCTGGTCAACCGCCGCACGGACGGCGATCATCCCGCGGTGACCTGCGACGACTTCCTGGGCGGGCGAATGGCGGCGGAACACCTGCTGGGGCTGGGACACCGCCGGGTCGCGGTGGTCGCCGGAGAACCGTTCGCCAGCACCGGAACCGACCGCGCGGCAGGCTTCCTGGACCGCTACCGTGAGGCCGGCCTGCCGGTCCCGGGCCGCCGGGTGCGCCACTGCCCCTTCGACATCTCTGGCGGACGTCGGGCCGCGACGGAGCTGCTCTCGCCCACCGACCGGCCCACCGCGATCTTCGCGGTCAACGACTTCGCCGCCCTCGGCGCCATGGGCGCCGCCCGCGACCTGGGCCTGCGGCCCGGCAGCGACTTCGCCCTGGTCGGCTTCAACGACACTCCCCTCGCCGCCGAACTGCCCATACCGTTGACCAGTGTCCACTCACCCATGGCCGAACTCGGCCGCGAGGCTGTACGCCAACTCCTGCGCCGCATCGCCGGTGAACCCGCCACCTCCCAGCACCTGCGCCCCGGCCTCGTCGCCCGTGCTTCCAGCGGCGCTCCCGTCGGGCCCGCACTCGGCTGAGAACGTCGCCCGCAGGTGCATCAACCGACCGTCGTCGGCGGCTCTTCGGCGCACTGCCCGCTCATCACCCGATGGCGATGAGCGGGCAGGAACTGCCGTCACGACGGGCGCAGGCCCGTCGCGCTACGCGACGCCGTCCCACGACAGGAACGGGCTCAGACCGCCTACGAAGTGGAGCCGGACGGCGCTGATATCGTCCGGGTGGAGTCCACGGAGCAACGGCCCACGGACACCTCACTGATGACGGCGGGCGAGCGGCCTTGGGGATGCTCAGCGGCTGACCGTCCAGGAGCCTTCGTAGTAGGCGGAACCGCCGTTGAACGGAGCACCCTGGGGGTCCACGACGAAGCCGGCGCCGTTGTAGAGGATCTGGGTCACGCCGGTGACCTGGAAGGTCAGGAATCCGGTGACCGTCTGGCCGGGGCCGATGTTGTGGACGACATCGGGTGTGTGCGCATTGACGAGGGCGGCTTGGACCGGGAACGACCAGGCACCCGAGCCGTCCACCGCGACGAAGGATTGGTTCTTGATGTCGGCGGTCTTCGAGTGGTCAGGGTCGGTGGCACTGAACTGGACGGTGGTCCCGGAGTCGGTCTCCTGGACTTTCACGACGGTCATCCTCAGTCGCACACCGTCCGTCCTCATGTCCAACGTCGTGCCGACCCTGCCCTTGGTGACCGGGCCGCTGTTGCTGCAGCCGGTGAGGGTCATCGCCAGCACGCCTGCGGTGACGAGGGCAGCGGCAGCAGCTGACGACCGCGCGGCGGATGCACTGGTTCGTTCGGTGTGCGGCACTGCGGCCTCAGCCTTTCTGTGGTTCGAGGAGGGGCGACCTTCTTGGAGACCTGCCTGCGGAAGTCCTCATGCCGCCTCCTTGCGACTCGGTGAAGGTCAGTTCGCTGCGCGCCGTAGCTTGCGGGTCCGGGAGGCGGCCTGCTTGATCTCGCGTGAGCCGGTCTTCATGGCGATGGCGAGGTGCTGGTCGGCCTGGACGGGGTCCACAAGGCAGGCGCCGAGGTGGAGGTGGGCCAAGGCGGCGACCGCCGGGTCGGCCGAGGTGGTGCCGACGGTGAGCAACTCCACGACGCCGTGGGTCTGGTCCGCCTCCAGGCGGCCGATCGCGAGTTCGACCGCGGCCTTGGGCGCGTAGTCGGGATGGCCGGTGGCGTAGACGCTTTCGAGCATGGCTCGTGACAACACGGCCGCTTTGGGGTCGCCACTGTCCCTGAGCAGCCCGGCGAGGTTGAACGCCGCGCGCAGTGCGACGTTGGGGTGCGGGCTGCTCATCGCGGCGTCGTAAGGGGCGATCGCGGCGTCGCGATGGCCGTTGCGCTCGAAGGTCAGGGCGAGTTCGAGCTGGGCCCGCGCGGTGACCACGGGGTCGCCGCAGGTCGTGGCGGCGGCGAAGTTCTGTGCCGCCGCCTCCTCGTCGCCGAGGCTCACACGCAGGAGGCCGAGGTGGATGGCCGCAAGGCCCGAGGTGGCGCCGTTACGGAGCATCATCGCCAGTAGGTAGTTGGCGTCCGCCTTCGCCCACTTGCGTCGGGCGTGCATCGCCATGCCCCGGATGAGGAAGACCTCGGCGGCGATGTCCGGGTCCGGGGACTCGGCCACGCTGTTGACGCTCTTCAGCGCGGCCTTCGGCCTCTTTCTGGCGAGCTGTACCAAGGCCGTGACGAGTACGCCGGCCGTGCGCTGCTGCGTGCTGGCGGAGGCGGTGGCACGCACCGCAAGGGTGGAGGCGTGCTCTACCGCGTCGGCGTCGAGGAAGGCACGCGCGAGTTCGAGGATGCCCGCGAAGTCGAGCTGGTCGAAGCTCTCGTCATCGAGTAGATCGCCCGGATCGGGCAGCCTCAGCGGCCCCGGAAGACCGCCGTCCCCACCTTGCGCGCCGCTCACCGCTCCACCTCCCGCGCCTCCGGCCAACACTCTGCTCTCGCCGAGTTCGGATCCTACTTGGTAACTATCCAGTCATGGAAGGCATTCCAATGTTAGGCCTATACCCATTACCGTGCACGTCGGTGCCGAATGAACAGAAGGAGTTCGATTTGGACAGCGCCGGTCTTCAAAGTGGTGGCCCGTACCGTGAAAGTGCCATGGAGAGCGGGCGGTTGACCGATCCGGGGTGGCTGGTCAACACCGTCTCGGAACGGGTCCTGTCCGCGCTGGACGCGGCGGCGGGGCGGGAGGAGGAGCTGACGGTGGCGGTGTACCGGGCATCGGCGCATCTGCACCGGGATGCGGGGGCTGGGGTGCGGCGGCAGCTGCTGGCGTTGGACGCGGCCCGGTACGGGGACTGCGGGCTGGCGGCGCGGATCACGGCTGTGCCGGTGGAGGGCGAGCCGGCGGCACGTTGGGGGGTGGACTGGGCCACGGGCGGCATGGTCAACCCGCAGCTCAGGCACACCCTGACCGGTCACATCCGCGGGGTGTGGGCGGTTGCGACGGCGATGGTGGACGGCCGGCCCGTCGCCGTCACCGGTGACTGGGACGGCACGGTGCGGGTGTGGGACCTGACCACCGGCCAGCCCGTCGGTGAGCCCCTGACCGGCCACACCCACGAGGTGGAGGCGGTGGCGACGGCGATGGTGGACGGCCGCCCCGTCGCCGTCACCGGTGACTGGGACGGCACGGTGCGGGTGTGGGACCTGACCACCGGCGAACAGGTCGCCACCCTGCCCTTCCCGGAGCTTGTCGTGGCGGTGGCGGTGGCACCGGGCGGAGAACTGCTGGTCGGATTCGGCGGGGAACTCGCCTGTTTCTCCCCCCGCTGACCGCACAGACCACGCGGGGCCTGCCCGCACTGATGCCGCCGTGCCGTACGGCACCGATACGGCGGCGGTGACCGTCTGGCACCGGACAGCATGTGTCACCGGCGGCAGCCCACGCCGTTACGGCGGGCTGAACCACCAGCCCGCACCCCAGGTCGATGGAAGCGTCACCAGGTATGGAAGCAGCCACCGTCCGAACCGGTACTGAGGAGTTGGTCCTCGTTGAAGAAGCCCTATTGGCAGCCGTACTGGTGGCGGCTTCTGTTCCGTGAAGACGGTTCGTCGGGGTGGGAGGTGATGGGTTCCGAGCCGGTCCATCAGGTTCCGAACGATGCGCTGAAGAACGCGTCCCTCGAGGCATGGGCCCACGCCTTGCTGGAGGAAGCGCAGAACGAGCTGGACGACCTGTGCGGCGACCTGCTTCTCGAGTGTTACGAGGAGCCCGCCCCCACAAAAGGCACTCCACCCGCGTATTCACTCCAGATACGGCTGACGGGATACACACCGCCGAGCCCGCGCTGATGGGCGGGCACTCCTGGGCCGCGTTTCGGGCGGTCGTCCCAGCGGTGGGTGGTCCCGACTCGTCGGATCAGGCTACGGAGAGTGATGATTGTGTCTGTGAGGTCCTGCCAGGCGTGCGTGCACTCGACATGCCACTTGCTATGGCTGCCGCGTCGTTGACGATGGTCGGCGGCGAGTCGGGTCCGCGGCTCAGCGTGGTTGTGGCCTCGTGCTCTTCGGCCGTGTCGCACCGGCAGTGGCGGACGCGGTGCGGGTACGGCATGCCGTTGACGGGCAGCCGGACCTCCTCACAGGGATTGCCAGCAGTAGAGCTGCTCGTCGGCTTCGCGAGCCCGCCTGGCGAGCCGGATGAGTTCCTCGGCTACGGGTTGCATGTCTTCGGCGCCTCCGTGCAGTTCCACCGCTTGGACCCATGCGGTAGTGACGGCCGGCACGTCGAGGTCGTGCACTGCCGCCAGGGTGTCCCGTACCGGAGGGCGGAGTTCGGACACCCACGGTCCCGTCACCCAGGGGCTGGCCTCGTCCTCGGTGTCCTCCGGGCCTGGGACCGGGGAGGCCGGCCACACGGTGGTCTCGTCGACCAGGTCCACCTGCCACGCAACCTGCCGAATGGCAGCGATCAGCATCGCCAGGACAACGGTCGGATCCACCCCCTTGGCCTCGACTCCGTCGAAGACAGAGGGCTCGGTGCCGAGCGGGGACTCGCCATCCGTCTGTTTGAGCACCCGGACAACGGATGCGGCGTCATGTGCGCCGAAGTAGTCGACCAGAACACCCATAGTTACTCTCCAGGACGAGACGACTGCGTGCATTCGGCTGTGCTGAAGCAGACAGGCTGAGAACCGGTCACAGGGCCGGGAACCACACCTGGAGACGGGACAATTTCGCCGGCCGGGCTGCCGATGGCGCGGAGCCAGCGGGTGAAAAGCAGGGCCTGGTGTGGCGGGTTGAGACGGCGGATCCAGCCGGCCTCCCGTTCCGCGTCCGTGTGGTCGGAGGCGACGAATACCACGACGGTGTCGCCGTCCCGCTCGAGGATGTCCTCCGCCACCAGTGTCTCCAACGTCACCACGCACGCCTCGTACACACTCTCACGCCACTGGCACAGCTCCCGGCCGCCGAGAGTCATGGAGCGTGCGAGCAGGTGCCGGTTCACCTCGGTGAAGTACTCATGGCCCACCCCCTCGTGCGCCCATTCGGCCGGGCTCCACCGGTAGTACTCCGCGTCGTCCGGATCGGCGGCCTGGCTGCGGGCCAGATGATCCCGGGTGTTGACCGCGCAGCAGACCGTCATCGCCGCCGCGTCGGAGTACAGCGCGTATCCGCAGCGCTCCGCGCCGCCGAGCCCTTCCGCGAGGCGGGTGAAGGCCGCACGTGCGGCAGGCAGCAGCAGGGTCAGCGGCGTTTCGCTCTCGAGTGCGGCGGGTGTTTCCTCGGGACGGCACTCCCGGGCTCGCCCGGCGCTCATCCTGAACTCCGGTCATGGTCGAGGTCGGCGCGGGTCCGCAGGAAGGCGAGGTACTTGGGGTCGTCCTCGTCGAAGATGTCAGGGCCGCCGCCCATGTAGGCCCGCATCAACTCGTCGGCCGCGCGGTCGTGGTCGCCGAGTTCCAAGGCGTTCTGACCCAGGCGGAGATGGATGAAAGGGTTGCCCGGTCCGCCGGGGCACCGGACGGCGTTGTGGAAGCACCGGTACGCCCTGTCGAAGACGCCCTGCCGAAAATGCACGTCACCGATCGCCACGTAGATCCAGGTCGACGCCGCCCAGTCGCTCGGATGATCCGGCAGCAGCCGCAGGGCCTCCACGTACAGCGCCTTGGCTTCATCGAGTCGGCCCGCTTCGGCCAGGGTGTCGCCGCGACGGCACAAGCCGTCGATCTCGGCGGAGAGGCCGTTGGGCAGGGGCATGGCTGTTCCTTCGATTTCTCTTGTACGGGCAGGGCTTTCCGGTCGATCCACTGAGGACGTCCCAGCCGGGTCCATGTGCGTTGGTGTCCGTTCGGCCGCTGCCACCACGGCGGCACAGGTCCGCTCGGCCCGGGACGACGCACTATGTCGGCTCGTCCCAACTGCCGCAGACCGGCGAGGTGTGGCCTCTGTCCGGTTTCGCTGGACCTCGGCCGATCTCACTGAAGTTTGATCAGTTCCATCAGTTACCGAACCTCGTGCGGAGTGCTCGGCTACGAGCGGAGGCTGTTCATATGGCACTCTGAAACACGTGGTTGCTGGCAGCGTGGCGTGCGGTCGGCAATCGGCCTTGAGGGAGTCGGGCAGGCCGGAGAAGGTGAGGACCCTCTCGTGCGCGACCCGGTAAAGCGCGTACTCCACGCCGTCGATCTCCTCGATGGGAAGGTCGCCCTCCCAGGCGTCCTCGTACCACGTGCCGGAGATACGGCGAATGAAGAGAAGAGCGCGCTGCCCCACGGCGAGTGATCGCTGGCCCCAGTGGGCCGGCTCGCCGACGAAACGGATCCGCGATCCCACCTTGAGCTCGAGGGCTCGTGCCGTCTGCACCTGTTCGACGATCGCGGTGAACTGCTGCGGGGCCGGCGAACCGATGATCGCCACCCTGATCAGATCGTTCCGCTCCCCCCTTGGCCTGGAGGAAACTCATGACCTGGTTGCCGTCCTTGCTCCCGCCATCGCCACGAGACCACGCGGGAGTTGCCGGTCGCTGACAGGCGTTCCTCCGACGATTGCGCTCCGGTCTGCGGGGCGGCGAAACACCAGGTGGGGATGCCTGTCCAATCGAGAGCTCCTTCTGCGCGGTCAACACCGACGTGCACGGTAATGGATGGCCGTCCAACTTTGGAAGTCCTTCCAGGATTGGGGAGTTCTCAAGTAGGATCCTGTCTTCGTGAGAGATCCGAACCTGTCGTGAGTTGGCCAAAGCCGAGAGGCCACCCGCGCAACGAGCATGAGGGTGTGATGGGCACAGCCGCGGCCAGGCGGAACTGCTCCCTCCGGAGAGGCACGCCCGAGAGCGGAACGAAGTCCGCCTGTCAGCCCTATGGCGGCCAGGGGTGACCTGGTGGCCGGACAGCGGCTCCGCCGGTCACGCTCGTCGTGGGGTTCCTGGATGCGCATGGCCACGCGGCGGGAGCAGGTCCCGGAATGCTTTCGCTGCGCGTCCTCGGAATCCATCACACGATTCACAGGGCGCAGCCCCGGAGCTCCGCGATGGTGACGCAGTACACCAAGCGGTGCGGTGCCTGATCGGACTCATGCCGACCCTGATTCCACCGCTTGCGGAGAGATTGAACAGCGACAATGACTTTTGCGCTCCATGCCTTTCTCGGTCCCGACTCCCCAGAGATGTCGAACGAGTCACTGGCCGCCGAGCTGCGCGAGCTCTTCGAAGACGCAGCGGGCTTCACGCTGCAGTGGGAGCGGCTTCCGTTCTCCAAGGGCCCTACGCTCGCCCTCAGATGGGGAGCATGGCTGACGCGCGTCGCTTACGAAGAGAGCGAGACCGTCGCTGAGGATGCGCGCTTCGCGCACCGAAGAATCGGAGGATCGGCGCCGTTTGATCTCTCGGCTGCCGCAAGACGAGTCCGGGTCGTTTTCGGGGGCGACGATGACCACGAGTATACGAACCAGATAATCTCACTTATGGTCTACCTTGAGGAGATAGAGGGTGCGATCGTCTTCGATCCTCAGCAAGGCGATGTCATGCGGTGATTCCCGCTCGAAGCCGTTCGACGACGAGGCGAGCCGAGCGACGATCACCGTGGCTTGGCTCGCGGCCATGCCCGAGGACCTGCTCGCCGCCTTGGTCCGCAAAGCCCGTCGACGGGCTGAACGCGGTGATGGCCAACCGGTACGTCCACCCGAGGCGTTGGCCGACTTCGCCGGCAGAGTGACCGGGACTGGTCCCCAGCCATGTGGCGGACCTCGGCGCCAACCCCTCGTCGCCGCAAAGGATCCAGCCCGACACCGTTCTCGACGTCATCGCTGCCCGTCCCGGGCCGGCTGCCGAGGCCCGGCAGATCGCTGGGAGACGAGCACACCGCGCCCCAGAGGAGACCTCATGCTGACCCTGTCCACTACCTCGCGGACCCGCTTGGACCCCGACCGGCTGGGGGCGCTGCACACCGGACAGCTCCTGTTCAGGGACGGCTCTGACGTGCCGCCGCGCGGTGATATCGCCTCATGACGGCGAGCGAGGCATGGCGGAAGATTCAGCCGCTGCGCGTCCCCGTCGGCTGGACGATGAGCTGGAACCGCCTCTACGAAGTGGACCCCGGGCCCGACACCATCGACTGGCTGTACGGGTCCGTGCTGGTCAGCGCGGACCACATGAGATCGGGACTGTGCTTCGACGCGCGCTGGGAGCCGGAAGGTGATCCCCAGGGGTGTTACGTGGTGGACTTCCTGCGCCTGGATCGACGCAGGGGCGGCCGGGACGGCGGGGTGGGTGCCGGGGAACTGCTCGGCACCTGGACGACGCGGAGTCGCCCCGCACTCGTGGCGGCCTTGGAGGAGTTCATGTTCACCCGCGAGGTACCGGGCGCGACGTACGGGACGTGCGGTCCCGGCGGGCCTGGCCGACGTCCGGCGGGGCAGGAGTCCGCAGTAGTGGACGAGTCGTTGCAGCGGGAGACCCACAGGTGATCGAACAGTTGGACATAGTGGGCGAGGAGGCTGCGTGCTCGCTCGCCGGAGGCCATGCGCGTTCGTCGATGGCGGGTGGTGCCCGGGTGGTGGTCGGCGCCGACGCGTCGGTGATTCTTTCCGACGCCGTGGACGAGCCGGGGGCCAGCGGGGTGTGGAGCGGTGAGCTGTTCCGGCTGATGGGCCCGGCGTCGGCCGTGGTGCGAGCACGGCTGGTGGACGAGTCGGACGGCCCCCTCCCCGTCCACCTCTTCGTGCGTGTCTTCGGGGGCTGCCGCTATCTGGGCGTGGGCCGGCCGGTTTATTCGTCCTGTGCCGCCGGCGAACTGCTCCAGTGCGACCTGAGGATCGAGCCCCCGCTTGCGCCCGAGGTCCTGGACGAGGTGCGGCCGACCGGTCCGTCACCGCAAACGCCGAGCCTGGACTGGCTCACGCGGCCGGGGGAGGATCGTGTCAGGGCGCTGGGACACTTCGCCACGGGCTGGTACCCGCGGCCGGGTCTCGCCCCGGCCGCACCCGGTGCCGTGCCCGCCGACGTGCCACGCGCCCTGCGGGAGTTCTACCGGCTCGCCTACCGGCGGCCCGAGATGCTGGGCAGGCAGAACCGGATCCTGCCGGCAACCGAACTGCGCCCGGGAGCGGAGCCGCGACGGGTCGTCTTCGGCGAGGAGAACCAGCTCTGCTTCCACTGGGAGCTGGACCCGGCCGAGGCCGACCCGGTCGTCTGGCTGACAGCGGCGGAGGACGGCGCCGAACGCGAGCCGCTCAGCGGCTTCCTGATGCAGTTCTCGTTGTTCGAGGCGATGACCGGGGCACCGTACCAAGCCCAAGCCTGGTACCCCCCAGTGCCAGAGCCGCTCGTACAGGAGCTCACCGACCGGTTGCACCCGGTGCCGCTCCGGCCGTGGCAGTGGCCGGCCGACCCGACGACGTTCCACGTCGCCCCCGGCCTCATCGCATGCACCAGTGGCCTGGGCGACGGCATGTACGAGATCACGATCGGCGCACAGCATCGCGGAGCACTAGGACGCGTATTCGGTCGTGATCAATGGGTTCGGGTGAGGTCCTTGATCCAGATCATTGCGCCGCGAAGGTGAAGGCCGGCGAGGTAGCTTT